>NZ_VMLZ01000006.1:0-244202 GCF_013276955.1 Streptococcus sp. 1453
AGAAACCAGCAAAGACGAGGTTCGCAAGCCGTGGTTGGAGTTTTTTGGTAATAAGCCCTTTACTCAACAACCCGAGCGAGCCATCAGCCAAGCAGACCAACTGCTAGATTACAAGAGCTGGTCCGAGGAGGACAGGAAGATGTTTAGTGAACAACGCAGGCGTGAAGAACAAGCCTTACTCGCTCAGGACTATGCCTTGGAACAAGCGGAGGAAAAGGGCTTAGAGCGTGGTCTTGAACGTGGACGTGCAGAGGGGATTGAACAGGGACTGGAGCGTGGAAAACTTTTTGCCTTCCTAGATATGGTTCGTCAAGGTCTTCTGACTTCCGAGGTTGCTAGTCAGCAGTTGGGTATGTCAGTATCTGAGTTTGAGGCGCTATTGAAGGCCCACCATAAATAAGACCTAAAAAATACAGAGAAACCAGCAAAGACGAGGTTCGTAAACCATGGTTGGAGTTTTTCGGGAACAAACCCTTTACCCAGCACCCCGAGCGAGCCATCAGCCAGGCAGACCAACTGCTGGATTAAAAATTCGGAAATATCGTGTAGAAAATAGTAACAGATTTTATCTCTTTGTGGGATGAAATCTGTTTTTTTGTATGATGGGCAGGTCCTACATCTGAGTGGCAAGTTCTTCGTAGGTATCCGCTATCGGTTAATTCATAGCATATATGAATGAAATAAGAACTGAACAAATCAGTCAGGAAAGTCAAAGTAATTTCTATCAATGTTTTAGAAGTACTAGTGAACTATTCCAAATTCAATATCCTATAAACAAAAATCAAAAAGCAAGCCAGGAGACTTATGTAGGATAGCTCAAAATACTAATCTTAGATTGAATAATCAATGGATTTAGAACAAATATAATGAGCTGAAGCTGGGATAGTACAAGGGGCTTTTAAAATATTGTTAGAAATTATTTTAAAATCCCCTTATCAATTTGTTCATATTTTATTTCAATCTATTATATTTCCAAGCTTGATTATCATGAGGTAAGGGCTGAAAGTGGTCTAGGGATAGGAGTGATTTTGGAGATGAGAATCGTCAAAGGAAGGAATAAGGAGATTGTGGCTCTAGGAATAGGAGATAGTGAGATGAAATAAAAGCTAACAATTCAATTTCTAACCAGCTAACCATTTAATCTTGCTGCAAATAGGTATCGAATAAGTCCCGTAAGTCTTAGACATTTTTTAGAAACTGATGATAAGCTCTTCCAATCCAAAAATAGGGAGGGTTTTTCAAACTAAAATCCGAATCCATACTTGGTTTCTAAATTAGATTTAATATATTCACACTACTAAAAACCATCCAATTATAACTATTATTATACTAAAATTTTCATAAATAAAGATATAGAAAAGTTATTAGTTTATAGGAAATAAATCAAAAAAGTGTATACCTATAATCAATATAATAAACATATGCTAAAAAATTCTCTAAAAATCAAGATTTTTGGATGATTAGATGGTAAATTCGGGGGGGGGGGGGTATGGTATAATTATTACTAGACTGTACACTGGGTGCAGTGGGTTAAATAGTTCTATCAATACTATTTAATATCATGTGAGTTTGAAGATGATAAGGCTATTTTTGTTTTCAAAACAACTTACAAAAAAGGAGAAAGATTTCATGGACATTGGAAAATATAACAAAGAAAAGGTTTTCCGATATTCGATTCGAAAATACCACTTTGGTGCTGCCAGTGTCGCGGTTGCGGCCTTGATGTTCTTTGCCAACGGGGCAGTAGCAGCGCATGAACCCATCACTCCAGCTACGACAAATGAAGTAGCTACGATGGGTTCTGATGGAAAGGCAGACGGTGATTTAGGAAGCTCGGATGAGGGAGACTCGGACAAGGTTTTAACTGACCAGCCAGCTGAACTTAAAGCAGCTGATGAGGTGAAAACGCAGGAAGCGCCAGCTGAGGAAACCAATCAAGGGCAAGCAGGAGCTGAGTCTAACTCTGCTCAGTCTGAGACAAATCCAGCTAACCAAGAACCTTCTCAAGCAGGAGAAGTAAAAGAGCAAGAAGAGCCGACCGTCGCTGATACGACAGCAGCCAAATCGACTCAAGGGAATCTGCAAGCTTTGTTGGCAAACTTAACCCTAGACTCTATGAAAGCTCTTCACGACGAAGTGGAAGCGGGTCTAGCAGCAGCTAATGCAGTTTTGAGCGACCCTAAAGCGACACAAGCACAGGTTGACGAGCAAACAAGAGCTATGGAAGCCCTAATCAGCCGTGTCAATCAAGCCTTGACACCTAGCCTAGAAACTCCAACAATCTTGGAAAAGGCAGGTTTGGCATCTACAGGTCTGACACCTACTGGACTCGCTACTCCAGACGGAGCTGCGGCTACGCAAGCAAGCGGAGGGAAGAGTCGTAGAAGAGTTTTGAGCGAGCCTACATCAGATGAAAATCAAGGTACGCCATCTGCTGGAGGAAACACAACAGCTGCTGGGACAAACTCTCAAATGACTCCGCAGGCACTCCCAACCTATACAAATACAGAAGGTAAAAATGGCGTTTATGACCTAAAAGATGAGCTAGAGTTTATCACTGATCAACTCCGAGCTAACGGAGCATCGGCAGATAAAATCCAAGCAGCCAAGGCAGCCGTTGATAAGTTCAATGAAGCCTTCTCTAAAGGTGACACTATTAGTCAAGAAGACTTTAGTGCTGCCTTAGCAGACCTGAAAAAATCACGTGAACTGATCGAAGGAGTCCTCTCTGAAAAAGAGGCTAATGGAGCGGTTGTTTCAAGTCCCCTTGAACCACGAGCTTTGAATGGTGGTTCATCTGACTATGAAGCTATTCCAACTGAGGATGAATCAGCAAGAGCTGACAATGTAACCATCCAACCGCGCACCAACGCTACAGGATGGTCAGGTTTCCGCTCGATGCCGGCAGGAGCACAAACACGTACGAGACGTGCGCCTGGACAGGATAGAGCGATAGCTACAAGAAGTGGTATAGAATCAGCGGACTACGATACAAAAACAGGTTACTTATTTGAGAGTGGTCAGAATGGTTCTCCCTACCCTAAGTATTCTTATGTATTCTATTCAAAAGGTGGAGTAGGGAATACTTATTATGAAGGTGGAAAGATTAGCGAAGCTTACCAAGGGTTTCACATCAATGTTCGACCAACAAAAACAGGTTTATACTGGCAGATAACGGTTAATGAGAACCATAAAACGCTGGGAGTCAATAAGGTTTACTTTACCCTTCCACAAGGTCAAGTTCTAAAGAGCGGATCTGTATCTGTTCAAACGTTTAATAAAAATGGTGGAACATTACTAGAAAGACCAACAGTAGCATCAGGAGAAGATGAGCTGAAGAACGCTTTGTCAAATGCTTTTAGAAATCTTCCTCAGGATTCGCCTTTTAGAGGTGCGGAACTTAAAGATGTAGAAAAAGGAACAAAAGATAAAACAAACGCAAGGATATCAAACATAGGAACAACTCAAGCTCAACGTTTTAAAGTCGGAACTTTAGAAGATATTGCTAGAGAACAAACTTACGGAGCTGGTTATCTAAACAGAGGTTTCTATAATAGACGAGATATTGAACCAAGTAATTTACAAAAATATTCAGATGCTAAATTTAACACCATTCAGAATGATGTTCGTGATGTGTATACTTTCTCGTTAAATAGTGGTGATGACCATTCTTATAAAATCACTTTTGAGACAAGTGGTTCAAACGATTTAGGTAAATTAACTTACGCTGGTGGTCTTAAGCGTGTAGAAAATGCTACTCGTCAATTAATCAACCAATGGTATGCAAGAACACCTGAAGAAAGAGACGACACGGATAAGTTCAAGTTTAAAATAAGCGGGAATGGATATTTTAAAGTTAATCAGAATACTGCGTATGTTAATTTCGCAACTTCTTATCCAGATGGTACACAAGTAAAAGCAGAAGGAGCGAATAAAGCTCTAAACTATCCAAGGTACATTGATGATCCACTTAATACCGGTACAAAAGGGGTTTTAACGTACTCTGGAGATCTTACCGTTAATGGTGCTTTCAATATTGACTTCACTTCATACGGGGAGTACAGTGATGAAAATGATCAACCAATTGAGAAACAAAAAGGGAAACAAGAAGCCAATCAGAGAAATCAGAGTTTTAGAGTAACTGATGAAGATACTAATAAGGTATATGATTTAACAACGGATGCTGGTAAGAAGCAAATGACTATGGACATTATTTCGAAACCTGGTGTTCATAATTTCCGTTATGTACGTAGATTCCCAACTGATAATTCTTCTGATGATGGGAAATTGAGCTTTGTAACAAAACCTAAGACACCAACGCTTGAAGCATTGACTAATAAAGCTGAGATTACGACAAGTGTTACCGCTAGCGGTGGTACTCAAGGTTATAACATGGTTCTCTACCGTAAGTTGGATAATGGAAACCTTGAAAAAGTTAAAATGCTCGAAAATGGCGTAGAGAAGGACGCTATAGTGAAAGCAAATGCTAAAGGTCAAGCTACCTTTACAGGTGTAGAATTAGCCCAAGGTAAGTATGTTGTTAAAACGGTTATAGATCAGGATTGGATTGATTATGACGGTAGCAAACAACAAACTGTTGAGTCAGATAATAGTACAGAGATGACTGCTACCGTTGGTCAAAAGTTTGCTACTAAACCTGTTATTACTCAGGATGTGACAGACTTATCTCTGGCAGTTAAGATTGGTCAAGATAATGCTACTAAGGCTGTAGTTCGTTATACTGATACGAATAGTAAAGAGCAAAATGTTACATTTATCAAAGGGACTGATGGAAACTGGAGCAAAGAAACAGCGACAGCAAACTCAGGGATTAGTATTCAGTCAAGTAGTAATGGAACCGCAGTGGTTACATTACCGAATGGAACAGCAAAACCAGCCTCTACTGTCTATGCTAAACAAAAGGTTGAGAATAAAGCCTATAGTGAGGAAGCATCAAAAGAGGTTTCTCAATTACGTATTGGATTAGCTAACGCGTTTGGAACAGATATTAAAGAAGGGATAAAATTTAAGACTCTGATACCTGATTTTAGAACTACTGGTAATACTCTTAAGTTCTTAGCTAAAGGAAATACAAAAATTAAAGCAATAGAGGTTACTGGAGGAGAAAACTTAGGTATTAGCTGGGTTAAAAATGGACTTGGCACAACAACTGCCTACATTGCTGCTAATAATCCAAGTGGATTTTCTAGGGATAAAGGAGGAGTGCATTCCCTGACAGTGAAGGTTACTCCAGATACAGGAAAACCAGAAACATTTGAGACTAGTGTAATTATTCCACCTAAGGCAGGTACTTTTGAAACAACTAACGAGCAACTAAAAGAAAAAGCAAGTGAAAAACCAACGATTAAAGTGAAAGACTTGAATACAAATCTTGGTTTTGGAAATATTACTTCTCCTGAACTTGAGTGGAAGGCCTATCTTGTAAAAGGTGGTAGAGATGCTGACCCTGATTATCAAAACTATTACTTTAAATCAGCTACTGATTATACAGTTTTAGCTTCATCAAGTATTACTGCTGATGGTAAGGCAACCTTTGATGCTGCAAGTTATAGACAGACGAATGTAGGAACAGATCCGTTAAAAGTCGTCACAGCTTTAGTTCACAAAGGTACTGATACAGTCTTTGATGGAGTTGTATCGCCTCTAAGCACAAGTACAGTTCAGGCAACTTCTCAGAAACAACCTTTCGCAACGAAACCAGTTCTAGCAACAACTACTAATGGAGATATTACGGCTAAAATTGGAGAAAACAGTGCAACAATAGCTGTTTTGAGCTATGAGGTTGCAAGGGGAACCAACTCTGTTATTTTTCAAAAGCAAAATGGAACTTGGATTAAGAATGATTTTGGTGCGGCACCGACAGTTACAGTGACAACTGCTACAGATGGTACAGCGATGGTTACAGTTCCATTTGGTACCGCGCGTTCAGGAACACAACTTAGTGCACAACAAAGAAGTAATGATACAGATCCAAGTGAGGCAGCTAAAATTACTGTTCCAACAGATACGACAGTACCTGAAGTTAAAATTGGGACAGGAGATAATGCTCAAACATTGCCTCAATCAAGAACTGACTCAAATACTAGGGATGCTGTATATGAAGTGGTTCAAGGTCAGGCATTCAGACCAGAACTGAAAGCTTGGGATAATTTTGAGAAGCTAACGAAATTTAGAATAGATAATTTGCGTCCTGGCATAACAGCTACTAATGCAAATGATGCCTTCAATACGACGACTAAGTACAGTCAACAAGCACCATTTAGTCCAACATTCACAGGGAATATACCTGAGAATACAGCACCAGGTGTCTATACATCTACTATAACAGTTAGCGATGGAACAACGGGTGATAAGAACTATTACTTTAAGTATAAGGTTCTTCCAACCGCTCCAACAGTGACACCTACTACTCAGACAGGTAACCAAGTGTTATCAAATGATAGAACTCTAAAGGGAACGGCTACAGCTGGTGCTAAAATCAAAGTAACAGTTGCAGGTCAGACAGTGGCTGAAAATATCCAAGTAGGAAGTGACGGACATTGGACAGTAAACCTTAGAGAAGGGTTAAATAGTAACCATGCTAACCATGCTAACCAGACTCAACTAGTTGCTAAAGACCCTGTAGCTGTTACTCAGACGGTTAATGGCGTAGAAAGTCCTAGCACAAATGTTACTGTTGCGGTAGGTTCGACAACTATTGAACCATCAGAAACAGGTGGAACTAGCTTGTACGCAGGAGCTAAAGAAGTAGTCGTAAAAACACCTCATGATGCAGGTATGTTCTACTTGAGATATACAGATAAAGATACTGGAGCTACAAAAGACTTAGGATTCAAACGCACTAGTATTGATGGGCCGTGGACTTCAGTAGATTCGACACAAGCAGTAGTAAAAGGTACTCCAACGAAAGATGGTTTCACAGAAACAGTGACAATCGCAATGAAGAAACCTATCAAAGTGGGAACAGCCAGCACGAAGACCAATATCTCAGAAGGAAACTATGGTACACCAGCAGATTGGCAAGCTATTTCTGTGACAAATGAGGCACCGACACTAGCTGGACCTCAAGGAAATACAACAACAATCGAAAAAGGTGGACAGTTAAACTTAGATACGCTAGTCACAGCTCACGATAAAGAAGACGATCAAAATGCAACACTAGGGAATGGTGTGACAAAAGAGATTGTTTCGGTAAATGGAGTTGCTGCGACAAAAACTGTCGATGTTAATAGACCAGGTTCTTATGTTGTGAAATACAAAGCAACAGATAGCCAAGGAGTATCATCGTCTGAATTAGATGTAACGGTTAAAGTTAAGCCAACAGCACCGACAGTAACTGCAGGGGATAACGGTGACGTAACAGTAAGACCAGCAATGCAGGATAATGTGAATACAGTAAGTTTCACCTATACAAATGCTAATACGACAAGTCCTACGAATAAGACGGTAACAGCCAATAAGACAAATAATAGCTGGTCACTGACAGGTGCTCCGACAGATGGTGTAACAATCGATGCCACTACAGGTGTAGTTACGATTAAAGACCGAGAAATCAAAGACAATTCACAAGTAACAGCCAAATCAGTCACGACTGATAATGTAGAAAGTACTACTGTAACAGCCAACTCAAAAGTTGGAGATCGTATAGCACCTACCTTTACTTTTAGCGATAAGTATACAGAAGTCGTGAATGGGGAACGTGTTGTTTATGTGACACCAACAGAAGACTTGGCGGATGGTTCAATTACATTAGGAACTGTAGAAGATAATTCTGGTAAGCTGAGTGAAGTAGTATTATTCCAGGGTGATTCTCAAAGCACTAATATGCAATATGAGTTGCAATATAATATAAAATCTAAAACTAATAATGGTGATTTTGCTGCTCCATATGATATTCAGATTACAGGTAAACTACCAAAATTAAATCCAGACACAAGGCGTGCATGGGACCCTAATCTTAATAATGGTAACATAGTGACTCGTTACGTTTCAGCAACAGATGCTGCTGGTAATCAACTGAAGAGTATCAGAAACGTTGCTACTGAACCGACTCGTGTTGTAATTAGACTTCTAACTCAAAAAGATAAATATACTCCTCAAATCTCAACACAGATTTTGAATAAAGATATTACTGCAAGCAATGCGACTGTGACTGCAGACGAGTTTAACAAAATCAAGGAACAGATAGACTTCTCGGCTAAAAAAGGTGACGTGAAAGTAAATCGTAATAGCACTGATTTAACTATTGAGCGTAAAGACAATGGTGCGATTAAACGTAAGGCGGATACGGATACTTATTATGTTGAGGCAACTGTGACTTATCCAGATGGAACAAGGGAAGATTTTGAAATTCCATTAGACCAAGGAGATAAAGTAGCTCCGAAGGTGAAAGTAAATGGTGTCGAATTAAAAGACAATGTGACCGAAAACCCTACTTTTGTAGTATTCCGTGGTGCTACATTTAATCCAACCTTTGAAGTTAACGATAACTCTGGAACAACAACTTATCTAAAAGCATCGGACCTTCCAACAGGGCGTGAATTCGTTAAAGACGAAAGTATGTCTAATGGAACAAATGCGCAACTCAATAGTGATAATACAGTTCCAAGTACTGCAGTTTTAGGTGAACATGAGGCAAAGGTTTTAGTTAAAGATGCTTCAAATAACCAAAAAGAATACAAATTCAAGTATATTGTTGCTGATGTTGAATTAAAAACTTCTGAAAAAACAGTAGAATTCAACTCAACATTAGGAGATGCACACGAGTTTGTTAAAGCGGTTGTTGCTTCAAATTCGGATGGAGATGATAAATACTATCCAAGATCAATGACATTCAAATGGTCTAAGGACAGCTCGGATGTAGCAAATGATACTCAACTTACGACTCCTGGAACTGTAACCTATAAAGCAGTGGCTGATTTTTATAATCAAGGTGGAAAATACACTAAAGATATTGCTGGAATAGGCAATGGAGTAACTATCTACGCACCGGATAAGATAGAAAAACCAGTTACATTTAAAGTCAAACCAACAGCGCCAACAGTAAGACCACAAGATAATGGCACTGTGCTTATTACACATGACAACCAGCCGAATGTAAATCGTATTAGTGTAACATACACAACTCAAGGAGATAATCCAAGGGAAGTGACATACACAGCGACGAAGAATGGTGATTCTTGGTCATTTGGTTCGGGTGCCCCTCTGACAGTAAATCCAACAACAGGAGAGATTAAACTTAAAGACGGTTATGTGAAAGAAGGTTCAACGGTAAAAGTTAAAGCTCTTACTACACCAACAACAGGAAATGTAGAAAGTACTGAAACTACTGAAACTGTAAGAAATAGAGACCACCAGTTCCCTACAGTAACATTCCAAAACGTAGAAACAGATGCTGATGGAAATCGCGTAGTGTATATCACACCAACAGAAGAAGCTAATTTACCAATAGCAACGTTTAATGACAATTCAGGGAAATTAGTAGCAGCTAATTTTGTTGGATATGATGGAAGTCCTACTAATTTAAGCAGTGTAAATCTTGAATTTTCTAATAGATTTGCTAAAGATAGCGCTGAAACACAACATGATGCACCAATTACATTAAATGTTACAGGTAAGTTATCGAAAACAAATCCTGCTGATAGAAATAACTTGTGGACAGATGGAGGAACGATTGGAACTATTTATGCTGATGCAGAAGATGTAGCAGGAAATAGGTTGCATGAGTCTCCAGGAGCTAAAGACAATACTAAAAACAGTCCAACACGTGTAATACTTAAAGCAAGAACACAAGCAACTAAATACATACCTACTATCACTACTCAGCCGTTGGAGAAATATATTACTAGCACGACGACAGTGACTGGGGATGAGTTTAACGCTATGAAGGAAAATTTGACCTTCACTTCGACAAAAGGTAATGTAAATGTAACTAATAAAACATCAGACTTAACAGTTGCTATGAAAGACGGTGGTTTAATTAAGTCTAAAGAGGATGGTAGTCATTATGTCGGAGCAACTGTGACTTATCCAGATGGAACAAGGGAAGACTTTGAAATCCCGGTTAAGAGTATAAAACCAGCTGTACCAACTGTAACTCCTGAAACTAACGGAGATGTTACAGCAACTCCAGTAGACGAACCAAATGTCGATAAACTAGAAGTAACTTATACTCCAGCAGATATAAATCAATTGCAAGATAATGGAGATGTGACGAAAACTCCTCAAGCAGAGACAAAAGTTGTTGCTACTAAGGATGCTAATAATCAATGGAGCATTACAGAAGGTGCGAAAGATGGTATTAGCATAGATCCGAACACTGGTAAAATTACATTGAAGGACCAAGTCGTTAAGGGTCAATCAAATGTTGTAGCTAAGGTTGTTGCTCAAAATGTTTTAAGTGACAGCGCTAGTCAAACAGCTGCTAATGGAGATACTACGTTACCAGTTATCGGTGCTTCTTCGAAACTTGTCGAAGCTGGAAAAGAAGTCAATATTCCTCTTGAGCTATCAGACGATGGAGTAGGTATTGATGAAAGTAATATCAAAGTTACAAACTTACCAGAAGGTTTGAGTTACGATGCAGTAAGCAACTCTATCAAAGGAACGTTGAAAGATGTTTCTAAGAGCGATATAAAAGTAGCTGTTTTAGATAAGAATGGTAATAAAGCTGAGAAAACTATTTCTCTAGTCGCTGTGAAGCCAAAAACAGTTTATGCAATCAGTGGCGGAACTATTGAAAATGTTGATGATGCAGCTAACTTCGTAGAAGTACCACAAGGTGTTACGTTAACTTCTGCAACATGGAAAGATGATTCTAAGCCGACAACAGAAGAAGTAGGACGAACAACTAGAACGATAACAGCAAATCTAGATGGTTATGATAACCTTGAATTGACTACCCCAGTATTCGTTTATCCAGCTGTTACTCTTCGTAAAGTGAATAACCAAGAAGTGACAACATATCATGAGGTTGTTGGTCAACCATTGACATCAGCAGTGTGGTGGACTGGAGGTAGAACGCAACCAGCTAAGCCTGATTTCTATGTAACCTTTGAAGGTGATAAACCAGCAGGAACGACTATTGAATTTGAAGGTGGAATGCCTACAAATACAACAGCGGGACTAATCACTAAAAAAATCATTGTAACTTATCCAAATGGGGCTGGGAAATTTGAAAGAGAACTTACTTTCAGAACTTATGGTTACGAGGCGAACTATCCAACAGGAAAAGACTATTTTGAAACAGAAGTAGGAAAACCATTTACAAATGTTGGTGCTGGCTCTTATGTCAAACCAAGTAGTAATTTAACTACGCCATCAAGAACGTACATAGGATGGGGGGATGGTTTTGGTTCTTCTCCAGTACAACGCGCGCAAACAACTATAGGAGTACGAGAAGAACAGGTCAATGTTCACTATGGAACTAAGGTTGAAAGTGAGCGTGGTGACGAAACACATCGTTATACAGATCAAAACATCAAAGTAACGTTAGCGGTTAAACCAAAAGCACCAACACTTCAAGGTCAAGCAGGAACTAAACCAGCTGTTACGGTATCAAACTTACCAGAAACTTCTCAGTTAGCGACAGGATCAACTGTAAAAGTCCAACTTAAAGACGCTCAAGGCACTGTTGTCGCAGAAAAAGAAATTACAGCTGGAACAACAACAGTAACATTCGTGGCAGCTGACTACAAGAAAGACTTAGCATTAGGAGAGCAACTAAACGCTAATGTCCTTGTCGCTGGAACATACAAGAAAACAATTAGAAAAAATACAACAGAAGACACTGCTTATGAAGTATCTTCTGCTAAGAGTGATTCGGTAACTGTTAAAACGTATGCTGACTTTTACAGAGATCAAGTCACTTATCCAACGAATGCTGAAAAAGTGACTTATGGTAATAGTGATATCGCTAATGGTAACTTTACAGATGCAGCCAAAGAGCGCTTTGCAGCTAAAATTCAAGAAGTTAATGCAAATAATAGTAACTTACCTGCAAATGTAACTTATACTAAGGGAACTACGGATGATAAGGCGAAAGTAGCTACGATTAACTTCCCAGAAGATGGTTCTACTATTGACATTTCTCATACGCAAGTAGCCAAACCAGAAGTTCCGACCTTTAATGCAACTGTAGGAAGTGGCGAAGACGCCAAACTAAGTGATGTGGATCGTACGATTTCTGGTACAGCGCTTGAAAGTGATACGAAGGTTGTATTGACCTTACAAACTGGTAAAACTGTTGAAATTGATGCTAATAACGGAAAAGACCCAGCTAATCTTAAAGCAGGCGAAGGTGCACTGAAAAATGGTGTCTGGACATATAAACTAGAGAATAATATGTACTTACGTCAAACAGACCAAACAGCTGAAATTGGCTCGTCAGACCAACCTGTTAAAGTAAAACAGACTGTCTTTACTGCGGAAAGTGATGAAAGCACGATTTATGTAGCCAAAGAGCGTAATTTCGCAGGGAAAACCATTACAGCAGCTCAGGGAAGTCAAACTCTGACTGACTTGAAAGCAGATGCTCGAAAAGGTATTAAATATACTGAAAAAGATGTCGAAAAAGCCTTCCCAGGTGACTTTACAGCTACATGGAAAGAACAACCTGACGTTGAAACAGTTGGAACGAGAACATATAAGGTTCAATTAACTGAAACTTCTGCAACTGGCACAAATAAAGTCGGCGAATACGATGTAACGATTACAGTGACGAATCCAGCACCAGCAGAGTTGACTTATGAGAATAAACAAAATGGTGAAACTCGTATTAAGTTACCAGATGATGCGGATAAGGTTGCCTTTACGATTCCAGGTGACAACCAACTAAATACTGTGACTGTCACACATTCAGAACGGGATGGATGGACAGTACCAGCTAACTCTGTATTTACAAAAGATGGCGACTACCTGGTTGTTAACTCGAAAGATGTTGGAGGAAACCGTAATATTACAGCTGTTGCCACTAAAGGTGATGGAAATCTTAAGAGTACAGAAACACCAACGTCAATTGCGGTGCCAACTCATGAAGTTGGAACGACTAAAATTAGCAAGGTAGTTGGTGGAGACACCCCTACAAATGAAGAATTGTTGAATGCTGTAACGGTTGATCATAAAGCGTCAGCAACCTTAAAAGATGGTACGACTTATCCAACTGCTCTTGGAACTCATACTATCGAAGTGGTAGTGACTTATGCAGATAACACTACAGAAATTGTCGAAGTTCCGTATGAAGTGAAATCTGCTGATAAGAGCCAACTACAAACAAGTAAGGACGCTCTTGAAACATCAATCGGAGATGTACCAGCAACAGCAGGTAAGACAGAAGCAAGTAAGAAAGCTTACGAAGACGCTAAGGCAGACGCAGAAACAGCGCTAGCGAAAGCAAAAGAAGTGCTCGCAGATACGAGTGCGACAGAAGCGCAAGTGAAAGATGCGAAAGATAAAGCAGACGCAGCTAAGCAAAAACTTGACACTGCGAAAGCAGGATTAGCGGATGTCGATAAGAGCCAACTACAAACAAGTAAGGACGCTCTTGAAACATCAATCGGAGATGTACCAGCAACAGCAGGTAAGACAGAAGCAAGTAAGAAAGCTTACGAAGACGCTAAGGCAGACGCAGAAACAGCGCTAGCGAAAGCAAAAGAAGTGCTCGCAGATACGAGTGCGACAGAAGCGCAAGTGAAAGATGCGAAAGATAAAGCAGACGCAGCTAAGCAAAAACTTGACACTGCGAAAGCAGGATTAGTAGATAAACCAACTTCTGTACCAAGTAATGATGGTAACACCAACAACGGTGCTAATACCGACAATAGCAGTAACAGCAATACTAGTGGCGACACTAATAACAGTGCTGACACGAACAACGGCGGTACTACCACCCCTGCTCCTAATAATAGCAACAGTGTGATACCAGATAACAGTGCCAATACTCCAGCTCCTGGTGTGACGACCGATGATAGTAGTAACACCACCCCTGTTACTCCGTCATCTACTGTTGGACAGGCTCAAGCAAGCACTCCAGCTCAAGAAACACCAGTTTCTACAAACACTCCAAACAATTCAGGCGATACAGCAACTCCTAGCGAGACTCGTCCTGTTGACAAGTCTGAACTTGCTCGATTGGTTGAAGAGCTGGAAACTCGTTTGAAAGACTTGGATGGTATTGATCAATCTGTCATCGACGCTGCGAAGGTCATTCTCGGTGAGGGTCAAGAAGCCCTTAGAAATGCTGACTTGACAGAGGCAGGCTTGAAAGAGATGACTGCCAAGGTCAAAGAAGCACTCGAATCCTTGAAAGGCAAGCAAGCGACTAAGGATGAAGAAGAAAGGAAAGAAACAAGCAAAGAGCAAGGTCATCTTCCATATGGTACCATGATTGGCAGTCTGCTCGCCCTTCTTGGTCTCCTTCTCTTCCTTATCGCGCGTCATAAGAAAGAGTCAGAACTCAAGAAATTGACCAAGGAATTGACTAAGGTTCTGCAAGAAAGCGACCTTACAAATGTAGATGCGAAAGTCCTTGACCAAGCACGAGAAGCTCTCGCTCAAGCAGTTGCCTTCCTAGCCAATGAGAAAGAGTCTGACCACACAGAAGATGAGTTGATTGAGAAACTCAAAGCTATTCTTGCTCAGTTAAGATAAGCGACATGTGAAATATCGCAGGCGACCATAGAAGTTACTACATTGCTGGATAATGAC
Source organism: Streptococcus sp. 1453 (assembly GCF_013276955.1). NCBI lineage: Bacteria > Bacillati > Bacillota > Bacilli > Lactobacillales > Streptococcaceae > Streptococcus > Streptococcus sp. 1453. Next base: position 14,725 of record NZ_VMLZ01000006.1, read on the forward strand.
GATAGGAAAAGTTAGTCGCAAACCTGTAGTGGGAAGTTGCCAGCTTCTAGCGGGGAAGTGGTTCTGGGAACAGGACACCATCTTTTGGATGGGAATGCTTCCTCCTCTAGTATCAGTAGAAATCTTTGATGGTAGAGTAAGATAAAGAAGAAACACGAGACAAGTAAGATAGTTCATGAAATGGAACTGAAAATTGCTGGTGTGGACTCTTGAAGGGAGTAATGGATAGAAAGAAGTTGAAAAGCGTCTTTCTATCCATCTTTCTTTAGGAGTATATGTAAGCGCTTTAAAAATAGAAAGGGTAATGGAATGGGGAAACATGAAAGTAGAAAAAACAAACCTATTTTATTAGTAGGGAATGGAATCAATAGATTATTTGCAAACGAGCCAGAAGATGATGATTCCTTTAATGTAGAAAAGTTTAGAGGTGAAAAAGAAGCTGAGAAATGCTCACTACATGCTGAGATAAGCGAGTCTTTGCGTTTTCCAATGAGGATTTTAGTACTCTATAAGGGGAAAGAAGAGACTGTCGCAGAAGAACTAACTGATTTTTTGAAGGATAAGATGACGATTTCAAAAAGAAAGAAAGAGTTTCTTGAGGACTTATTAACGTTAGAAGTAGAGAATATTTTGACGACGAATTACAGCTTTGAATTTGAAAAAACAATCTGTACTAATCCATCTATTGGAAAAATCTTAAATCTATATGGATATGGGAAGGAGGGTGAAATCAGTAAAAAGGAAAAGGAGCTAGGAATTTACCAGTATATAAAATTAGGTGATCGAAAAAAACTATGGCATATACATGGAATAGCAACGAGAAAAAAGTCTATTATACTAGGACAATACTATTATGGCTATTTGCTTTCGCAGGTGATAGGATATACGTCTGAATTATTAAGGAGATGGAATTCTAAAAATGATTTTTATCATCATTCATGGATTGATTGTTTTGTAAGCAATGATGTTCATATCCTTGGTTTTGCTTTAGATTTAGCTGAAATCGATTTGTGGTGGCTACTCGCATACAAGAAGAAACATTTTGAATTTACAAAGGTGTATTTTTACTCTAAAGGTGGAGATTTAGATGATAATGTGAGAATACTCTTGTGTACATATGGCGTTATTATAAAAGAAATAAATACGGCTGACTATCATGATTTTTATAATCAAGCTATTACTGAAATAAGAAATGGGATAAAAATGGATAGAGATGTTACATAAGAAATTGTAAGAGGTCTGTTCCCTCTTGATAAAATGACTCTCATTTGACTTTTTGCACCAAAAATAGCATCATATTCGGTGCAAAGGAGGCGTGATAGATGAACGATAAGCAGGAAATAGTAAACAGGATAGAAAATTTTGAATCGAATCAAGTTTTTATAGCAAATGATTTCTTTGATATTGCAGGATATGAAACTGTTCGTAGTACATTAAATCGTCTTGTAAAAGACAAAAAGGTTACTCGCATTTTGAAAGGTATTTATTATAAACCAAAATATATAGAACTGATTGGAGAGTATGCAATGGCCTCTGTGGATGAAGTTGCTGATGCTATTGCTAGAAAATATAATTGGACCATTGCTCCATCGGGAAACACAGCCCTTAATTTACTTGGTTTATCTACGCAGGTACCAGCAAAATGGACCTATATATCAGATGGAAGATATGCCAGTTTTAATGTTGGTAAGGCAAGGATAGAATTTAAGCATAGAAATAATGGAGATATTTCAAATATGTCAACCTTAACTGCAATGGTGATACAATCTGTCAAGGCAATGGGGAAAGAGAACATTACTTCTCAGCAGATTGACTACTTACGGAAAAAATTATCTGAAGAAGAAAAGTCAACATTACTAGCTGAAGGTAAAACTACAAGTGTCTGGGTATATAGTATTATCAAGAAAATATCAGAGGTATAGGGATGTTTGAGGATAAATCGACTGGGAAAAATAAATCAATTTCTCAGAATGTTTTTAGAAGTCGCGATGTCTATTCTAGCTTCAATCCACTAGAAATTCCATAGATAGAAAACTACATAATCTCTACAGATAGGGCTGATGGAGTTGATGTGAGATGCTTTGGCTTGCTGGAGGAATTCTGGATTGCCAAACTGTATCATTGAAATTATTGCTCAAATTTGTTATGATATAAATATGAATAAAAGTAGACTGGGACGTGGCAGACACGGGAAAAAGAGACATGTATTATTGGCTTTGATTGGTATTTTAGCAATTTCTATTTGCTTATTAGGCGGATTTATTGCTTTTAAAATGTATCAGCAAAAAAGTTTTGAGCAAAAGATTGAATCGCTCAAAAAAGAGAAAGACGATCAATTAAGTGAGGGAAATCAGAAGGAGCATTTTCGTAAGGGTCAAACCGAAGTGATTGCCTATTATCCTCTCCAAGGGGAGCAAGTGATTTCCTCTGTTAGGGAGCTGATAAATCAAGATGTTAAGGACAAGCTAGAAAGTAAGGACAATCTTGTTTTCTACTATACAGAGCAAGAAGAGTCAGGTTTAAAGGGAGTCGTCAATCGTAATGTAACCAAACAAATCTATGATTTAGTTGCTTTTAAGGTTGAAGAGACTGAAAAGACCAGTCTAGGAAAGGTTCACTTAACAGAAGATGGGCAACCTTTTACACTTGACCAACTCTTTTCAGATGCTAGTAAGGCTAAGGAACAGCTGATAAAAGAATTGACCTCCGTCCTAGAGGATAAGAAAATAGAGCAAGACCAGAGTGAGCAGATTGTAAAAAGCTTCTCTGACCAAGACTTGTCTGCATGGAATTTTGATTACAAGGATAGTCAGATTATCCTTTATCCAAGTCCTGCGGTTGAAAATTTAGAAGAGATAGCCTTGCCAGTATCTGCTTTCTTTGATGTTATCCAATCTTCGTACTTACTTGAAAAAGACGCAGCCTTGTACCAGTCTTACTTTGATAAGAAACATCAAAAAGTTGTCGCTCTAACCTTTGATGATGGTCCAAATCCAGCAACGACCCCGCAGGCATTGGAGACTCTAGCTAAATATGGTGTTAAAGCCACTTTCTTTGTGCTTGGGAAAAATGTTTCTGGGAATGAGGACTTGGTGAAGAGGATAAAATCTGAAGGTCATGTTGTTGGAAACCATAGTTGGAGCCATCCGATTCTCTCGCAACTTTCTCTTGATGAAGCTAAAAAGCAGATTACTGATACTGAGGATGTGCTAACTAAAGTGCTGGGTTCTAGTTCCAAACTCATGCGCCCGCCTTATGGAGCTATTACAGATGATATTCGCAATAGCTTGGATTTGAGCTTTATCATGTGGGATGTGGATAGTCTGGACTGGAAGAGTAAAAATGAAGCATCTATTTTGACAGAAATTCAGCATCAAGTAGCTAATGGCTCTATCGTTTTGATGCATGATATTCACAGTCCGACAGTCAATGCCTTGCCAAGGGTCATTGAGTATTTGAAAAATCAAGGTTATACCTTTGTGACCATACCAGAGATGCTCAATACTCGCCTAAAACCTCATGAACTGTATTATAGTCGTGATGAATAAGCAAGAAAAAATAGGTCTGTCAGATATGTGATAGACTTATTTTTTACAAAAGATAGTACTAATTAAAAAATGTTTTATGCTATAATTGATGAATAATACTCAATGAAAATCAAAGAGCAAACTAGGAAACTAGCCGCAGGTTGCTCAAAACAGTGTTTTGAGGTTGTGGATAGAACTGACGAAGTCAGTAACAATACCTACGGCAAGGTGACGTTGACGTGGTTTGAAGAGATTTTCGAAGAGTATAAAATAGAAGGAGAAGCATATGAATACCTATCAATTAAATAATGGAGTAGAAATTCCAGTATTGGGATTTGGAACTTTTAAGGCTAAGGATGGAGAAGAAGCCTATCGTGCAGTGTTAGAAGCCTTGAAGGCTGGTTATCGTCATATTGATACGGCGGCGATTTATCAGAATGAAGAAAGTGTTGGTCGTGCAATCAAAGATAGCGGAGTTCCACGAGAGGAATTGTTCGTAACTACCAAGCTTTGGAATAGTCAGCAAACCTATGAGCAAGCTCGTCAGGCTTTTGAAGAGTCTTTAGAGAAGCTGGGCTTGGACTATTTGGATTTGTATTTGATTCATTGGCCGAACCCAAAACCGCTTAGAGAAAATGACGCATGGAAAACTCGAAATGCGGAAGTTTGGAGAGCGATGGAAGACCTCTATCAAGAAGAGAAAATCCGTGCTATTGGGGTTAGTAATTTTCTTCCCCATCATTTGGATGCCTTGTTTGAAACAGCAACTATCGTTCCAGCAGTCAATCAAGTTCGTTTGGCTCCAGGTGTGTATCAAGAGGAAGTCGTAGATTACTGTCGAGAAAAAGGAATTTTATTGGAAGCTTGGGGGCCTTTTGGTCAGGGAGAACTATTTGATAGTAAGGAAGTCCAAGAAATCGCAGCAAATCATGGAAAGTCTGTTGCTCAGATAGCCTTGTCATGGAGCTTGGCAGAAGGATTTTTACCGCTTCCAAAATCTGTCACAGCCTCTCGTATTCAGGCTAATCTTGATTGTTTCGGAATTGAACTGAGTCACGAGGAGCGTGAAACCTTAAAAATGATTGCTGTTCAGTCTGGTGCTCCACGAGTTGATGATATGGATTTCTAGAAAATCATAAAAAGAATTGTACATTATTCTAATTTTTGATATAATAGTCAGCAGGAAAGAAAGTCTTATGGCGTTCTTCAAGCGAGCTTGGGATAGTGGGAGCCAAGTAGGGCAAAATAAAGAACTGGCGCTTTCTGTAGTATTTTCAAAAACAATGAAGTAATAAATTAGGGTGGAACCGCGTTTCTGACGCCCCTAGGTTAAATTAACCTAGGATTGTCGGATGCGGTTTTTTGCTTATTCAGTCTATTGTGTGAAAGAAAGGAGAGACGTGGAAAACCTTTATCTTGTAAAAGACGATAGTCAACTAGCTGCATTTCGTGATTTTGTAGTAAGAAATACTGAAAAGTTGAAAGATTATCAATCTTTTTTAAAGAATGAACTTGCAGTCTGTGATTTACCGCAAGCCGTTATTTGGTCAAGTTTTAGTGCTGCTACACAGATTATTAGGGAAAGTACTGTTCCAGCCTATACAAATAATAGACGAATAGTTATGACGCCTGATTTAGCTGTTTGGAAAGAGTTGTATTTGTATCAGTTGCTGAACTACGAGTGTTCTCAGCAAACTCAAGCAATAGAAAGTCACTATCATTCTTTATCTGAAAATTTCCTCTTACAGATTGTAGGACATGAGTTAGCTCATTGGTCGGAGCATTTTTTAGATGATTTTGATGGTTACGACTCTTATATCTGGTTCGAAGAGGGAATGGTTGAATATATTAGTCGCAAGTATTTCTTGACAGAAGAGGAATTTCAAGCGGAAAAAATTTGTAATCAGTCTCTTGTAGAACTTTTTCAGAAGAAATATGGTTGGCATTCATTGAATGATTTTGGTTCTTCGACTTATGATAAGAACTATGCAAGTATTTTTTACGAATACTGGCGTAGTTTTTTGACAATAGATAAGTTGGTAGAAAATCTAGGTAGTGTACAAGCGGTCTTCGATTCTTATCATTTATGGGCAAATACAGATAAAAATCTTCCCTTGTTAAATTGGTTTGTTCAGCAGAAATTAATTGAAAAAGAAATATAAAAACTAAAGGAGTAAACAATGTCTAAGAAATTAACATTTCACTGCGTCAGTGGCAGAGATCTCCTTACAGTCGGACTGCCCCACGCTCAGCACTAGGATGCTGAGCTAGACGCAGTACTAACTCGTCTTGCCTCGTATAATCGACGAGGCAGACTCGTGTCGCAAGAAATCATTTTTTATTAAGGAGTATTCAATGTCTAAAAAATTAACATTTTACTGCGTCAGTGGCAGAGACCTCCTTACAGTCGGGCTGCCCCACGCTCAGCACTAGAGTGCCTGAGCTAGACGCAGTACTAACTCGTCTTGCCTCGCATGATCGACGAGGCAGACTCGTGTCGCAAGTAATTTATATAAAAAGGAGTAAATAATGTCTAAAAAATTGACTTTCCAGGAAATCATCCTTACTTTGCAACAATTTTGGAATGACCAAGGTTGTATGCTTATGCAGGCTTATGATAATGAAAAAGGTGCAGGAACAATGAGTCCTTACACTTTCCTTCGTGCTATCGGACCTGAGCCATGGAATGCAGCTTATGTAGAGCCATCACGTCGTCCTGCAGACGGTCGTTACGGGGAAAACCCTAACCGTCTTTACCAACACCACCAATTCCAAGTGGTTATGAAGCCTTCTCCATCAAACATCCAAGAACTTTACCTTGAGTCTTTGGAAAAATTGGGAATCAATCCTTTGGAACACGATATTCGTTTCGTTGAGGACAACTGGGAAAACCCATCAACTGGTTCAGCTGGTCTTGGTTGGGAAGTTTGGCTTGATGGGATGGAAATTACTCAATTCACTTATTTCCAACAAGTTGGTGGATTGGCAACTGGCCCTGTGACTGCGGAAGTTACCTATGGTTTGGAGCGTTTGGCTTCTTACATTCAAGAAGTAGATTCTGTCTATGATATTGAGTGGGCTGATGGTGTAAAATACGGAGAAATCTTTATCCAGCCTGAGTACGAGCATTCAAAATATTCATTTGAAATTTCGGATCAAGAAATGTTGCTTGAAAACTTTGATAAGTTTGAAAAAGAAGCTGGTCGCGCCTTGGAAGAAGGTTTGGTTCACCCTGCCTATGACTATGTTCTCAAATGTTCACATACCTTTAACCTACTTGATGCACGTGGTGCCGTATCTGTAACTGAGCGTGCAGGCTATATCGCTCGTATCCGTAACTTGGCCCGTGTTGTAGCCAAAACCTTTGTCGCAGAACGCAAACGCCTAGGTTACCCACTTTTAGATGAAGCAACACGAGCTAAACTCCTAGCAGAAGACGCAGAATAGTGAGTAATACTGTACTCTAAAATCGTTAGAGGCAAGTCGAAGACTTGCTAGAGGGATATGCACCGCCGTACTGTTATGTGGGGATTTTTGAAACTTTAGGTTCAAAAATCAGTCAGCTAAATCCACTTTGATGAGACTGTTGGAAATCTTGATCAATTTAGCATTGGATTTCCATACAGACTCACAGAGTTAGTTAGCGACGTCCCCAGTACCTAAGGTGCATATCAAAAAAGATTGAAGAAAATGTAAAGGAAAAAACATGACAAAAAACTTATTAGTAGAACTCGGTCTTGAAGAATTACCAGCCTATGTTGTCACACCAAGTGAAAAACAACTAGGCGAAAAAATGGCAGCCTTCCTCAAGGAAAATCGTCTGTCTTTTGAAGCCATTCAAACCTTCTCAACACCACGTCGTTTGGCTGTTCGTGTGACTGGTCTTGCAGACAAACAGTCTGATTTGACAGAAGATTTCAAGGGTCCAGCAAAGAAAATTGCCTTGGATAGTGATGGGAACTTCACCAAAGCAGCTCAAGGATTTGTCCGTGGGAAAGGCTTGACTGTTGAAGATATCGAATTCCGTGAAATCAAGGGTGAAGAATATGTCTATGTTACCAAGGAAGAAATTGGTCAAGCAGTTGAAGCCATTGTTCCTGGTGTTGTAGATGTCTTGAAGTCCTTGACTTTCCCTGTCAGCATGCACTGGGCTAACAACACCTTTGAATACATCCGCCCTGTTCACACTTTAACTGTTCTTTTAGATGAAGAAGAGTTTGATTTGGATTTCCTTGATATTAAGGGAGGGCGTGTGAGCCGTGGCCATCGTTTCTTGGGACAAGAAACCAAGATTCAGTCAGCATTGAGCTACGAAGAAGACCTTCGTAAGCAGTTTGTAATCGCGGATCCTCGTGAACGTGAGCAAATGATTGTTGACCAAATCAAAGCAATCGAAACTGAGAATGGTGTACATATCGAAATTGATGCGGACTTGCTTAATGAAGTCTTGAACTTGGTTGAATACCCAACTGCCTTTATGGGAAGTTTTGATGCCAAATACCTTGAAGTTCCAGAAGAAGTTTTGGTGACTTCGATGAAGGAACACCAACGGTACTTTGTTGTCCGTGATCAAGATGGTAACCTCTTGCCAAACTTCATTTCTGTTCGTAACGGAAACGCAGAGCATTTGGAAAATGTCATCAAAGGAAATGAAAAAGTCTTGGTCGCTCGTTTGGAAGACGGAGAATTCTTCTGGCGTGAAGACCAAAAATTAGTTATTTCAGATCTTGTTGAAAAATTAAACAATGTGACTTTCCATGAGAAAATTGGTTCCCTTCGTGAACACATGATTCGTACGGGTCAGATTGCTATTCTCTTGGCAGAAAAAGCAGGCTTGTCAGTGGATGAAACAGTTGACCTAGCCCGTGTAGCAGCCATTTACAAGTTTGACTTGTTGACTGGGATGGTTGGTGAATTTGACGAGCTCCAAGGAATTATGGGTGAGAAATATGCCCTTCTTGCTGGTGAAACTCCAGCGGTGGCAGCTGCTATTCGTGAACACTACATGCCTACTTCAGCTGAAGGAGAACTTCCAGAGAGCAAGGTCGGCGCAGTGCTTGCCATTGCAGACAAATTGGATACGATTTTGAGTTTCTTCTCAGTAGGCTTGATTCCATCAGGTTCTAATGACCCGTATGCCCTTCGTCGTGCGACCCAAGGTGTGGTTCGTATCTTGGATGCCTTTGGTTGGCACATTGCTATGGATGAGCTGATTGATAGCCTTTATGCTTTGAAATTCGACAGCTTGGCTTATGAAAATAAAGCAGAAGTTATGAACTTTATCAAGGCTCGTGTTGATAAGATGATGGGTTCTACTCCAAAAGACATCAAGGAAGCAGTTCTTGCAGGATCAAACTTTGTTGTGGCGGATATGTTGGAAGCAGCAAGTGCTCTCGCAGAAGCAAGCAAGGAAGAAGACTTCAAACCATCCGTTGAATCACTCTCTCGTGCCTTTAACTTGACTGAGAAGGCAGAAGGAGTTGCTACAGTTGATTCAGCACTCTTTGAAAATGACCAAGAAAAAGCTTTGGCAGAAGCAGTAGAAACACTCGTTTTGTCAGGGACTGCCAGTCAGCAATTGAAACAACTCTTTGCGCTTAGCCCAGTCATTGATGCATTCTTTGAAAATACCATGGTTATGGCTGAAAATGAAGCAGTCCGTCAAAATCGTTTGGCAATCTTGTCGCAATTAACCAAGAAAGCAGCTAAACTTGCACGTTTTAACCAAATCAATACCAAATAAAATCTGTTAAACGGATTAAATCTTATCATAAAGGAGAGAAACATGGATCCTAAAAAAATTGATCGTATCAACGAGCTTGCTAAAAAGAAAAAAGCAGAAGGCTTGACACCAGAAGAAAAAGTAGAACAAGCCAAACTACGTGAGGAGTACATCGAAGGGTATCGTCGCACTGTTCGTCATCACATTGAAGGGATCAAAATTGTGGACGAAGAAGGGAACGATGTTACACCAGAAAAACTACGCCAAGTTCAACGTGAAAAAGGCTTACATGGTCGTAGTCTTGATGATCCAAATTCATAATAAGTATTCTTTCTTTTAACAAAGATAGATGAAATAATAACCAAAAGACTAGCAGACACAAACTGCTAGTCTTTTGTCACTTAAAAAGGAACCAAAATGGTTCCTAAAACGGCTCTATCATTAGTAACTTGCACCGGCTGTAGCGTCTGCGCCACCACCGTGACCTCCAGCATCACCTGCATCAGAAGCTCCAGATGTGGCATCTGCGTCACCGTGGCCTCCGGCAGGAGCTGCAGCATTTCCACCAACTAGACGTTGACCAGTTGTATTGAGGTACCAGTCAAGCCATGGTTGGAAATTAAAGATAATCTCATTGATTCCAGCATATGAACCGTCTGGATAGTACATTGCTTGGTAATTGTGGGTATTGATAACGCCTTCTGGTGTTCCTGGCACAATTGTACGGACATATTCTTGGTCCCCATTACGCAATACGCCGACAACCCATTCAACGTTTTTCATTCTAGAGTCTGGCAATGAACCGTGTACAGTTCCTAAACGGTTTCCTGATTGAGCACGTACACGTTTACCAAACATTGTATTTGGATCTTGGTGGGCGTTATTAAAGTACAAGAATTGGTTATTATCATCTGCAAATGTCAATTCAAATGGCATTGCTTTCAAGAACATATCAATTTGGTTAACTGTCAAGATACCGTGGTCTAATTTAACGTAAGTATCTCCAGAAACAGCTCCAACAAGCTCAGCTGCTTTTTCTACCCATTCAGGATCATCAGGGTCAACTCCTTGAATGGTAGTTGCGATTGGATTTGTACAATATAAATCTTCTGGTGCGATTGGTTTTGGTTTTTTCAATTTTGAAACGACTCCCACATATTTTACAAAGTTGTCTAAACATGTTTCAAGGAAATTAATAGTTCCTTCATTTGTGATATTGCCCTCTGCGTCAAATGCTTCTTTGGCTTTACCAAGAAGGAATTCGTTACCTGGAAGCGTATAGGCATTGACACCTGGAGCGTCAAGAATCTTACGAAGGTGAACTTGGGCACGAGAAGTACCTTGGTCGTAGTAAGAAGCACCCACAATCATGACTGGTTTGTTTTCAAATGGATGAACTTCATATGAAAGCCATTCAAGAACAGATTTAAGAGAAGCTGAGATTGTGTGGTTGTGCTCAGGAGTAGCAATAATGACACCATCAGCACGCGTAATTCTGTTATACAAGAGACGCAATTGGAAGCTTTCATCCCATTTTTCGTCTTGGTTAAACATTGGAACTTCGTCAATTTCAAGAACTTCTAATTCAAATTTGAGTTTGAAGTGACGACGGATGAATTCCAAGAGTTTACGGTTATATGATTGATCGTAGTTTGATCCTACAAGTCCAACAAATTTCATTCTTTTTGGTCTCCTATCTTACAAATTTTCCCAGTCAAAGTCTTCAGCATCTTTGCGAAGTAATTCTTGTGCATTACGCAATTTTTCTGTGATTTTTACAAAGATACGGAAGTCGTCAAACGTGGCATCCAATTTTTTAATAACATCAAGATCCACTAGATCTCCACTTGGATTAAAGGCTTGAAGAGAATGTGAAAGCAAGAATTCATCTGGAAGGACACTTGCTTTAATTTCTGGAGCATTCAAGATTTGGCGAAGTTGCATTTGGGCGCGTGATGAACCAAGCGTACCGTAAGAAGCACCTGTAATCATGATTGGTTTGTTCAAGAGTGGGTAAATACCATAAGACAACCAAGCAAGAGCGCTCATCAAAACAGCTGGGATAGAGTGGTCATACTCAGGAGTACCGATAATAACGCCATCTGCCTCTTCGATTTTAGCAGCAATTTCCAAAATTTCAGCAGGTACTTGCTTGTCAGCTGGTTTATTGAAGACAGGAATGTCTTTAATTTCAACAAGTTCAATTTCAGCTTTTTCAGCAAAGTGTTTTTGCATGTATTGAAGCAATTGACGGTTTGTAGAACGTTTTGAATTTGTTCCAACAATAGCAATAAGTTTTAACATGAGATTTCCTTTCTCTTTTTACATAATACGATTTTAAAACTCCATTGAAACAGTTGTCTCTATAGAGTAGGAATTCCTGAAGAACAGCTTAGGTGACCTTCCTTATCAATGAGAATCGCTTCGATGCCCTCCAAACTTTCGACTTGCCAGAGGATAGAAGCAGGTCTTTCTCCAAATAGACGAGTTGTCCAGATTTCACCATCAACTGATTTATCAGAGATGATTGTGAGACTAGCGAGTTCCGTTTCAACAGGATATCCTGTTTGGCTGTCAAAAATGTGATGGTAATCTTGTCCATCGACGGTCAGGTGACGTTCATAAATGCCTGAAGTCACGACAGATTGATTGACAACAGGAATGGTCATTAAGTGATTTCCCCTCGGATTGGCTGGGTCTTGAATCCCGATTTGCCAAGGCTGATTTCCTCTTGCCTGATTTTTTCCAATGGTCAGGATATTCCCCCCCAGATTGATCAAGGCAGATGTCACTCCCTCTTCTCTAAGAAATTGTGCAACCTTATCCGCACTATAACCCTTGGCTAAACAACCAAGATCGATCTTCATTCCTTTCTGTTTCAAGAACACAGTGGAAGCAGAAGAATCTAACTCGATATAGTAAGGATTGATTAAAGCTAGCACCGCTTCAATTTCTTGAGGTTGGGCCACTTTGGCATCTGAAAAACCGATGCGCCAGGTTTGAATCAAGGGACCAATACTGATGTTGAGATGGCTAGAGGGCGCTAGGCTATGCTCTAACCCAAGTGAAATCAGCTCAAACAGGTCTGGATGAACCGTGACGGGGGCTATTCCAGCTTGATGATTGATTTCCATCAACTCAGATTCCTGACTATTGGCATTGAAGCGGTATTCTAGCTCTCTGAGTAAATCAAAGGATTTTTGGAGCAAGCTATCTGCTCGCTCATCTACTAATGAAATAGTGATAGTGGTCCCCATTAGCCGTTCAGAATGTGAACTAAGAGGCAAGCTACCAACTCCTTTCTCTTATAGAAAATAAGTTGTAATATCAAGCAATCATCTAAATTGAAGCCCTTACATTTTATTTTCATGTTATTAGAATACCATAAAGTTAGACTTTTCACAAATAAAATTTGGAAAAAGTCAAGAAATATGCTCATAAAATTCATGAGGTTTGAAAACAGGATAAATGGGGAATTATTTTTGATAAAAAATGCTGAAATAATAGTAAACCACTTGTAAACGCTAACAGTAAATGGTATACTAGTAGAGTAAATTTAAAATTGAAGGCAGGAAATTTTTTATGAGTAAAATCGTTGTAGTTGGTGCTAACCACGCTGGTACAGCATGTATCAATACCATGTTGGATAATTTTGGAAATGAGAACGAAATTGTTGTATTTGACCAAAACTCTAACATCTCTTTCCTAGGATGTGGAATGGCTCTTTGGATTGGTGAACAAATTGACGGTGCTGAAGGCTTGTTCTATTCTGATAAAGAAAAATTGGAAGCTAAAGGTGCTAAAGTCTACATGAACTCACCTGTTCTTTCAATCGACTATGATAACAAAGTAGTTACAGCAGAAGTTGAAGGAAAAGAGCACAAAGAATCATACGAAAAATTGATTTTCGCTACAGGTTCTACACCAATCTTGCCACCAATCGAAGGTGTTGAAATTGTTAAAGGCAACCGCGAATTTAAAGCAACTCTTGAAAACGTACAATTCGTGAAATTGTACCAAAATGCTGAAGAGGTTATCAATAAACTTGCTGACAATAGTAAACACCTTGAGCGCATCGCCGTTGTTGGTGGTGGTTATATCGGTGTTGAACTTGCCGAAGCCTTCGAACGTCTTGGAAAAGAAGTTGTCCTTGTTGATATCGTAGACACTGTTTTGAACGGCTACTACGACAAAGACTTCACACAAATGATGGCCAAGAACTTAGAAGACCACAACATCCGCTTGGCGCTAGGTCAAACAGTAAAAGCTATCCAAGGTGATGGAAAAGTAGAGCGCTTAGTAACAGACAAGGAAACATTTGATGTGGATATGGTTGTTCTTGCAGTTGGTTTCCGTCCAAACACAGCACTTGCTGATGGTAAGATTGAACTCTTCCGCAACGGTGCCTTCCTTGTAGATAAGAAACAAGAAACTTCAATTCCAGGTGTATTTGCAGTTGGTGACTGTGCGACTGTCTATGACAATGCTCGTAAAGACACTAGCTACATTGCCCTTGCTTCAAACGCTGTTCGTACTGGTATCGTTGGTGCCTACAACGCTTGTGGACATGAATTGGAAGGAATCGGTGTTCAAGGATCAAACGGTATCTCAATCTACGGTCTTCACATGGTTTCAACTGGTTTGACTCTTGAAAAAGCAAAAGCTGCAGGTTACAATGCAACTGAAACAGGCTTTAACGATCTTCAAAAACCAGAATTCATGAAGCATGACAACCATGAAGTAGCCATCAAGATTGTCTTTGACAAAGACAGCCGTGAAATTCTTGGTGCCCAAATGGTATCACGTGATTCTGCTATCAGTATGGGAATCCATATGTTCTCACTTGCTATCCAAGAACATGTGACAATTGATAAATTGGCATTGACAGACCTCTTCTTCTTGCCACACTTCAACAAACCATATAACTATATCACAATGGCTGCACTTACAGCTGAAAAATAAAAATAGATGAGCTATCTGGCCTTGCTTTAAGGTCAGATAGCTTTTTGCTTCATCTGTACCCACACAATTCTTCTTTTTTTATCTTGTGATTCATTCTAATCTAACTTAAAATGAAATGGTAGCTACCAATACAAATGATGAGGATAAAACAAATGACTGAAAATAGATATGAATTAAATAAAAACTTGGCACAAATGCTCAAGGGCGGTGTTATCATGGATGTGCAAAATCCTGAACAGGCCCGTATTGCAGAGGCCGCTGGTGCGGCTGCTGTTATGGCCTTGGAGCGGATTCCAGCTGATATTCGTGCAGCTGGTGGTGTTTCTCGTATGAGTGATCCAAAGATGATTAAGGAAATCCAAGAAGCGGTTAGTATTCCAGTAATGGCTAAGGTCAGAATCGGGCATTTTGTGGAAGCTCAGATTTTAGAGGCTATTGAAATTGACTATATCGATGAGAGTGAAGTTTTATCTCCAGCTGACGACCGTTTCCATGTGGATAAGAAAGAATTCCAAGTTCCTTTTGTCTGTGGTGCTAAGGATTTGGGCGAAGCCTTGCGTCGTATTGCTGAAGGAGCTTCTATGATTCGTACCAAAGGAGAACCGGGTACAGGGGATATCGTCCAAGCTGTTCGTCATATGCGTATGATGAATCAGGAAATTCGCCGCATTCAAAACCTACGTGAGGACGAACTTTATGTTGCTGCTAAGGACTTGCAAGTCCCTGTAGAATTGGTTCAATATGTCCATGAACATGGAAAATTGCCAGTTGTAAACTTCGCAGCTGGAGGCGTTGCAACGCCAGCAGATGCCGCACTGATGATGCAATTAGGGGCAGAGGGTGTCTTTGTCGGTTCAGGTATTTTTAAGTCAGGAGATCCTGTTAAACGAGCGAGTGCTATTGTCAAAGCGGTGACTAACTTCCGTAATCCTCAAATTTTAGCTCAAATCTCTGAAGATTTAGGAGAAGCCATGGTTGGTATCAATGAAAATGAGATCCAAATTCTCATGGCTGAGCGAGGAAAATAGATGAAAATCGGAATATTGGCCTTGCAAGGTGCCTTTGCAGAACATGCAAAAGTGCTAGATCAATTAGGTGTCGAGAGTGTTGAAATCAGAAATTTAGAGGATTTTCAGAAATCTCAGAGTGACTTGTCGGGTTTGATTTTGCCTGGTGGTGAGTCTACAACCATGGGCAAGCTCTTACGAGACCAAAACATGCTGCTTCCCATTCGAGAAGCCATTCTCTCTGGACTTCCGGTTTTTGGAACCTGCGCGGGTTTAATTTTGCTGGCTAAGGAAATTGCTTCTCAGGAAGAGAGTCATCTAGGAACTATGGATATGGTGGTCGAGCGTAATGCCTATGGGCGCCAATTAGGAAGTTTCTACACGGAAGCAGAATGTAAGGGAGTCGGTCAGATTCCAATGACTTTTATCCGTGGTCCAATTATCAGCAGTGTTGGAGAGGGTGTAGAAATTCTAGCAACAGTTGATAATCAAATCGTTGCAGCCCAAGAAAAAAATATGTTGGTAACTTCTTTTCATCCAGAATTGACTGATGATGTGCGCTTGCACCAGTACTTTATCAATATGTGTAAAGAAAAAAGATAGTAAAAGAGTGCAAAAAAATCACTTCCTGTGCTATACTGTAATTGAAATTTTTTTAGTTTGGGCGTTAGAACTGTTTCCTCAGTCCTAGCGTCTTTTCTTTTTGATAAGTATGCTTGGTGGAGAGTAGTTTGTAAACGATTCTGAGAATCTTATGAGCATAAGCAATGACGGCTTTCATCTTGCTTCCTCTTTGGGAAATTCGATTGTAAAACTCTAAGCAGGCAGAGCCTGCTTAGAGTTTTACATATGCTACTATTTTCGTTATAGCTAACTTTATTTCTCATTTATTAAGTATACCTAAGTTTTATGTTTAAATTTTGTATAGAATAGCTGTACCTCATAATAAAGCTATGTTTACGCTTTCAATCAAGCCTCATTTATGATACTATTATGGTAATAGAAAAAAATTCTTAGTTCGCTGAAGACCTTTATTCTAGATCCAGAGGAAATAGAAATTTTATCCATAAAAAATACGTTTCATAAGTTACTTACTTAATATTAATAGAATTCCAATATTGTATAATTAAATCAAAGATGACACTGGAATAAGGAGGATTTATTATGGTTAATAATGTAGCTGTTAAAGTCTCAAACCTTTCAAAAGAATTTTTGTTAGGACAAGACAAAACTGTCTCTATTTTGAAAGATGTTTCTTTATCTGTCAATTATGGGGAATTTGTATCAATACTTGGTGTCAGTGGTTCTGGAAAGTCTACTTTGCTAAGTTGCTTATCAAGTTTGTCTGAACCAACAAGTGGCGAAGTTGTTATCAATGGTGTAAATCCATATACCTTAAAAGAAGGGAAGCTTGCTAAATTTAGAAGGCAAGATATTGCAATTATTTTTCAAAACTATAATCTGGTCCCCGCTCTACCTGTACTAGAAAATGTTACACTTCCTCTGAGACTCTCAGGAAAGAGTGTTGATAGCAATAAAGTAAAAAAAATGTTGGATAGTTTGAATTTTAAAGCAGAACTATCATCATTAGTTGCTACCTTATCAGGTGGAGAACAGCAAAAAGTGGCTATTACTCGTGCAATAATAGCTGATAGTAAAATTATTTTTGCTGATGAGCCAACAGGAGCTCTGGACAGCGTCTCAAGAAAACTTATTTTTGAAACACTTCGTAATTTAGCGAGTCAAGGAAAATGTGTTTTTATGGTCACTCATGATATTGAGTTGGCTTCAAAAACTGACAGAGCACTCATTTTAAAAGACGGAAAAATATCTCGACAAATTATTAAACCTTCAGCTGACGAGCTCTACCAAGCACTTGAAAGTAGTAAAGATTAATTTGAGGAGGATTTATTATGCTAAAATTAATCATTTACCAATTTCAGTACTCAAAAAGACAATGGTTAGGAACAATACCATTACTATTTGTATCTAGCCTGATTGTTGGAACATCTTTATTTGGTATTGCTAGTTCAATAAAGACTGCTAATATTAACGCTTCGCAACTTTTTCAAATGCTAATAATTTTTGGCGGGACTACTCTATTTTTCCTTATTTCAAATAATATAAGACTGCTAATAGATATCTTTAAAAAGGATTACCAATTATGGGCTATCTTAGGCGCAAGCAGAACTCAGCTATCTTTATTAGTATCTGGACAGTTTTATTTAATGGCAGTGATTGTTAGTAGTATTGGTACAATACTTTCATTTATCATGGCAGATAGTTACTACAAATTTTTACAAAATTTATTAGGAAGAGATGAGTTACCTGATTTAGTTATTACAGCCAACATTCAATCAATTTTATTGAGTGTTTTTATAGTCCCAACAATTGTCGGGATAGGGGCTTACTTTTATTCAAGTCGAATACTTAAAATATCATCAATATTAAAACCAAAAAAGAAAAAAAGAAAAGTTACAGTAACTGGATTTGTTAACATCTCTGTTCGTTTATTCCTATGGTTACTATGTGTAGGTTCTATTGTTTCAGCAGGTTTTATCAGAAACAAAGAAATAATTGAAAAACAGTCAAGCATAATATTATTTTTATTAATTATTCACATCCTTATTATTCAATCACTATCTCCATCAATTCAAGTGTTTCTAATAAAATTTTTAATGAGGATATTCCCAACTGAAAATTATGTAATCAATACAGGCTTTTGGAATCTACTATCCAATCCTAGCTATTTGAAAAGTATACAAACTTCAATGAGCATGGGAGTAACTCTCATTTCTGGGTTTATTCTTTACACCCAAAATATGTATTCATTCATGAATACAGCAAACGGAGTAAACGAAGCAAGAGCTTCCTTTATTGCTTATATGTCTGCTCCAATTATTCTGATTATTACTAGTTCTATTTCTCTTACAATTTTATCTTCTAATAAAGATATTGAGGACATTAAACAGTTAAAGACAGTGGGAGTGTCAAGATTACAACTTTTTAAAATACGCATAGGCGAGGCAATAATACATTCGGTGTTAATTTTATTAGTATCAGTAATTTTCAATTTAATTATTTTAATTTTAGTTAGCTTTATTGGCCAACTTTTAGGCCAAAGTGTAGTAGATATATCGGGTTTTTGGCAACCGAGTCTTATAGTTATTTCTTTGTTAGTTATTTTTTATAGTATTACAAAGGGATTCTATATATTTCAAGATAGATAAATTGGAATAGTTACTGAACCAAAAAGAACACACTTATTGACATTGAAACCAAAGAAATACTAAAACTAAAAGGCAAGGATAAAAAACCTTGTCTTTTTTTATTTGAAAAAACAGTAAAAAAGCGCAAAAAATCACTTCCTGTGCTATAGTGTAATTGAAATTTTTTAGTTTGGGCGTTAGAACTGTTTCCTCAGTCCTAGCGCCTTTTCTTTTTGATAAGTATGCTTGGTGGAGAGTAGTTTGTAAACGATTCTGAGAATCTTATGAGCATAAGCAATGACGGCTTTCATCTTGCTTCCTCTTTGGGAAATTCGATTGTAAAACTCTAAGCAGGCAGAGCCTGCTTAGAGTTTTACATGTAATAAACAATGGCGATGTATTGGAGTGCGGACGCAGCTAGGATAAAGAGATGCCAAATCATGTGGAAATAAGGTTTTTTCTTGGCGTAAAATCCAGCTCCAACTGTATAAGAGAGTCCGCCAGTTACCATGAGACTCCAAAAGACTGGAGTTGTTTGACTGATAATGGCTGGAATGATAGTTAGCACCAACCAGCCCATAATCAGGTAAAGGGCAAGGCTAAATTTCTCATTGACCTTTTTAGAAAAGATTTTATAGAGAATACCAAAGATGGTCGTTCCCCATTGGATGGCAATAATCAGATAGCCAAACCAGTTATTCATCAAGGTTAAGACGACGGGCGTGTATGAGCCTGCAATAGCAACATAAATCATAGAATGATCAATGATTCTCAAGACATATTTGTGGGTCGAACCATAGGCCATAGAGTGGTAAATGGTGGATGAGAGGAACATGAGAAAGAGACTGATGACGAAAATGGAAACGCCGATAGAGGATAAAAATCCGTGTGCTTCATAACTATAGGTGGATGAAATAGGGAGTAAGATGAGCATGATGACTGCACCCACAGCATGGGTCACGCTATTAGCAATCTCCTCTCCAAAACTGAGTTGTTTGCTGAGTTTAAGACTAGTGTTCATTTGATTACCTCCTCTTCAGTATGATCGATTAAGTCTAGAGTTTGATGATAGAGTTTAACGGTTTGGCAGCTGGTTTGGATAATAGGGTTAGCTGGGTCAATTCCATGGTTCATGTAGTCCACAAAAGCATCGTAGAGTTGGTCTGAACTTGCTTGAGTTTGTAGAGTATTCAGTGTCTGTGCTATTTCTTGAATAGAAAATACAGACTTGAGGCTTGTGATAGCAATCAGACGGGCAATCTGTTGACGTTGGTATTTTTTCTTGTCAGGCTTTGTCAGGTAACCATGTTTGACATAATTATTGACCATAGATGCTGTTAGTCTCTTGTCTTTATCAGGAGAAATAGGGGCGCAGACCTGATTGACATAGAGCAAAACCTGGTCCAGATAGAGGTCAATGTTTGGAATTTCTGCCCATTTTGGGTAGGAAAAGGTAGTTTTCATTTCCAACTCCTTTTTATCTAGTTTTAATAACTAGATTATAAAATAACAAAAACAGAAAGTCAAGTTTTAACTGCTTGTAGAAAGACTTAAATTATGCTATGATGGGAGAAACTAGTCAGAAATGAGGAGAAAAGATGGAGATTCGTTTAGCTTTTCCAAATGAAGTAGATGCCATCATGAAGGTGATTGAGGAAGCCAAGAAATGTTTAGCAGATGCTGGTAGTGACCAGTGGCAAAATGGTTATCCAAATGCTGATATTATTATTGAGGATATAATCTCAGGTCAAGCCTATGTAGCCTTGGAAGATGGAGAACTACTAGCCTATGCTGCTGTGACTAAGAGTCCAGAGGAGGCCTATGAAGATATTTATGAGGGAAACTGGCAAGCTGGAGAGTCAGAATATCTAGTCTTTCACCGTATTGCTGTGGCAGCAGATGTGCAGGGACAGGGCGTTGCTCAAACCTTCTTAGAGGGCTTGATTGAAGGATTTGATTATCTAGATTTTCGCTCAGATACGCATGCTGAAAACAAAGCTATGCAACATATTTTTGAAAAACTTGGTTTTAAACAGGTTGGTAAAGTGCCTGTTGATGGCGAACGCTTGGCCTATCAAAAATTGAAGAAATAATGCAAAAGAAGTACGCAAAAATGCTCTACTCTTCACCAATTGGCTCCCTTTCTCTCGTAGCTGATGACCATTATTTGTATGGCATTTGGGTGCAGGAGCAGAAGCATTTTGAGAGAGGGATAGGAGATGACACGATAGAAGCAGTTGTTAGTCATCCCATTTTAAACCCAGTTATTGCTTGCTTAGATGCTTACTTTAAAGGCCAGCCTCAAGATTTATCCGACTTGCCCTTGGCTCCAACCGGAACGGATTTTGAAAAGCGAGTTTGGTCCTATTTACAGG
This sequence comes from Streptococcus sp. 1453, assembly GCF_013276955.1. NCBI lineage: Bacteria > Bacillati > Bacillota > Bacilli > Lactobacillales > Streptococcaceae > Streptococcus > Streptococcus sp. 1453. The sequence continues at coordinate 35,527 of NZ_VMLZ01000006.1, forward strand.
AAATTCCTTATGGTCAGACAGTGACCTATGGACAAATAGCCCAAGATCTGCAAGTGGCTTCTGCTCAAGCAATTGGTGAAGCAGTGGGACGCAATCCTTGGTCTATCCTAGTACCTTGTCATCGTGTGCTCGGCGCAGGCAAGCGTCTGACAGGTTATGCTGCAGGAGTGGAAAAGAAAGCATGGCTCTTGGAGCATGAAGGCGCAGATTTTAAAGATATAAACAATAGAAAGTGAAACACATGTTAGAATTTATCGAATACCCAAAATGTTCAACTTGTAAAAAAGCAAAACAAGAATTAAACCAACTCGGTGTGGGCTACAAAGCCGTCCATATCGTCGAAGAAACACCCAGCCAAGAAGTCATTTTAAACTGGTTAGAGACTTCAGGTTTCGAGTTGAAGCAATTTTTCAACACCAGTGGGATCAAATACCGTGAATTAGGGCTGAAAGATAAGGTAGGAAGTCTGTCGAACCAAGAAGCAGCTGAGTTACTAGCAAGTGACGGTATGTTGTTAAAACGGCCAATTTTAGTAGAAAATGGAACTGTTAAGCAAATCGGTTATCGAAAACCTTATGAAGAATTGGGATTGAAATAGTTTTTACTTATCTCTTTGATAGATAAAATATATAGCCTCCCTGTTTCAAAGTATGATAAACTAGTAGGTAGACAAAGTCTGTATCTGACCGTAGCAAATAATTTCATTGACGGCAGAAGTATGGTAGAATGAATCATTATCAGGAGAGGATGTTTTTATGAATGTTACAACGATTTTAGCATCAGATTGGTACCAAAACTTGATGCAATTGATTCCGGATGGCAAGCTGTTTAGCTTGCGTTCGGTCTTTGATGGAATCCCAAGAATTGTCCAACAACTTCCAACAACGATTATGTTGACAATTGGTGGTGCCTTTTTTGGCTTGGTTTTGGCGCTTCTTTTTGCCATTGTGAAGATCAATCGTGTCAGGATTTTATATCCCTTGCAGGCCTTTTTTGTTAGTTTCTTAAAAGGGACACCGATTTTGGTGCAACTCATGTTGACCTACTATGGAATCCCTTTGGCTTTGAAAGCCCTCAATCAGCAATGGGGTACTGGTCTCAATATCAATGCGATTCCAGCGGCTGTTTTTGCGATTGTAGCCTTTGCCTTTAATGAGGCAGCTTATGCCAGTGAAACCATTCGTGCAGCCATTCTCTCAGTCAATCCTGGTGAGATTGAGGCGGCACGAAGTCTGGGGATGACCCGAGCGCAAGTTTATCGACGAGTGATTATTCCAAATGCGGCCGTTGTGGCGACTCCAACCTTAATCAATTCCCTGATCGGTTTGACCAAGGGAACTTCCCTAGCCTTCAGTGCGGGTGTTGTGGAAGTCTTTGCCCAAGCTCAGATTTTGGGTGGTGCCGATTATCGTTACTTTGAACGCTTTATCTCCGTTGCCCTTGTTTATTGGGTGGTCAATATCGGAATTGAAAGCCTCGGTCGTTTCATCGAGAGAAAAATGGCTATTTCTGCACCCGATACAGTGCAAACAGATGTGAAAGGAGACCTTCGTTAATGATTAAGATTTCGAATTTAAGCAAATCCTTTTCAGGACAGACTGTCTTGGATCATCTGGACTTGGATATTCAAAAAGGGGAAGTTGTAGCCTTGATTGGTTCTTCAGGAGCTGGAAAATCAACTTTCCTTCGCAGTCTCAATTATCTTGAAACACCTGACAGTGGCTCTATTCAGATTGATGATTTTTCAGTTGATTTTTCCAAAATCACTCAAGAAGAAATCCTTGCCCTACGCCGTAAGCTGTCTATGGTTTTCCAACAGTTTAATTTGTTTGAACGCCGCACAGCACTTGATAATGTGAAAGAAGGCTTGGTTGTTGTCAAGAAATTGTCTGATCAAGAAGCGACTAAGATTGCCAAGGAAGAGTTGGCTAAGGTTGGGCTTTCTGACCGTGAAAACCATTATCCTCGACATTTATCAGGTGGACAAAAGCAACGGGTTGCTTTGGCGCGTGCTCTCGCTATGAAACCAGATGTCTTGCTCTTAGACGAACCAACTTCAGCTCTTGACCCAGAATTGGTTGGTGAAGTAGAAAAGTCTATTGCAGATGCTGCTAAGTCAGGTCAAACCATGATTTTGGTCAGTCATGACATGTCCTTTGTAGCCCAAGTGGCGGATAAGATTCTCTTCCTAGATAAGGGGAAAATCATTGAGTCTGGAACTCCGGATGAGATTATCCACCATCCTAAAGAAGAGCGGACAAAAGAATTCTTCGCTAGTTACAAACGGACTTATATTTGATATAATAGATAAAGAAAAACTCAGTTAGCTGGACTAGCTGAGTTTACTCTTTAAAAAAGATAGAAATGAGAGAAATCATGCTACTGCAACTATTTTCTTTATATTTCGAGAGTTTGATCTTGACCACCATCCTCGTCCTGATTTTTTTAGGGATTTGGATTGGACTGAGAGCCATGTCGGGAGTTGATAAGACAGCCAAGGCTCGCCAAGCCCATCTTTATGATATGATTATGATTGGGGTCTTGGTTGTTCCAGTATTATCCTTTGCGGTTATGAGTTTAATTCTTGTTTTCAAGGCATAATCCTTGCATGATTGACAAGAAAGAGTTAGAATAAAGATAGTTACAACAAGAAAGAAGGAAACTATATGTACGATACTATTATTATCGGTGCTGGACCTGCAGGGATGACTGCAGCCTTGTATGCTGCTCGCAGCAATCTGAAAGTAGCCTTGATTGAAGGTGGTCTGCCAGGTGGTCAGATGAATAATACATCGGATATTGAAAATTACCCTGGATACGCTAATATTAGTGGGCCAGAATTGGCAGAAAAGATGTTTGAACCGCTTGAAAACCTTGGTGTTGAGCACATTTATGCTTATGTTGAAAATGTAGAAGATCATGGTGATTTTAAGAAAGTGATGACTGATGACCAAACATATGAAACACGTACAGTTATCGTAGCAACTGGATCTAAACACCGTCCTTTGGGAGTGCCTGGAGAAGAAGAACTGAACAGTCGAGGTGTTTCTTACTGTGCCGTGTGTGATGGTGCTTTCTTCCGTGACCAAGATTTGTTGGTAGTTGGTGGTGGAGATTCAGCTGTTGAAGAAGCCATCTTCTTGACTCGTTTTGCTAAAACTGTTACCATTGTTCACCGTCGTGACCAACTTCGTGCTCAAAAGGTTTTACAAGACCGCGCCTTTGCGAATGAGAAAATCAGCTTTATCTGGGATTCTGTAGTCAAGGAAATCAAGGGTGAAAACCGAGTAGAATCTGTCGTATTTGAAAATGTGAAAACAGGTCAAGTGACAGAACAAGCCTTCGGTGGCGTCTTTATCTATGTTGGATTGGACCCTCTTAGCGATTTTGTTAAAGAATTGAATATCCAAGATCAGGCTGGCTGGATTGTGACAGATAACCACATGAAAACTGCAGTTGACGGTATTTTTGCAGTTGGAGATGTTCGCTTGAAAGACCTTCGCCAAGTAACAACAGCAGTTGGAGATGGAGCTATCGCTGGTCAAGAAGCCTACAAGTTTATCACAGAACATAGTTAATCATAAAAAGTTTCCAATCAGATGACTGGAAACTTTTTATAGTCTATTTCGGAAAACTTCGTACATGAGAATGGCTGCAGCAACACTGGCATTGAGACTTTGAACATGTCCATTCATAGGAATGGTAATCATCTCATCAACCTGTTTTTTGATGTTGCTAGAGATGCCTTTTCCTTCATTTCCGATGATGAGGGCAATTTTCCCTTTTGTATTCCACTTGTGGCAAGGAGTCCCATTCATATCCGTTCCAAAGATCCAGAAGCCTTCATCCTTGAGTTTATCTAATGTTTGACTGAGGTTGGTCACTCGGGCAATGGGAACGTGTTCAATAGCACCTGTGGCCGTTTTGGCAACGACAGGAGTTACTCCGACAGCACGGTGTTTGGGAATGATGACACCTGAAACATTGCTCGCATCAGCGGTTCTTAAGATGGAGCCTAGGTTGTGAGGGTCAGTTAAGCCATCCAGAATCAATATAAGTGGATTTTCTTCTTGGCGTGTTTTGGCAAGGATGTGATCCAGCTCGCTATAGGCAAATTCAGACACTCGTAGAACAAAACCTTGGTGGACAGCACCTTCAGTCATCTCGGAGAGGGATTTTTTTGAAGTCCAAGAAATGGACACCTTCTTTTCTGTAGCCAGTTCCTTGACTTTCTCAACATTCTTACCTCGGAGATCTTCTTGGAGGTAGAGTTTGTTTCCTGTATTTGCAAGGAGGGCTTCGGTTACGGCGTGGACGCCATAGACAATATCATTTGTTTTCATGCCTCTATTATAACACAAAACCCCGTCTTGCAACGGGATTTTCTTTATTCTAGAATTAGTAAACCATCTTTAACTGCAAATGGGTCTTTTTCATTGATACGGTCGTAAAACATGATTCCGTTGATGTGGTCAATTTCATGCTGAACAACAATGGAGTTGTAGCCTTTGAGCTTGATACGGTGTTTTTCGCCATCCTTGTCAAAGTAGTCAACAGTGACGCGAGCATGGCGCACCACATAGCCAGGCACGTTGCGGTCAACAGACAGACAACCTTCTCCTTCGCCAAGAGCAGCGTCTTGAACCGAGTGAGAGACGATTTTTGGATTGTACATAATAGCTTGCAAGTCGTAAGCTTCCTGTGGCGTTTCGCCTTCTTCAACAATATTAGGCACTAAAACAGCGATAATGCGTTTTGAGATATCTAACTGAGGAGCAGCCAGTCCAACACCACCTCGGAGTCCCATCTTTTCAGCCATGACAGGATCTTGGGAATGTTTGAGGAATTGCATCATCTTTTCGCCAAGAATGATTTCCTGATCAGATAGGGGAAAAGTAACTTCCTCAGCAACCGCGCGTAGAGTTGGGTTCCCTTCGCGGATAATATCGTTCATATCAATTAAGTGAGCAGCTTTTGTAATACGTTCTATAGCAGACATTTTCTCTCCTTTCATTACCTCTACATGATAACACAAAATGACAAGGATTGAAAGTATTACAGCCTTTAGGATTTATAGAAAATAGATAGGAAGTTCAATTCATACTCAATGAAAATCAAAGAGCAAACTAGGAAGCTAGCTGTAGGTTGCTCAAAGCACTGCTTTGAGGTTGTAGATAGAACTGACGAAGTCAGCTCAAAACACTGTTTTGAGGTTGTGGATAGAACTGACGAAGTCAGTTACATATATATACGGTAAGGCGACGCTGACGTGGTTTGAATTTGATTTTCGAAGAGTATCAATTGTGAAAGAATTACTTATCTATGATATAATAAAAAGAAAAGGCTTGCATAAGAAAGTAGGGAGAATGAAGATGCAAAGAAGACAAGATAGAAATCAGGGTGGTTTAGCTTTTCGTTTTATGAAGGTCTTGGTAAACTTTTTTAGGAGTTATCGCAGGTGGAGCAATAAAGGATTTGTGGCGATACTCTTGCTAGCAGTTGCTTTATCAATGGGCTTGGTCTTGTTGTTTGAAAGTTTCCAAGGAATCCCTTTAACCAGTCAAAAACGAGATACTATTTCTCAAGAGGGGACTAAGCAAAAGTCTCAGGAGCAGGAAGAGGAAAAAACTGCCAGAATTATGGCCAATGGGGATTTGCTCTACCACGATGGACTTTTCTTTTCAGCTAAAAAAGAAGACGGTACCTATGACTTTCATGAGAATTTTGAGTATGTGACTCCTTGGCTTAAGCAAGCAGACTTAGCTATTGGTGACTTTGAAGGAACCATTAATAAGGATCATTATTTAGCAGGTTATCCTCTCTTTAATGCTCCTGCTGAAGTTATGGATGCCATTAAGGATGCAGGTTATCATGTGCTGGATTTAGCTCATAATCATATTTTGGATTCGCAAATTGAGGGAGTTATTTCAACGGCCGATATTATTGAGAAAGCTGGAATCACTCCAATCGGAGTTTATACGCACGAGCCACGTGATCAGGCTCCGCTGGTCATTAAGGAAGTGAATGGTATCAAGGTTGCACTGTTAGCCTATTCCTATGGTTTCAATGGCATTGAGCAGTATATTTCTCAGGAAGACTATAATCGTTATCTTTCAGATTTAAACGAAGATAAGATGAAGGCTGAAATTGAACGGGCAGAGAAGGAAGCAGATATCACCATTATCATGCCTCAGATGGGTGTTGAGTATCGCTTGGAACCAACTGAAGAACAAAAGGCTCTTTATCACAAGATGATTGATTGGGGAGCAGATATTATCTTTGGAGGACACCCACATGTAGTTGAACCATCTGAAACGGTTGAAAAAGATGGAGAAAAGAAACTCATTATCTATTCAATGGGGAACTTCATTTCCAATCAACGGATTGAATCGATGGGAGATGAAGAAAATGCTAAGTGGACTGAACGTGGCGTTCTCATGGACGTGACCATTAAGAAGAAGGATGGAAAAACAACTATCGGAACAGCTAAAGCTCATCCTACTTGGGTCAATCGAACACCAAAGGGAACCTTTTCACCAGAAGGCTATCCTTTATATCATTATCAAACCTATATCTTGGAAGATTTTATAGAGGGTGGCAGTCATCGTGACCAGTTAGATGAAGCGACTAAGGAACGAATTGATACAGCCTATAAAGAAATGAACGAACATGTGGGATTGAAGTGGGATTAGCTTGAATCCAGAGGAAAGTAAATGACGATTAAGGTAATTGCGACAGATATGGATGGGACCTTGCTGGATGCTAGAGGCCAGCTTGATCTCCCACGATTGGAAAAGATTTTAGATCAGTTGGATCAAAAGGGTATTCGTTTTGTTATCGCGACGGGCAATGAAATTCACCGCATGAGGCAACTGCTGGGGCACTTGGTGGATCGAGTGGTTCTGGTGGTTGCCAACGGTGCTCGTATTTTTGAAAACAATGAACTGATTCAGGCTCAGACTTGGGATGATGCCATTGTTGATAAGGCTTTGGCTCATTTCAAGGGTCGAGCGTGTCAGGACCAGTTTGTTGTAACGGGGATGAAGGGTGGTTTCGTCAAAGAAGGTACCATTTTTACAGACCTTGAAAGTTTTATGACTCCAGAAATGATTGAAAAATTCTATCAACGGATGCAGTTTGTGGATGAATTAACCTCTGACCTCTTTGGTGGTGTGCTCAAGATGAGTATGGTTGTTGGTGAGGAACGTTTGAGTTCGGTCTTGGAAGAAATCAATGACCTCTTTGATGGCCGTGTTCGGGCTGTATCGAGTGGCTATGGTTGCATTGATATCCTTCAAGCTGGGATTCATAAAGCATGGGGCTTGGAAGAATTACTCAAGCGTTGGGACTTGAAGGCTCAACAAATCATGGCTTTTGGTGACAGTGAAAATGATGTTGAACTGCTTGAAATGGCTGGAATTGCTTATGCGATGGAAAATGCTGATGATAAAGCCAAAGCTGTGGCGACTGCTCTAGCGCCAGCCAATAGCCGAGGAGGAGTTTATAAAGTCTTGGAAAATTGGTTAGAAAAAGGAGAATGAAGTGGCAGTACAGTTATTAGAAAATTGGCTCCTAAAGGAACAGGGTAAAATCCAAACCAAGTATCGTCACTTAAATCAAGTTTCTGTTGTTGAACCAGACATTCTCTTTATTGGGGATTCCATTGTTGAGTATTATCCTCTGCAGGAACTATTTGGGACTTCAAAAACGATTGTCAATCGAGGCATTCGAGGTTATCAGACAGGGCTGTTATTAGAAAATCTAGATGCGCATCTGTACGGTGGAGCGGTAGATAAAATTGTCCTTTTGATTGGGACAAATGATATCGGAAAAGATGTGCCTGTGAATGAGGCTCTCAATAACCTCGAAGCTATCATTCAATCCATTGCTCGCGATTATCCACTGACAGAGATTAAATTGCTTTCCATTTTGCCAGTCAATGAAGTAGAGGAGTACAAGCAGACAGTCTATATCCGCTCGAATGAAAAAATTCAGAGATGGAATCAAGCCTATCAAAAGCTTGCGTCGGCCTATATGCAGGTGGAATTTGTGCCAGTTTTTGATAGTTTGACAGACCAAGCAGATCAACTAAAAAAAGATTATACTACTGATGGACTGCACCTTAGTGTCACTGGTTATCAAGTTTTGACCAAAGCTTTGAAAGATTATCTTTACTAAATAGCTAAATAATGTTAAATTTGAGCATAATATCTTGTAAAAAATTCTAAAATCCTTTAAAATAAAAGAGTTGGAGGAATTTATGAATGTAAATCAGATTGTACGGATTATTCCTACTTTAAAAGTTAATAATAGAAAATTAAATGAAACATTTTATATTGAAACCCTTGGAATGAAGGCCTTGTTAGAGGAATCAGCCTTCCTATCACTAGGGGACCAAACAGGTCTTGAGAAGCTGGTTTTAGAAGAAGCTCCAAGTATGCGTACTCGTAAGGTAGAGGGAAGAAAAAAACTAGCTAGATTGATTGTCAAGGTGGAAAATCCCTTGGAAATTGAAGGACTCTTATCTAAAACGAATTCGATTCATCGATTATATAAAGGTCAACATGGCTACGCTTTTGAAATTTACTCGCCAGAAGATGATTTGATTTTGATTCATGCGGAAGATGATAGAGCAAGTCTAGTAGAAGTAGGAGAAAAGCCAGAATTTCAAACAGATCTGGAGTCAATTTCTTTAAGTAAATTTGAAATTTCTATGGAATTACACCTCCCAACGGATGTAGATAGTTTCTTGGAACTATCTGAAATTGGGACATCCCTTGATTTTATCCCAGCACAGGGGCAGGATTTGACTGTGGACAGTACGGTTACCTGGGACTTGTCTATGCTCAAGTTCTTGGTAAATGAATTAGATTTAGCCAGTCTGTGCCAGAGGTTTGAGTCTACAGAATATTTTATTCCTAAGTCTGAAAAATTCTTCCTTGGTAAAGATAGAAATAATGTTGAATTGTGGTTTGAAGAAGTATGAAGTGGACCAAGATTATTAAAAAAATAGAAGAACAAATCGAGGCAGGGATTTATCCCGGAGCCTCTTTTGCGTATTTTAAGGACAATCAATGGACTGAGTTCTATTTAGGCCAGAGTGACCCAGAGCATGGCTTGCAGACAGAGGCAGGACTGGTTTATGACCTAGCCAGTGTTAGCAAGGTTGTTGGCGTTGGCACCGTTTTTACCTTCTTGTGGGAAATAGGTCAATTAGATATTGATAGACTGGTAATAGATTTTTTACCTGAGAGTGATTATCCAGACATCACTATTCGCCAGCTCTTGACTCACGCAACAGATCTTGATCCGTTTATTCCCAATCGAGACCTTTTAACAGCTTCTGAATTAAAGGAAGCGATGTTTCATCTCAATAGACGAAGTCAGCCAGCCTTTCTTTATTCGGATGTCCATTTTTTGCTGTTAGGTTTTATCTTGGAAAAAATCTTTAATCAAAACTTGGATGTGATTTTACAAGAACAAGTTTTGAAACCTTGGGGAATGAAGGAAACCCAGTTTGGGCCGGTTGAGCTCGCTGTTCCAACAGTTAGAGGTGTAGAGGCAGGAATGGTACATGATCCAAAAGCTCGTCTCCTGGGCAGACATGCTGGTAGTGCTGGTTTATTTTCGACTGTAAAGGATTTACAAATCTTTTTAGAACACTATTTAGGAGATGATTTTGCAAGAGACTTGAGTCAAAATTTTTCACCTTTGGATGACAAGGAACGTTCTTTAGCATGGAATTTGGAAGGAGATTGGCTAGACCATACGGGCTATACAGGTACCTTTATCATGTGGAATCGTCAGAAGCGAGAAGCGGCCATTTTCCTATCGAATCGTACCTATGAAAAGGATGAGAGGGCTCAGTGGATTTTAGACCGTAATCAAGTGATGGACTTGATTCGCAAAGAAGAGTAAGGAGAGACATGTCAAACAGTTTAAAAGGGACTTTATTAACAGTTGTGGCTGGGATTGCTTGGGGCTTGTCAGGAACGAGTGGCCAATACCTGATGGCACACGGAATTTCGGCTCTGGTTTTGACCAACTTGCGTCTTTTAATCGCTGGTGGAATTCTCATGCTCTTGGCTTATGCCACTGCAAAAGATAAAATGCTGGCCTTTTTAACGGATAGAAAGAGTTTGCTGTCTCTTCTTATTTTTGCTCTAATTGGTCTCTTCCTCAATCAATTTGCCTATCTAACTGCTATTCAGGAAACCAATGCAGGTACTGCAACAGTGCTTCAGTATGTTTGTCCTGTCGGAATTTTGATTTATAGCTGTATCAAGGATAAGGTGGCTCCGACGCTAGGAGAAATTATTTCCATCATATTAGCCATTGGAGGGACCTTCCTGATCGCCACTCATGGGCAGTTGGACCAGTTATCTATTACACCTTCTGGCTTATTCTGGGGGCTCTTTTCTGCTCTGACTTACGCTCTTTATATCATTTTGCCCATAGCCTTGATTAAGAAGTGGGGGAGTAGTTTGGTCATTGGTGTGGGAATGGTCATAGCAGGTTTGGTCGCCCTTCCTTTTACAGGGATTCTACAGGCAACTATCCCAACAAGTCTTGATTTTCTCCTTGCTTTTGCGGGCATTATCCTTATTGGAACTGTCTTTACCTATACAGCCTTTCTAAAAGGAGCCAGTCTGATAGGACCGGTTAAGTCAAGCTTGTTGGCTTCGATTGAGCCAATATCGGCGGTTTTCTTTGCCTTTCTAATTATGAATGAACAATTTTATCCTATTGATTTTCTTGGTATGGCAATGATATTGTTTGCTGTAACTCTGATTTCTTTGAAAGATTTACTCTTAGAAAAATAAAAAGACTCTTTGTCCGTGACAGAGAGTTTTTGCGTAGTATTTTATACTCAATGAAAATCAAAGAGCAAACTAGGAAACTAGCCGCAGGCTGTACTTGAGTACGGCAAGGCGACGTTGACGCGGTTTGAATTTGATTTTCGAAGAGTATTAATTATTTTCAAGATAAAATTCAAAACGTTCGCCTACATACTGACTTTTTACGTATTCAAAAGCAGTTCCATCTTCTAGGTAGGAAACCTGAGTCAGACCAAGAATAGCATGTCCTTTTTCAACTTCTAAATAGTGGGCGATTTTTTCCTTAGCAAGGCGAGCATAAATGGTCTGTTGAGATTTGCCAATACGGTAGCCATGTTTTTGCAAGGTTTGGAAGAAATGACTGGTGATTTCTTCTTTTTTAAAGTCCTTAATGAATTTTTCAGGAATAGAAGCCACTTCATAAACCAGAGGAACTTGGTCGGCATAGCGGACCCGCTCCATTCGGATAATATTTTCCGTTGGAGAAATGCCTAACTTAGCAACTTCTTGTTCATTAGGAATAGTTTTTCTGTAGGAAATGAGCTGGCTAGAGGGAACTTTACCTTGGGACTTAACAATTTCAGTAAAACTGGTTGTCCCTCGCATCTTTTCTTGTACTCGAGTACTGGAAACAAAGGTGCCACTTCCAACTCTGCGCTCCAGAACACCTTCTTCAACTAATAGAGATACGGCTTGGCGGAGGGTCATGCGACTGACCTCAAACTGCTCTGCTAAATCTCTTTCACTGGGAAGCCTCTCCCCAATAGCCCAACGGTGCTCGTCAATATCCTTTTTAATCTGATCATGGATTTTCATATAAGCAGGTAGCATATTTTTCACTTCATTTCTATCTTTTCTCTATTTTACCCCAATAAACTAGAAAAAGTCAATCTTCGCCTTGTTTAGTTGGTAATTCGCCCTTATTTGTGATAGAATATTGAAAAAAGATATTTCTTTTGAGAAAGGAAAAAGATGAGCAACATATCAACTGATTTGCAAGATGTAGAAAAAATCATCGTGCTGGACTATGGTAGCCAGTACAACCAGCTGATTTCACGCCGTATCCGTGAGATTGGCGTTTTTTCAGAACTAAAGAGCCATAAAATTTCAGCTACCGAAGTTCGTGAAATCAATCCTGTAGGAATTATTCTATCAGGTGGTCCAAACTCTGTATATGAAGATGGTTCATTCGATATTGACCCAGAAATCTTCGAACTTGGAATTCCAATTTTGGGAATCTGTTACGGTATGCAGTTATTGACCCATAAACTTGGAGGAAAAGTTGTTCCTGCAGGTGATGCTGGAAATCGTGAATACGGTCAATCAACCCTAACACATACACCATCAGCGCTTTTTGAATCAACACCTGATGAACAGACTGTTTTGATGAGCCATGGTGATGCGGTTACTGAAATTCCTGCTGACTTTGTTCGTACAGGTACATCAGCTGACTGCCCATACGCAGCCATCGAAAACCCAGATAAACACATTTACGGTATCCAATTCCACCCAGAAGTTCGTCATTCTGTATACGGAAATGATATTCTTCGTAACTTTGCCCTTAATATTTGTAAGGCTAAAGGTGACTGGTCAATGGATAACTTCATCGATATGCAGATCCAAAAAATTCGTGAAACCGTCGGTGATAAACGTGTCCTTCTTGGTCTATCAGGTGGGGTTGACTCATCTGTCGTTGGGGTTCTTCTCCAAAAAGCGATTGGCGATCAATTGATTTGTATCTTCGTGGATCATGGTCTTCTTCGTAAAGGAGAAGCGGACCAAGTTATGGACATGCTTGGTGGTAAGTTTGGTTTGAATATCGTCAAAGCAGACGCTGCTAAACGTTTCCTTGACAAACTTGCTGGCGTTTCTGACCCTGAACAAAAACGTAAAATCATCGGTAACGAGTTTGTCTATGTATTCGATGACGAAGCAAGCAAGCTCAAAGATGTGAAATTCCTTGCTCAAGGAACTCTTTATACAGACGTGATTGAGTCTGGTACGGATACAGCTCAGACGATCAAGTCACACCACAACGTGGGTGGTCTTCCAGAAGACATGCAGTTTGAATTGATTGAACCACTCAATACTCTTTATAAAGATGAGGTTCGTGCTCTTGGTACAGAACTTGGCATGCCAGACCATATCGTATGGCGCCAACCATTCCCAGGACCAGGTCTTGCGATCCGTGTCATGGGTGAAATTACTGAAGAGAAACTAGAAACTGTTCGTGAGTCAGACGCTATCCTGCGTGAGGAAATTGCTAAAGCTGGTCTTGACCGCGATATTTGGCAATATTTCACTGTCAACACAGGCGTTCGTTCAGTTGGTGTTATGGGTGACGGTCGTACGTATGACTACACAATTGCAATCCGTGCTATCACTTCTATCGATGGTATGACTGCTGACTTTGCCAAAATTCCTTGGGATGTCCTTCAAAAAATCTCTGTTCGTATCGTAAATGAAGTAGATCACGTTAACCGTATCGTCTACGATATTACAAGTAAACCACCTGCAACAGTAGAGTGGGAGTAGTCATCTAAGGACTAATTTATATATTTTTACGAGCCAGTATCTTTGGGTACTGGTTTTTACTTTATCTGGCTTTTTGACTACTTGTTAAAACTGGGTTAATTTTCGACAGTTTATCAGTCATTATGCAAAGCATATACTCAATGAAAATCAAAGAGCAAACTAGAAAGCTAGACGCAGGTTTCTCAAAATACTGTTTTGAGGTTGCAGATGGAAGCTGACGTGGTTTGAAGAGATTTTCGAAGAGTATTAAAAGATTAGAATTGTCAAAACAATCTGTCTAGGCTTGATTTTATCGCTTATTTACTATAAAATGAGAAGGAAAAACGTCAAACTTTTATATTGCAAATAGGAGAAATCATGACAAAAACATTAAAACGTCCTGAGGTTTTATCACCTGCAGGGACTTTAGAGAAGCTAAAAGTAGCTGTTCAGTATGGGGCAGATGCTGTCTTTATCGGTGGTCAGGCCTATGGTCTCCGTAGCCGTGCCGGTAACTTTACCTTTGAACAGATGGAAGAAGGCGTCCAGTTTGCTGCCAAGTATGGAGCTAAGGTCTATGTAGCGGCTAATATGGTTATGCACGAAGGAAATGAAGCTGGTGCTGGTGAGTGGTTCCGTAAACTACGTGATATCGGGATTGCAGCAGTTATCGTATCTGACCCAGCCTTGATTATGATTGCAGCGACAGAAGCGCCTGGTCTTGAAATCCACCTCTCTACCCAAGCAAGTGCCACTAACTATGAAACTCTTGAGTTCTGGAAAGAGCTAGGCTTAACACGTGTCGTTTTGGCGCGTGAGGTTTCAATGGAAGAATTAGCTGAAATTCGCAAACGTACAGATGTTGAGATTGAAGCTTTTGTCCATGGAGCTATGTGTATTTCATACTCTGGTCGTTGTACACTTTCAAACCACATGAGTATGCGTGATGCCAACCGTGGTGGATGTTCTCAGTCTTGCCGTTGGAAGTACGACCTTTACGATATGCCATTTGGTCAAGAACGCAAGAGCTTGAAGGGTGAAATTCCAGAAGAATTTTCAATGTCAGCTGTTGACATGTCCATGATTGACCATATTCCAGATATGATTGAAAATGGAGTGGACAGTCTGAAGATTGAAGGGCGTATGAAGTCTATTCATTACGTATCAACAGTAACCAACTGCTACAAGGCGGCTGTGGATGCCTATCTTGAAAGTCCTGAAAAGTTTGAATCTATCAAACAAGACTTGGTGGACGAGATGTGGAAGGTTGCCCAACGTGAATTAGCAACAGGTTTCTACTATGGTACACCATCTGAAAATGAGCAGTTGTTTGGTGCTCGTCGTAAAATTCCTGAGTATAAGTTTGTCGCTGAGGTAGTTTCTTATGATGAGGCGACACAAACAGCAACTATTCGTCAACGGAACGTGATTAACGAAGGCGACCAAGTTGAGTTTTACGGCCCAGGTTTCCGTCACTTTGAAACCTATATCGAAGATTTGCACGATGCAAAGGGAAATAAAATCGATCGTGCTCCAAATCCAATGGAACTCTTGACAATCAAAGTCCCACAACCTGTTCAAGTTGGAGACATGGTTCGAGCTCTTAAAGAAGGTCTCATCAATCTTTATAAGGAAGATGGAACCAGCGTCACAGTGCGTGCTTAATGTAGTTGTTTAGTTTTAAAAAATTATGCAAAGTTCTATGTGTAACACCTAAATGAGATTGAAGAACGGCGAAATCCCTTAAGTCGCAAGGGGTTAGCTGTTCTTTTTTAAGTGATAAAGTCGGGTGAAATTTTGAAATCCTATATTTAAACGTAACACTCTCTATTTTTTATTGTAGAGAGTTTTTTTGTTAATAAAATGTTACAAAGTGACATTTATATATTGCATTAAGTTAGATATATGATATAATGTTGTTAAAAAGAGGCGCAACTTTTTAAAACTATAAGGAGGACGCAGGTGGCTAAAAATTTAAAATTAAAATTAGCTCGTGTAGAGCTTGATTTAACACAAGGTCAACTGGCGGAGGCTGTTGGTGTGACACGCCAGACTATTGGTCTGATAGAGGCGGGAAAATACAATCCCAGTCTCTCACTCTGCCAGTCCATTTGCAGATGTTTAGGGAAAACCCTAGACCAACTATTTTGGGAGGAAGAAGATGGTAAATAAATTCATTCATTATCAATTACTTGACGAAAGAGAAGAACAATTAATCAATAAAGCTGGGGCAGAATCCTTTTCCCTCTTTATTGGGCTTGTGCTTCTAAGCTATTTGGTGGCTGTATTAGCTCCTTCTCTTTTTAATCCGAATTTTCTAGTCTATACTCTGATAGTAGGAATTTTCTTCTTTTTTAATCGTGCTCGTTATCTGGGAGTAACCTACTATAGTCGTTTTCATTTTACGATTTTGGGTTGTTTTTTCCTAACCTTGGCGATTACGGCTCTTTTGATGTTACAGAATTATCAATTCAACATAGAAATTTATCAGCATAACCCTTTGAATGTTAAATACCTGTCTGCTTGGGTCATTACTTATGTCATTTACCTTCCCTGGGTCTTTATTGGCAATCTCGGTTTGAAGAGCTATGGCGAATGGGCCCAGAAAAAGTTTGAACAAGATATGGATGAACTGGAGAGTGGAGAATAGCTTGTTACTCTTTTCTCAATCCAGCTAAAATGTGATATAATAGTACTAATTTATTGGAACACATGAAAGTTCTTGAAAATTTTCATTGGTTTCTAGTTAAGGAAGTAGGAAAAGTATGTATCCAGATGATAGTTTGACATTGCACACGGACTTGTACCAGATTAACATGATGCAGGTTTACTTTGACCAAGGGATTCACAATAAAAAGGCGGTCTTTGAGGTGTATTTCCGCCAGCAGCCTTTTAAGAACGGCTATGCAGTTTTTGCTGGTTTGGAAAGAATTGTGAGCTATCTTGAAGACCTGCGTTTTTTAGATAGTGATATTGCCTATTTGGAGTCGCTTGGCTATCATGGGGCATTCTTGGATTATCTCCGCAATTTCAAGTTGGAGTTGACCGTTCGTTCTGCCCAAGAAGGGGACTTGGTCTTTGCTAATGAGCCTATTGTGCAGGTGGAAGGTCCTCTAGCCCAATGTCAGCTGGTCGAAACAGCTCTTTTGAACATCGTTAACTACCAGACTCTGGTGGCGACCAAGGCAGCTCGTATTCGCTCGGTTATTGAAGATGAACCCTTGATGGAGTTTGGAACACGTCGGGCTCAAGAAATGGATGCGGCTATCTGGGGAACACGCGCAGCGGTGATTGGTGGCGCCAATGGAACTAGCAACGTGCGTGCTGGTAAACTCTTTGACATTCCTGTCTTGGGGACTCACGCCCATGCCTTGGTACAGGTTTATGGCAATGATTACGAGGCTTTCAAGGCTTATGCTGCGACCCACAAAAATTGCGTTTTTCTTGTGGATACCTATGACACCCTTCGTATCGGTGTGCCAGCTGCCATTCAGGTGGCGCGTGAGCTGGGTGATCAGATTAACTTTATGGGTGTGCGGATTGATTCTGGAGATATTGCCTATATTTCTAAGAAAGTTCGTCAGCAACTGGACGAGGCTGGTTTTACAGAGGCTAAGATTTATGCTTCTAATGACTTAGACGAAAATACTATCCTCAACCTCAAGATGCAAAAGGCTAAGATTGATGTCTGGGGTGTGGGAACTAAGCTGATTACAGCCTATGACCAGCCAGCTCTTGGAGCAGTTTATAAGATTGTAGCAATCGAAGATGAAAATGGGAACATGCGCAATACGATTAAGCTGTCTAATAATGCAGAGAAAGTGTCGACGCCAGGTAAGAAGCAGGTTTGGCGTATTACCAGTCGTGAAAAAGGCAAGTCAGAGGGTGACTATATTACCTATGATGGTGTGGATGTTGCCAGCATGACAGAAATCAAGATGTTCCATCCGACCTATACCTACATCAAGAAGACCGTTCGTAATTTTGACGCCGTTCCTCTCTTAGTGGATGTCTTCAAAGACGGAAAATTGATTTACAACCTACCTAGCTTGACTGAGATTCAGGATTATGCTCGTAAGGAATTTGATAAGCTTTGGGATGAGTACAAGCGCGTGCTCAATCCTCAGCATTATCCAGTGGATTTGGCGCGTGATGTATGGCAAGACAAGATGGACTTGATTGACAAAATGCGCAAGGAAGCCCTCGGTGAAGGAGAAGAAGAATGAGTTTGCAAGAAACGATTATCCAAGAACTGGGTGTGAAACCAGTGATTGATGCCCAGGAAGAAATCCGTCGTTCCATTGATTTCTTAAAAAGATACTTGAAAAAACATCCCTTCCTTAAAACCTTTGTACTAGGGATTTCTGGAGGACAAGACTCAACCTTGGCAGGTCGATTGGCCCAATTAGCTATGGAAGAACTGCGAGCAGAGACAGGAGATGACAGCTACAAATTTATCGCTGTCCGCCTGCCTTATGGAGTGCAAGCCGATGAAGCAGATGCTCAAAAAGCCCTAGCTTTCATCCAACCAGATGTCAGCTTGGTGGTGAATATCAAGGAATCAGCAGACGCCATGACAGCTGCAGTTGAAGCAACAGGTAGTCCTGTTTCAGATTTCAACAAGGGAAATATCAAGGCACGTTGCCGTATGATTGCTCAGTATGCCCTTGCAGGTGCTCATAGTGGAGCGGTCATTGGAACAGACCATGCTGCGGAAAATATCACAGGTTTCTTTACCAAGTTTGGTGACGGAGGTGCAGATATTTTACCCCTTTTCCGCCTCAATAAACGTCAAGGAAAACAACTTTTGCAGGAACTTGGTGCAGACCCAGCCCTTTATGAAAAGATCCCAACAGCAGACCTAGAAGAAGACAAACCAGGCCTAGCTGATGAAGTTGCACTTGGAGTCACCTATGCAGAGATTGACGACTATCTGGAAGGCAAAACAATCAGCCCAGAAGCTCAAGCGACCATTGAAAACTGGTGGCACAAAGGCCAACACAAACGCCACCTACCCATCACTGTATTTGATGACTTTTGGGAGTAAAAAGGTCCGGGGGACCTTTTTAGCTTCTTGCCCTGAAATTAAAAAGCAAGAAAAACCTCCAGTGGAGGTTTTTACCCTGAGCACAGAAATAAGTAAGCGAAGAAGGTCCGGGGGATCTTTTTAGCCTCTTGCCTAGAAACTGGGGAGCAAGAATAGCCTCCAGTGGAGGTTTTCAGCCTCTCATCTTGAAATGAGAAAGCGAAGAAGGTCTGTGGGACCTTTTTAGCTTATAACCTTGAGATTCGGAATCAAAGCAAGTTTCAATGGAGATTGGACATCGAATCATCTATCAGAAAGCGAGGTAGTATCGTGAAATCTATCGGTACACAAACATTACAGACAGAACGTTTGATTTTAAGAAGATTTGTGGATAGTGATGCGGAAGCCATGTTTCAAAATTGGGCTTCGTCTGCTGAGAATCTGACCTATGTCACCTGGGATCCTCATCCTGATGTCGAGGTGACTCGAAACTCCATTCGTAATTGGGTTGGCTCCTATACAAATCCCAACTATTACAAATGGGCTATTTGTCTCAAAGAAAACCCTAAGCAAGTGATAGGAGATATTAGCATCGTTGAAATGAATGAGAATGATTCTTCTTGTGAAATTGGGTATATTTTAGGAAAAAACTATTGGGGTTGTGGCATGATGACGGAGGCCTTGAAAGCTGTGTTAGACTTTTGTTTTACTCAAGTAGAATTTCAAAAAGTCAAGGCACGTTATGCCAGTCTCAATCCAGCTTCAGGTCGTGTCATGGAAAAGGCTGGAATGTCCTATCTAAAAACTGTTGCAAATGGGGTGGAGAGAAAGTGCTATCTTGCGGACCTTATTTATTATCAGATAAGCAGGGAAGACAAGTGATTTTCTTTTCTGTTTTCATTGAAGTCAACTATTTATTGTAAATATAATAATTGACATCCCAAGTTTATTTGCAACTTTAAAATAGCATATTGATTAGTACAAGACAGATGTTCTAGTTCCTTCTTTAATCTTGTTTAGTATTAGTTAAAAAATCTCTTTGTAGTAACTTTTAGAAGGAGGATGTAATGGCAAAATCTAATACCAATAAGCGCTATGCATTACGTAAACTCGGAAAGATTTTTGGTTCTGTGATAGTCGGGCTAACTTTATTTTTAGGAGGAATCCTGAATACAAGTTTTGTTCATGCTGATGGAACAGGAGTGACATTTATTAAAGACGATACCCGCCGTAAAGGAGAGGAACCGGAGACTGATGTTGATGAAGTAGGAAATATTATTGTTAAGGTTCCGGCTAAGGATAGCGTTGAAACAAAAGTAATTCCAATCGAAACAGAATATCTCGATGACCCAACTCTTGATAAAGGATAGCAAGTGGAGGAAATACCAGGAAAAGCTGGAGAAGTAACGATTATTACAACCTATACTGTAGATGAAGAAGATGGTACAGTCACTGAGCATACCTCTCGTCAAACAAGAAAAGAGATGGAGAAAAGACGTATAAAGAGAGGGACACGAGAACCTGAAAAAGTTGTTGTTCCTGCACAACCATCTACTCCTTCATATTTTGCGTCTGTTACATCTAACCAAGGAACAGATGCAACAGTAGAACCAGATAAACCAGTTGCTCCAACAACAGGCTGGAAACAAGAAAATGGTATGTGGTATTTTTATAACACTGATGGTTCCCTAGCAACAGGTTAGGTACAAAATAATGGTTCATGGTACTACCTCAACAGCAACGGTTCTATGAAAGCCAATCAATGGTTCCAAGTTGGTGGTAAATGGTATTATGTAAATGCATCGGGTGAGCTAGCGGTCAATACAAGTATAGATGGCTATAGAGTCAATGATAATGGTGAATGGGTGCGTTAACAGATTCCTCCCTGCGACACAATTGATAATAGTATGTCTGAATATATAATTATGTATAAAAAGCTATAGATAAGATCATCTTATAGCGACTATAAAAAAGTGAACAAGCCTAGTCTTCTGTACATTAGAATTCAGGTTTGTTCACTTTTTGTTTAAGTCTTTGATTTTGAGACTGAGAGAATGACAGTCACAGTAGGGGATGAGTCTGAAACAAGCTATAATAGTCTCTTGGGAAGGTAGATATTAGTGATTGATATATTGATTTCTATGTGTCTTGCATTTTGATTTACAAACAGCGAAGAAAATATAGGAAGCTGAAATAAAATATGGATGAATCAATTTGGAAAGTCAGCGCAATATATGGCAATATTTTCGAAGCTAGGAGGAAGCATTTTAATTTCAATGTACTAGGCGTCCTCTACAGCTAGCTAGAGTTTCAATTGTAGATGTTCTTTGGTATAATATCTTAGCGATTTATTGGTATTAGAAGATTTAGAGAAATTCTTTCTCAATAAATAAACATGGCATCGCCAAAACTGAAGAAGCGGTAGTGTTCTTGAATGGCATGGTGGTAGGCATCTAAGACTAATTCACGGCCGGCAAAGGCAGAAACCAACATGACCAGAGTTGATTTTGGCAGGTGGAAGTTGGTTGAAAAGGCATCCACAACCTTCCATTGGTATCCAGGTTTGATAAAGATATTGGTCCAGCCAGAATCGGCTTGGATTTGCCCCTCAAACTTGGAACCGATAGTCTCCAAGGTGCGGATAGAAGTGGTTCCGACAGCAATGACACGACCACCATTTTCCTTAACAGAGCGAAGAGTGGTAGCTGCTTCCTCAGAAAGCTGGTAGAATTCTGAGTGCATTTCGTGTTCGTCCAGATTGTCCACAGAAACAGGTCTAAAGGTTCCAAGCCCGACATGAAGAGTCAGATAGACTAGATGAACTCCCTTAGCTTGGATTTCTGCCAGCAGTTCTTTGGTGAAGTGAAGACCAGCAGTCGGTGCTGCAGCAGAGCCACTTTCTTTAGCGTAGACCGTTTGATAGCGTTCACGGTCATCCAATTTTTCATGGATATAAGGCGGTAGCGGCATTTCTCCCAGACTTTCCAAGACTTCTAGGAAAATTCCTTGGTATTCAAAGCGGACAATGCGGCCTCCGTGAGTCAATTCTTCCGTAACGACAGCGCTGAGGCGACCATCACCAAAGCTGACACGAGTACCAACCTTGAGGCGTTTGGCAGGTTTTGCCAGAACCTCCCACTCATCTCCGGCAGTATTTTTGAGTAGGAGAAGTTCCACATGGCCTCCTGTTTCTTCCTTTTGACCATAGAGGCGGGCAGGGAGAACGCGGGTGTCGTTCATGACAAGGGCATCACCGGGTTCCAGCATATCAATAATAGAGTGGAAGTGTTTATCCTGCATTTCTCCCGTCTCACGGTTGACAATGAGGAGTTTAGAGGCATCTCGTTTTTCAAGGGGTGTTTGAGCAATCAATTCCTCGGGTAAGTGGAAATCAAAATCAGCTGTATTCATATATCTGTTCATTCTTTCTAAGTTCTAATCCTATCCATTATAACATGTTTCAAGTTTGGACGCTCTTTTTTTAGAAATTAAATCGTTTTCACTTGACAAAAATTGGTCTATACCATATAATGAATATAGATAGAAATGGAGGATGAAAAGATGAAAGTTATTAAAGTTGAAAACCAAATCGAAGGTGGAAAAGTCGCTTTTGAGATTTTGAAGGAAAAATTGGACAACGGCGCTCAAACTCTAGGACTTGCGACAGGAAGTAGCCCACTTGAATTTTACAAGGAAATTGTTGAGAGTGACCTTGATTTTTCAAATCTAACCAGTGTCAACCTTGATGAGTATGTAGGCCTTGATGGCGACAATCCTCAGTCTTACCGTCACTTCATGCAAGAAAACTTGTTTAACCAAAAACCATTTAAAGAAAGTTTCTTGCCTCGTGGTGTTAAGGATCATGCTGAAGCTGAAGTGGAACGCTACAACCAAATTTTGGCTGACCATCCAGTTGACCTCCAAATCTTGGGAATCGGTCGCAATGGACATATCGGATTTAATGAACCTGGTACTCCATTTGACAGTCAAACACATCTAGTAGAACTTGATCAGTCTACTATTGAAGCCAATGCGCGCTTCTTTGACAAGATTGAAGACGTCCCAACCCAAGCCATTTCAATGGGGATTAAAAATATCTTGGATGCCAAGTCAATCCTTCTCTTTGCTTACGGTGAATCAAAAGCAGAAGCCATTGCAGGAACAGTGTCTGGACCAGTGACCGAAAACCTACCTGCAAGTAGCCTGCAAAACCACCCTGATGTGACCATTATTGCGGATGCTGAAGCGCTTAGCCTACTTGAAAAATAAAAAGCAATGTTCTGTTGAACGCTTTCAACTCTTGTATAAATGTAAGAAAAAATCAAAATTAAACCGCATTTTTGCTTGACAATTATTCCTTTTACGTGTAGAATAAAATAGATATTGAACTTGAAGGGAGTGAAAAAAATGTCTAAAACAGTAGTACGTAAGAATGAATCTCTTGACGACGCACTTCGTCGTTTCAAACGTGCGGTTACTAAAGCTGGTACTCTTCAAGAAACACGCAAACGTGAATTCTATGAAAAACCTTCTGTAAAACGTAAACGTAAATCAGAAGCAGCTCGTAAACGTAAAAAATTCTAATTAGAAATGAAAGGCTGGAGAAATCTAGTCCTTTTTCTTTTAATACTCTTCGAAAATCTCTTCAAACCACGTCAACGTCGCCTTGCCGTATGTATATGACTGACTTCGTCAGTCTTATCTACAACCTCAAAACAGTGTTTTGAGCAGCTTGCGGCTAGTTTCCTAGTTTGCTCTTTGATTTTCATTGAGTATAAATAAATACTCCAAAGCCTGCAAAAATCTGAAATATCCTCCTACAATTTGATATAATAGTAAAAAGAACTCGATTGAAGGAGGAAATGATGTCGGTTTTAGTAAAAGAAGTGATTGAAAAGCTTAGACTAGACATTGTCTATGGCGAACCGGAATTGCTTGAAAAGGAAATCAATACAGCGGATATTACGCGACCTGGTCTTGAAATGACAGGCTATTTTGACTATTATACGCCAGAGCGGATTCAACTTTTGGGGATGAAGGAGTGGTCTTATCTGATCAGCATGCCTTCTAACAGCCGTTATGAAGTTTTGAAAAAAATGTTTCTACCTGAGACACCAGCAGTCATTGTTGCCCGTGGTTTGGTGGTTCCAGAGGAGATGTTAAAGGCAGCCAGAGAATGTAAGATTGCCATTTTAACCAGCCGTACAGCTACTAGTCGTTTGTCTGGAGAGTTATCTAGCTATCTGGATTCTCGTTTGGCAGAACGTACCAGTGTGCACGGTGTCTTGATGGATATCTATGGGATGGGCGTCTTGATTCAGGGAGATAGTGGAATCGGTAAGAGTGAGACAGGTCTTGAGCTTGTCAAACGTGGTCACCGCTTGGTAGCCGATGACCGTGTCGATATCTTTGCCAAGGATGAGATTACTCTCTGGGGTGAACCAGCTGAAATTTTGAAACACTTGATTGAAATTCGTGGGGTTGGGATTATTGATGTCATGAGCCTCTACGGTGCCAGTGCTGTCAAGGATTCTTCACAGGTTCAGCTTGCTGTCTATTTGGAAAATTACGATACGCATAAGACCTTTGATCGTCTGGGAAATAATGCAGAGGAACTTGAAATTTCTGGCGTAGCCATTCCTCGTATCCGTATTCCAGTTAAAACAGGTCGTAATATTTCTGTCGTGATTGAGGCAGCTGCCATGAATTATCGTGCCAAGGAAATGGGCTTTGATGCGACCCGTTTGTTCGAAGAACGCTTGACAAATCTCATCGCTCGAAATGAGGTGCAAAATGCTTGATCCAATTGCTATTCAACTAGGACCCCTAGCCATTCGTTGGTATGCCTTGTGTATTGTGACAGGCTTGATTCTTGCGGTTTATTTGACCATGAAAGAAGCGCCTAGAAAGAAGATCATACCAGACGATATTTTAGATTTTATCTTAGTCGCCTTTCCCTTGGCTATTTTAGGAGCTCGTCTCTACTATGTCATTTTCCGTTTTGATTATTATAGTCAGAACTTGGGAGAAATTTTTGCCATTTGGAATGGTGGTTTGGCCATTTACGGTGGTTTGATAACTGGGGTTCTTGTGCTCTATATCTTTGCTGATCGTAAACTCATCAACACTTGGGATTTCCTAGATATTGCGGCGCCTAGCGTCATGATTGCCCAAAGTTTGGGACGCTGGGGCAATTTCTTTAACCAAGAAGCCTACGGGGCTACAGTAGATAATTTGGATTATCTACCTGGCTTTATTCGTGACCAGATGTATATTGAGGGGAGCTACCGTCAACCGACCTTCCTTTATGAGTCTCTATGGAATCTACTTGGCTTTGCCTTGATTCTGATATTCAGACGAAAATGGAAGAGTCTCAGACGAGGTCATATCACTGCTTTCTACTTGATTTGGTATGGTTTCGGTCGTATGGTCATCGAAGGCATGCGGACAGATAGCCTCATGTTCTTTGGCCTTCGAGTGTCTCAATGGCTATCAGTTGTCCTTATCGGATTGGGTATTTTTATCATTCTATATCAAAATCGAAAGAAGGCCCCTTACTATGTTACAGAGGAGGAAAACTAAATGTTAGAAGTTGCATATATTCTTGTAGCCCTTGCTTTGATTGTATTTTTAGTGTATCTAATCATTACTGTACAAAAGCTTGGACGTGTTATCGATGAAACAGAGAAGACGATTAAAACCTTGACTTCAGATGTGGATGTGACCTTGCATCATACCAATGAATTGTTGGCTAAGGTCAATGTCTTGGCAGATGATATCAATGTCAAGGTGGCAACGATTGATCCACTCTTTAGTGCTGTTGCTGATTTATCTCTATCTGTTTCAGACCTCAATGACCATGCGCGTGTCTTGAGCAAGAAAGCTTCATCAGCTGGTTCAAAAACACTCAAGACTGGGGCAAGTTTGTCAGCTCTTCGTCTTGCAAGTAAATTTTTAAAAAAATAAAAAAGGAGAAACCTTATGGGTAAACTATCCTCAATCCTTTTAGGAACCGTTTCAGGTGCAGCTCTTGCCTTGTTTTTAACAAGCGACAAGGGCAAACAAGTTTGCAGTCAGGCTCAAGATTTTCTGGATGATTTGAGAGAAGATCCAGAGTATGCCAAGGAGCAGGTCTGTGAAAAACTGACAGAAGTTAAGGAGCAGGCTACAGATTTCGTTCTGAAAACCAAAGAACAGGTTGAGTCAGGTGAAATCACTGTGGACAGTGTACTTGCTCAAGCCAAATCATGTGCTCGCCAAGCGACTGAAGCATCAAAAGATCGATTCAATAATATCAAGGAGCAATGGCAAGAAAAGGCCGAAACTCTTGATGAATCAGAAGAGATTGTGATTGATATAACAGAAGAATAAAAGAAATAGTAACTATTCTAGGTCCTATAAACTCTCTAGTGGATTATACCTCTATAGAGCTTATAGGTTTTTTTATGTGGATAAAACCTTAAATAAAAAGAAATTTAATGATTTTTGAAAGTAGATAAGTATAATCTACTTTTTTGTGAATAGAGTTGTTTTTAAAAAAATATCAATATATTCACAATGTTATACTTAAATATACAATATTTTTCGAATTTTAAAGAATATAAGGCCAAATATTTGATTAAGTATGTAGAAAATAGTATAATTGAGCTGTGATAGCTGTGATAGCTGTGATGTTATTTGCTAATAGCAATCATCATAGTGATTTTTTTAGCTTAACTCTTTTTAAGGAGTTGAAGTTAGAAAGATTGCTTTTTTATTATATTTTCCTTAGGAGGAGAAATGGAACACAAATCGAATTCATATAAAGTAAATCGACAGCAAGGTGAAAAGGTACTGCGCTTTTCGATTCGTAAATATAGCTTTGGTGCAGCTTCAGTAGCTGTAGCAGCACTGATGTTTTTAGGTACGCATGCCGTTAGTGCGGATGTGATAGATGATAAAAACCAATCTGTCATAGGCGCACCGAATCCAAATGAGGAGGAATCGCCTCTGATAGAGCCTGCTCCAACATCAAAAAATGAGGAAATCAAGGAAACTGAAAAAGTTGAGGTAGCTAAGAAAACTGAGAAAATAGAAGAACCAGCTGAAAATAAAGAAGCCCTAGAGGCTAACTCTCTAAATAACGGCACATCTACTAGCGCCATAACTGCAACTAAAGATGCTGGTGCTGATAAAGTGGCAGAGAAACAAACATTAGATAAGTCTCAGTTACAAGCTAGTATCACAAACGTTCAAGAACTCTTGGATAAAGTCAACAAAGAAAAAGCTCCAGCTTCAACTCTTGCTGCAATCCAAGCAGATTTAGAAAATGCTAAAAATGCATTAAATAATAATGAGTTAACACAAGCTGAAGTAGATGCGGCAGCTAAAAAACTTAATGAGAAAAGTTTTGTCTTATCTTCAATGCCTAAGCTTGGCACTCCTGAAAAAGTAGTAAAAGAAGGCAAAAATACGATTGCTAATACTGGATCTCGTGATTCTCGTAATGGTCAAAGTATGGGTGAAGGAACTGGATTTAGGGCAGATGGTGAACGTGTGGAAGGCGCGTTAAATAACGTAAAAGAGTATATATCAGAGGATAAATTTAATGGTGGTGGAACAACTATTGGTCAACGTGCCCGAACAATTGAAAAAACATTCATGAAGGCCAAATATAGTCAAGAAGACGGCAAGAAGTTTATTACTTATGATGTTTACTTCCAAAATGATGGTAAAGCTTTGAGTGGAACTACTGGAGATGCATTTTGGTTTTATCCTCCTCGTGATCTTTTGTATAGCGGTGGTAGATATGTAGGGGATACTATTGCTGAAGCTTACTATGAACGTTATCAAAATAATGCAGGTACTGGACTGCTTTCTGAAAATCCTGGAAATTTTACTAAAGTAGATACGTATAATGCACTTGAAAAGCTTTTGAGAAATAGAAGTAATCAGGATGATAGTACCAGAAGCCAATGGGGCGATAGGATTAGTCTTTATCAATTAGATGGTGGTCCTGCTAGGGGAAATCCTAGTCAGGTACAACAAATGTTAAAAGACTTACAAACTAATGAAGAGTTAAATCGTATTATTAGATTAAATAATGACCCCAAAGGGAGTCTTCCTGAACTGTCTTATTCTCAGCTATTAACTATAAGCGGTGGGCGAAATTATGCTTATAAATATCATGTTAAGATGCGTTTGAGAGATAATGTTACTCCTGAACAAGCCAAAAAAGCGGGTGCAATAGCTGTAACCGCTAAAGAAGGAAAAGCTATCACTGCGCTTCAGGCATATGTGTATGCTGCTACTGGAACGAGATTGGAAAGTAAACCAGATGCACAATTATATCCTATAAAAGGGAAAGAAGTTACAACAACAGTTGGGGAATCTCTTGGAAATATAAGTAATCCTGTAGCATCAGATTTTGTAGTTCGAGATAATGATACTAAAGATTTCCCTGGTGACATGCATTGGAGTTGGCTAAATGGGGAACCAAGTACTAGTACAGCAGGAGTATTCAATCATCAAGTAAAAGCTACCTACAGCGACAATACTTCAAATACTACTACTGCCACACTAAAGGTTATTCCACATAAACCTGCTATTGATCAAAGTTCTGTAAATGAAAAAGCAGGGAAGACTGGGCAAACGGTTACTGTAAATGTAGGTAATGGAGTGCCTAAGGATTCTATAGTGACCTTATATAGTGATGGTACGGTTATTGGAACTGGGAAAACTACTGGAACAACTGCTACAATTACGGTATCAAAAGCATTACCGTCAACAGGGATTACAGCTAAAACAAGTGTAACAAATAACTATGGAAAAGTAGAATCAGCTTTTAGTGCGCCTGCAATACCAACACCTGAACCTGACAGAGTGGCTCCAACTGTAAAAATTGTTGATAAAATAAGAAATAATGCTGAAACAACATTAACGGATAATGTTTCAAATGCACCAACTATTGATGTTTATCGCGGTGCAAATATTGAGTTGCCTTTAAAATATTACGATAACAATGCGGCTGGTAAAGTAAACATTCAGTATGTTTCTGGACTTCCTAGCGGTGTTTGGTTCAATGCAAATGCTTCTGCGAATTCTAATGCAATCATTAGCGAATCAGGAAAAACTGAAAATGCTCAAGGAAGTTATACCGTTCGTGGTCATGTTGACGCTACTGCGCGATTAGGTATTTCTACAGTTACATTAAAAGTATCGGATGCGGCAAACGGAGATGTAAATCAAGGGAATAAAAAAGAAGTGAAATTCCGTGTTCGTGTGTTAGATCTTGACTTTGAACAAGGTGTTTCTACGCAAACCGGTGCTTCAAAAGTTTCTAAGGAAGTAGAAGTAAACCAAGCTGTAGGGGATCCAAATAATTACTTAACAGTAAATGATGGGTCACAAAGAAGCGATAGCTTATTCCCAAGTGGTATGACATTCCGTTATATTAGAGGTACAGAGTATAAGACAAACTTAACATATACTGATCCTGGTAAATATACTGTAAAAGCAGCTGCCTTCTATCCAACAACATATGTACCAACAAATGGCGAATCAGTCACTGCAACAAATGCGACAGGAGATAATGTAACTGAAATCCGTGGACGTGCTTATGTTGCTAGAGATATTGAATTCCAAGTGAAACCAACAGCACCAACTGTAACACCTCAAGAAAATGGGGATGTAATTGTTTCACATACTAACCAAAGAAATGTAAATACGTTAAGCTTTACGTACACAAATGGTAATGGAGCACAACAAACAGTTACTGCAACGAAAAATGGTAACAGTTGGACATTAGATAACCCTTCAATAGATGGAATAACGATTGACACAAGTACAGGTGCTGTAACAATTAAAGACCGTTCAGTTGGTGATGCTTCTCAAGTAACTGCAAAAGTAGCAACATCAGATAGTGTTAATAGCAATAATACTACGGCAATTGCAAAAACAGGGGATCGTGTCCCTCCAACATTTGAATTCAATTCAAAATATACAGAAGTAGTGAATGGTCAACGCGTAGTTTATGTTACACCAACAGAAAACTTATCAAATGGTTCTATTACATTAGGAACAGTAAAAGATAACTCTGGTAAGTTATTAGAAACAGTATTATTCCACGGGAATGGTTCATCTTATAACTTAGAATATGGATTAACTTATAATGACAAACCTAGAACTACTAATGGAGATTTTAATGCTCCTCACGATATTGTAATTAAGGGAACAGTTCCAAAAATTAATCCGAATACAAATAATATCTGGGAAAATGATTCAGCATTAGTAACACGTTATGTTTCAGCAATGGATGCTGCGGGAAATCAATTGAAAAACCAATCAAATGAAAATTCAAATCCGTTACGTGTACAGTTCAAGATTTTGTCACAAGCAGCTAAATATAATCCGCAAGTAGCAACGCAGACTATTAATAAAGACGTTACTGCTAATGGTGCTAGATTGTCAGATGATGAATTTAATGCCATTAAATCCAATATTACATTTACAGCTAATAAAGGTGATGTGAGAGTAGCGCATAATACTCCAGATATGAACATTACCATGAATGAAAACGGAGCAGTAAAACGTAACTCGAATGGTACTTATTATGTTGGTGCAACAGTTCGTTATCCTGATGGAACAAGTGAAACAATTCAAATTCCAGTTGAAAAATCAGATAAAATTCCACCAACTGTAAAAATGAATGGTAAAGAGTTGACTGAAAATGCAGCGGATAATCATTTCATTATTTATAGAGGTGCTAACTTTAATCCAACATTTGAAGTGAATGATAATTCTGGAGTAACGACTTATCTAAAAGCAGACGGTATTCCAAATGGTGTTTGGTTCAACAAGCAAGGAAGCGCTGATTCTCCTAAGACAGAGAATATGCCTAATGGGACAAGATATCAATTGTCAACAAATAACACTGTTGATAGTGATGCTACATTAGGTGAGCGTGAAGCGCGTGTTACTGTAAAAGATGCGTTAAATAACGAGAAAACTTATAAATTCAAATATACGATCGTAGACGTTGATGTTAAAGATAGTCCTAAGAACGTTCGATTAAACTCACAATTAGGAGATCCACATCACTTCTTGACAACTACAGCAGCCAATAGAGTTAATTCAGACGATAAGTATTTCCCAGGCGGAATGCAATTCAAATGGATTAAGAATAATCAAGAGGTAGCACAAACTACAACATTACCAACATCAGGGCATGTTACAGATTATACAGTAGTTGCTGAGTTTGCAAATGGTGCAACAAGTTATAATAAAAATATCGATGGTAAGGATGTAACCATTTATACACCTGCTAGAGTTGGAAAACCAGTTACATTTATTGTGACGGAAGATTCTCCTCCAACTGTGAAAATGACAAATCCATCTGATAATGGAACAACTGAATTATCAGGAGACGATTCAAATTCTCCAATTGTGACTATTTATCGTAATGGTCAATTAGATATTCCGTTAAGCTTCTATGATAATGAAGCAACAGGACGTGTAAATCTTCAATATGTAGAAGGATTACCAAAAGGCGTAACATTTGGAGGAACGAATAATACAGTTTCAGTTACGGGAGCAGTGGTAAATTCAAATGGTAGACATACGATTTCAGGACGTGTTGCAGCTGATGCTACATTAGGAATGTCTACAGTAACTATGAAGGTTTCAGATGGAGCAAATGGTGTAGATTCAGGAAACAAAGGGGAAGTGAAATTCCGTATCCGTGTCTTAGATGTTGACTTTGAAGAAGCAAGATCACCAGAACCAAATCAAAGTTCTATTACTGTAGAAGCAAATGTAGGTATTAACGTTCCGGATCCAAACCACTACTTAACAGTTAATGATGGAACAAACCGTACAGACCAGGGCAATTTCCCAAGTGGAATGACATTCCGTTATGTAAGTAGTGATGGAAGATCAACAACTCGTACTCTTCAATATAATGCTCCGGGCCAATATACTGTTAAAGCAAGAGCTTATTTCCCAGTAGACTATGCGGGAACAAAAGGAATTGGTGAAGTAGTTTCTGGACAAACTGGAGATAATACAGAAATTAATGGACGTCGTTATATTGAAAAAACAATTGTATTCAAAGTAAAACCAACAACTCCAGTTGTTGCACCTCAAGATAATGGGGATGTAGTAATTACTCAACGAAATGAAACGAATGTTAATCGACTAAGTGTAACGTATACTACACAAGGAGATAATCCTCGAGAGCTAACATATACTGCAGCTAAAAATGGAGATACATGGTCATTTGGATCAGATGTTCCACTTACGATTGATAGCACTACAGGTACTGTAAAAATTAAAGACCGTTTAGTACAAGATGGTTCAACTGTTAAAGTCAAAGCAATCACTATAGATGGTATTCTAAGTGATGAAGGTACAGGTGATGCTAAACCAGGTGACGCGATTTATCCAACGATTGACTTCCAAAATACGGAAACAGATGCAGAAGGATATCGTGTAGTATATATCACACCGACAGAAACAACTGACTTACCAGTGGCAACGTTGAGTGATAATTCAGGGAAATTAGTATCAGCTAATTTTGTTACATATAGTGGAGATCCTACTAACTTACGAAATGTTAATCTTGATTTTTCTAATAGATTTGTTAAAGATAATGCTGAAACACAACATGCAGCACCTGTTACACTAAATATTACAGGTACATTGGCAAAACAAAATCCTCAAAATCGATTATGGACAGAAGGGGAAAGAATAGCGTATATCTGGGGTGATGCAGAGGATGCAGCTGGAAATCGATTACACGGTTCTCCAGGAACTAAAGAAACTTCTCCGAATAGTAGAACACTGGTGGCGCTTAAAGTAAGAACACAAGCAACGAAATATACGCCGACTGTAACGACTCCACAAATTAATCGTGATATTAGAAAAGCTAATTCAACATTAACTGATGAGGAATTCAATAGCATTAAAAACACGTTAACATTTAGAACAGATAAAGGTACAGTTAATGTCGATAAAGATACAGCGGATTTATCATTTACATCGAACAAACAAGTAAATAAAAATGCTGATGGTTCGTTATATATCACAGCAACTGTGTCGTATCCAGATGGCTCTACAGAAACTGTTGATATTCCGATAACTGCGCCGGCGCAAAAAGACATTTATACACCAACGACAGTTGCGAAAACAGTAGATAAAGGAAATAACCCAACGGCAAAAGATAGCATTTCAAATGCGAATGATTTACCGATAGACACAACGTTTGCATGGAAGACAGGGACTTTAGATACATCAACACCAGGAGTAAAACAAGCGACAGTAACGGTGACGTATTCAGATAAAACAAGTGATGAAGTAACAGCTACTGTGAACGTTAGACCAACGAAACCAACGATAGCTCCAGAAGCAAATGGAGATGTTACGGTAACTCCTGTAGATGAACCGAATGTGACTAAATTAGAAGCAAGTTATACTCCAGCAGACAGTCATCAATTGGATCATAATGGAACGGTGACGAAAACTCCTCAGACCGCTACAACGATTGTGGCTACTAAGGGAACTGATAACCAATGGACGATTACAAGTGGTGGAAAAGATGGTATTAGTATTGATTCAAATACTGGTGCAATTACATTAAAAGACCAAGTTGTAAAAGATCAGACAAGTGTGACCGCTAAAGTTGCCGCTCAAAATATCGAAAGTGCTGAGGGAACTGGAACGGCTACTGATGGTGATCGAACAGTGCCAGTGATTGGAGCTTCTTCACAAATAGTAGAAGTTGGAAAAACGCTTAATATTCCTCTTGACCTATCAGATACAGGAGTAGGTATTGACGAAGGAAATATTAACGTTACAAACTTACCAACAGGTCTAAGCTATGATACAACTACTAAATCAATTATGGGTACTTTAGGTACAGTTTCTAACAATACTGTTACAGTAGCTGTCTTAGACAAGAACGGAAATAAAGCAGACAAGACAATTACGATTACAGCTGTTAAACCAAAAACAATTTTCGCTATTAAAGGTGATACTATTGAAAATGTTGATACCGCAGCTAACTTTGTAGAAGTGCCTGAAGGGGTTACTGCATCATGGAAAAACAATGATAAACCATCAACAGCAACAGTAGGAACTACGAATAAAATTGTGACAGTTAGTGTACAAGGGTATACAAGCACCAAAGATATAGATGTGCCAGTCAAAGTATATGACAAAGTGACACTCAAGAAACAAACATACGTGAATGCATTAGGAACATTATCTAATGGACAAAATCCAGCAAGTTACGTGAACGCCTTACCTAAGGGAGCAACCGTAAAATGGAAAGATGGTAAAGTTCCAGATGTAAGCAAAGCAAACAAAGAGCTAAAAGGAATTATAGAGGTTTCTCAAGCTACAGATGATCCAAACAAACCGATTAAGTATGATTTAGAAGTAAACTTACCTACTTATAGTGCAACGTTGACACACTCTAGCTATGAGACAACAGTAGGGACAGACTTTGGGAATTTTGATGCCAATAGAGGAGGATATTTCACTCACGATTATCCAGTTCAAGGTGACGCTAAGGTCAAAGGATTTTGGAGTTCTAAACGCTACTACAATGCAGGTAGAGATAAGACAGCTAATACTATAGGAAGAGTAGAAGACACGATTGGTGTATACTTCCCTAACGAAGACGGGGTGATAGATTATAATGAAAACCGTAAGCAACTATTACCTATTACCTTTGACGTCAAACCACAGGCACCAACGTTGAATGCAGAAGAGTTCAAAGGTAAATCAGGTGAAAAACCAGCCGTTACGGTATCAAACTTACCAACAAGTTCGCAGTTATCTACAGGAGCAACTGTAAAAGTTCAACTGAAAGATGCTCA
This sequence comes from Streptococcus sp. 1453, assembly GCF_013276955.1. NCBI lineage: Bacteria > Bacillati > Bacillota > Bacilli > Lactobacillales > Streptococcaceae > Streptococcus > Streptococcus sp. 1453. The sequence goes on from NZ_VMLZ01000006.1 coordinate 69,762, forward strand.
AGGGAATATAGTTGCAGAAAAATCTGTTACACCTAGTGAAACATCAGTAACATTTGCAGAAACCGATTATAGAAGAGAATTATCACTAGGGGAACGATTAAGTGCTAATGTTATTGTTGATGGAACATATAAGAAACTAGTGAAAAAAGCGACTGGAACTGAGTTAGAAGATGATTCATATAGTTTATCTTCTGGTAATAGTAATGAGGCAGTTGTTAATCCGAAAGCGCCAGTGATTACGACAGAGTTAACAGGCAAAGGGAATACGAATAGCCCAGTAACCGTGAGCGTAACAGCAGAGCCAGGCTCAACAGTTAAGTTATACGATAAAGATAACAATGAGCTAGGTGAAGGCACAGCAGGAGACAACGGAGTAGCAACAATAACAGTTACGAAGAATATCCCAGCAGGAAATGTGACAGCCAAAGCAACAGACGCATCAGGAAATGAATCAGACGCTTCAGCACCAAAAGAAGCAACAGATACAACAAAACCAAATGCGCCAGTGATTACGACAGAGTTAACAGGCAAACCAGGAACTCAGGTAGAAATACCAGTCAAACCTGATACTAATGGAGGTTCTGGTCAAGATACACCTGCACCAACAAATCCAACTCCAAATGCAGTTACTCCGAATGCAGATCAGGTAGATACTAAGACTACTATTGATAATGGAGCTAAGTCAAATGATTCTCAAAATGTATTGCCAAATACAGGAACAGAATCAAATGCGACTCTTGCATCTCTAGGACTTCTTGGTATGCTAGGCGGTCTTGGACTTGCTCTTAGAAAGAAAAAAGAAGACTAAAAATTTAGTCAAATGAACATTCATTCTTTTGTATTATAAAGACAAACTAGATTGGTTCTGGGAATCGTGTTATCCATAAAATACAAAGAATGATTAGATAAAGAAAGCGAACAATGCTAGGATTTTGTTAAACGGAATTCTAAGTATTGTTCGCTTTTGTGGTATAATAATTACTATGCAGAAAAAACCAACGTCAGCCTATGTGCACATCCCATTTTGTACCCAGATTTGTTATTATTGTGACTTTTCAAAGGTTTTCATCAAGAATCAGCCGGTAGATAGTTATTTGGAACATCTGTTAAAAGAGTTTCAATCTTATGATATTCAAAAGTTGAGAACCCTCTATATCGGTGGTGGCACACCGACAGCTTTGTCAGCTCCGCAACTGGAGGTATTACTGGATGGCTTGACTAAAAACTTGGACTTGTCTGTCTTAGAAGAGTTGACCATTGAAGCCAATCCAGGCGACTTGGATGCGGATAAGATAGCCGTTTTGAAAAACTCGGCTGTCAATCGTGTTTCTCTAGGCGTGCAAACTTTTGATAACAAAATGCTGAAAAAGATTGGGCGCAGTCATTTGGAGAAGGATATTTATGAAAATATCGACCGCCTGAAACTGGCTGGTTTTGACAATATCTCCATCGATTTGATTTATGCGCTGCCAGGTCAAACCATGGAGCAGGTCAAGGAAAATGTGGCTAAAGCCATTGGGTTGGATATTCCCCATATGAGTCTTTATAGCTTGATTTTGGAAAATCACACGGTCTTTATGAATCGGATGCGACGAGGAAAATTGCCTCTGCCTAAGGAGGAACTGGAAGCTGAGATGTTTGAGTACATCATCGCAGAGCTAGAGCGAGCTGGTTTTGAACATTATGAGATTTCCAATTTCTCCAAACCCAGTTTTGAAAGTCGTCACAATCTCATGTACTGGGACAATGCTGAATACTATGGCATCGGTGCTGGGGCGTCTGGCTATGTCAATGGTGTTCGCTATAAAAACCATGGTCCGATTCGTCATTATCTCAGTGCAGTTGAGGAAGGCAATACTCGTATCACAGAGGAACACTTGAGTCAAAAAGAGCAAATGGAAGAAGAAATGTTCTTGGGCCTCCGCAAGAAATCAGGAGTCTCGATGGCGCGATTTGAGGAAAAATTTGGACTGTCTTTCGATGGACTTTATGGAGAAATTGTCAGAGACTTGGTACAACAAGGTCTCATGCAAATAGACGGTGACCGAATTCGCATGACAAAAAGAGGTCTCTTTTTAGGAGACACCGTAGCAGAACGATTTATTTTGGAGTAGGATGATGGGCTTAACTTATCAAATGAAAATGAAAATTCCTTTTGATATGGCTGATATGAACGGTCATATTAAACTTCCAGATGTGGTTTTGCTATCCCTACAAGTTTCAGGGATGCAGTCTATTGAACTAGGAGTTAGTGATAAGACTATTTTGGAGGACTATAATCTAGTCTGGGTTATCACAGAATATGATATTGAGGTGGTTCGTTTGCCTCGTTTTGCGGAAGAAATCACCATCGAAACGGAAGCTTTGAGCTACAATCGACTCTTTTGCTACCGTCGCTTTACTATTTATGATGAAGTAGGTCAGAACCTTATCCACATGATGGCGACCTTTGTTCTCATGGATCGAGACAGTCGAAAAGTCCATGCAGTAGAACCTGAGATTGTGGCTCCGTACCAGTCTGATTTTGATAAAAAGCTCATCCGCGGACCAAAGTATGAATCCTTGGACGAGCCAGTCAGCAAGGATTACCATGTTCGTTTTTACGACTTGGATATGAATGGCCATGTCAATAACAGTAAATATCTGGACTGGATTTTTGAGGTTATGGGAGCTGATTTTTTGACCCAATATATTCCCAAGAAAATCAACCTCAAGTATGTCAAGGAAGTTCGACCAGGTGGGGTGATTACATCGGCTGTTGAACGGATTGGACTGAAAAGCAAGCATGAGATTACAAGCGACGGTGCTACCAATGCCCAAGCTATCATCACTTGGCAAGAAATGAAGAAGGATTAGAGAAAAATATGAAATATAAAGGCTATTTAATTGATTTAGACGGAACCATTTATAAGGGGAAAGATCGAATTCCGGCAGGAGAGGCTTTTGTCCATGAATTGCAAAAGCGAGATATCCCCTATCTCTTTGTGACCAACAATACAACCCGCACTCCAGAGAGTGTTCAGGAGATGCTGGCTCAGAATTTTAATATCGATACACCCCTATCGACTGTCTACACAGCGACTTTGGCAACGATCGACTATATGAACGACTTGGGGCTTGAAAAGACGGTCTATGTCATCGGAGAAGCAGGCCTCAAGGAAGCCATCAAGGCGGCTGGCTATGTGGAAGACAAGGAAAATCCTGCCTATGTGGTAGTAGGTCTGGACTGGCAAGTCGACTATGAAAAATTTGCGACAGCAACTCTAGCTATCCAAAAGGGAGCTCATTTTATCGGAACCAACCCTGACCTCAACATCCCGACAGAGCGTGGTCTTTTGCCTGGTGCTGGTTCACTGATTACCCTTCTTGAAGTGGCAACACGAGTGAAGCCGGTTTATATCGGGAAACCAAATGCTATCATTATGGACAAGGCGGTTGAGCACTTAGGTTTGGAACGTGAAGAGTTAATCATGGTTGGGGACAATTATTTGACTGATATCCGAGCAGGGATTGACAATGGCGTTCCAACGCTCTTGGTGACGACTGGTTTTACCAAGGCAGAAGAAGTAGCAGACCTGCCAATCGCACCGACTCATGTGGTTTCTAGCCTTGCGGAGTGGAATTTTGATGAAAACTAAACTGACCTTTTGGGGCTCTATGCTCTTTCTCCTGTCCCTCTCAATCCTTCTGACCATTTATCTGGCTTGGATTTTCTATCCTATGGAGATTCAGTGGCTAAACTTAACAAATCGAGTCTATCTAAAACCAGAAACCATTCAATACAATTTTCATATCTTGATGAATTATCTGACCAATCCTTTTAGTCAGGTCTTGCAGATGCCTGATTTTCGTTCGTCAGCAGCTGGTCTGCACCACTTTGCGGTGGTCAAGAATCTCTTTCATCTAGTTCATCTAGTAGCTCTAGTGACACTGCCAAGTTTCTATTTCTTTGTCAATAAGATTGTGAAAAAGGGATTCTTATCTCTCTATCGTAGAAGTCTCCTAGCTCTAGTAGTCTTGCCTTTGCTGATTGGTCTTGGGGGAGTTTTGATTGGTTTTGACCAATTCTTTACCCTTTTCCATCAAATTCTCTTTGTGGGAGATGATACTTGGCTTTTTGACCCAGCCAAGGATCCGGTTATTCTGATTTTACCAGAGACCTTCTTCCTTCATGCCTTCCTCCTCTTTTTTGCCCTCTATGAGAGCTTCTTTGGCTATCTGTATCTGAAAAGTCGTAGGAAGTGAAACGAAAGCTGTTTTTAATTAACATATATAAAAATGCACATTATTTGAAACCATCGTTAAGAATGAATTAACCAAATCCAATTGTGTCAATCGTTCGCGAACAGTCTATTTTTCTTGAAAAATAGGTAAATTCCCAAACTAAGTTCTACTGCTAATCCAAGTGGAAGTTAGTCTGATAAAAATCGTAAAAACCAGTGAGAATCCGTGTCAGGGTAAATTCCACTGGTTTTAAACATGCTTGATTTTATTGCTTTTGTAACCAAAATGAATCGAAAAAAAGAGCGCACAAAATCCCCTCATCTGAAAGCGTTTCAGATTAAATTCCGCTATGGTGGAAGTTAGTGTGAGACGTTTGAATGGGGTTGAAGATTAGTTTTTAGAACTTATGTTGGAGTAATTTAGACGACTGGCAGACGTCTTCTGCAGGTATTTTAGAAATGCCGAGAAGCTTAGGAATCTCTTCTCCGTAAGTAAAGGCAAAGAGTTCATAGGCTGACTTTCCATTCAAAGCAGCGCGTTTGACACTGTTGACATGAGAGCAGACGAGATTGATATCCTCTTGAGTTAAGTTGTCAAAAGAAGTTCCTTTAGGTAGAATGTCGCGAATCAGCGTGTGATTTTTCTCAATTCTGCCTTTCTGGTCAGAGCGATTAGGGTCACAAAAGAAGAGTTTACTCTCTCCTCGCACATCCATTTCGATATCATCGACCCTGGCAAACTCTCCACCATTATCTGTCAGGATGACAGGGAAGAGTTGGAAGAAATCTTTGTCAGCTTGGTGAAGAGTGTTCTTGATGTCATAGAGGTGTTTGGTAACCTCAAGAGCAGTTTTATTATCCAGCAGTCTAGCGAAGATAAAGTTACAGAAAGATAGATTGAAGGTGAGTAAGACTTTCCCTCCCATTCTGCCCATAACGGTGTCCATTTCCAGCCAAGAGTTCAGTTGATTCAGTGCTAAATAGTTTTGGAAATCCTCATAGGAACGGCCTTTTTTAGCTTCTTTAGGGATGGAAGGTAGATTATTTTTCCGTCTTTCTTTGAATTTAACGGCTCTGACTAGGTCAATAGGAGCGATAGATAGGTATCCTTTTCGGATGTGTCGATAGACGGTTGAGGAGCTGACATCAAGATTGTGAGTTTTGAGGATATGATAGATGTGTTGTCCTTTTTTAACACCCTCAGAAATGACTTTGTCCATGTCCCAGAAGGTCTTGGAATTGAGGGGAGTTCCTTCACGAGATTCAACAAGAGTTTGTTCGTACTGCTTTTGAGCTTGCTTAGCGAGGTAGAAGATCTTTTTATAGCCACAATTCTGTCTTCTTTGAGGACATCCATTACAGACAAAGGGAGTTTTGTCAAGTAGAGGGCAAGGAAGGTTATGGCATGTAGACTCTCGGACTCGTCTGTTTCGTTTGACTTCTTTGGAGACAGTGGTCGGGTCTTTTAGAATGGACTGTCCGATAGCTTTGAAGGTTTCACCGCGCTCTAAGCCTAGTTGGATATCGTTACGGTCTGAAAGGGTAAGATGTTTATGTTTTGTCATAGTGAGCCTCATTTCTAACTCAAACGTCTCACACTTAATTCCACCATAAAAATCCGTTTTAGACTAATTTCCACTTTGGTCAAGCAAGTGGAAGTTACTTTGAGAAGTTACGTTCTTGAAAAATAGGCTTTTTTTTCTAAAAATCCCTAGTCAAGCGCTTTATTTTTTTGTATAATAGAAGTAGCAAAGTATAGATAAGAAGAGAAAAGCATGATTACACTATTTCTATCACCGAGCTGTACATCATGTCGTAAGGCTAAGACCTGGTTAGAAAAACATAAGGTTCCCTTTGTGGAACACAATATTATGACCAGTCCTTTAACAAGAAAAGAATTGCAACACATCCTTTCCTTGACCGAAAATGGTACTGATGACATCATTTCAACTCGTTCAAAAATTTTTCAAAAATTGAATATTGATGTAGAGAGTATTTCGGTATCGGAATTGCTTCATTTGATTGAGCAGTACCCTAGTCTTTTGCGTCGTCCAATTATTATCGATGCCAAACGTATGCAGATCGGTTTTAATGAAGATGAGATTCGTGCTTTTCTCCCTCGTAGTTACCGTAAGCAAGAACTAAAAGAAGCAAGAATGAGAGCTGGTATTAGTTAATGAACAAACAGTATAGTTACCCACTAGATTTGTCGTGGAGCACTGAAGAACTTGCTTCAGTGCTTTCTTTTTTTAATGATGTTGAAGCTGCCTATGAAGGCAAGGTAGAGGCTAAAAAGTTACTGGACTCCTATAAGCGATTCAAGGCGGTTGTGCCAAGCAAGAGTGAAGAAAAACGTTTGGGACGAGAATTTGAAACAGTCAGTGGCTATTCGCTTTACCGAGCAGTTCAGGCGGCTAAGGAAAAAGGGGAAGGAAAGATTTCTCTTGGAAAGTAAATTTGAATTTGCTAAAGAGCTAATTAAGAAAGCGGGTCAGTACATCCTTGACCACATGCAGGAAGACTTGCGTGTTGAGACCAAGTCCTCTCCGACAGACTTGGTGACCAGACTGGACAAGGAAGTTCAGGAACTCTTGGTTGGTGAGATTTTATCCCGTTATCCTGAGGATAAGATTTGTGCTGAAGAAGGTTGTCTGCGAGCTTCGGTTCAAGAAGGAAAGGTTTGGGTCATTGATCCCATTGATGGTACCAATAACTTTGTAGCCCAGCAGGAAGATTTTGCTGTTATGATGGCTTATTTTGAAAATGGTCAGGGGCAGTTTGGACTGATTTATGATGTGGTCAAAGGGGATTGTTATCACGGTGGTGGTAAGTTTCCGGTTTGCCGAAATAATAAGCCCCTAGCTCCCTTTCAAGCAAAACCACTTGGAAATTTTCTTATTGCAGGCAATAGTGGTATGTTGGAAACCAATGAATGGGGTCTGGCTGATTTGAGTCGAGCTGTCCTCGGTGTTCGTGTCTATGGGAGTGCGGCCATTAGTTTTGCCAAGATTTTATCAGGGCGTTTGTTGACCTATGTCACCTATCTGCAACCATGGGATTATGCTGCGGCTAGTATTTTAGGGGAAAGTCTGGGCTATCGGGTGGTGACCCTATCGGGTCAACCGCTTGATTTTCAAACCAGACAACCGGTCATGATGCTACCTCTTGAGATGCAGGAGGAAATTCACTCCTATATTTACGAAAGGAAAAGAACTTAAATGCAATTTCCAGAAGGATTTGTTGAAAAATATGAAGAGATACTAGGAGATGAGGCAAGAGATTTTCTTGCCTCTTTTGAGGAGGAAGCGGTTTCGGCCTTTCGGGTCAATCCTTTAAAAGAAGCGCAACTTTCCTTTTCTGATACCATTCCTCAAACTCCTTGGGGACATTATGGGAAGGTTTCAGGAAAATCGCCTGAACATGCTACAGGTTTGGTTTATTCGCAAGAACCCGCTGCTCAAATGGTGGCTCAGGTAGCCCAGCCCAGTCCTGGAATGAAAGTCTTGGATTTGGCAGCTGCACCAGGTGGAAAATCAACTCAGCTGGCAGCCTATCTAGCAGGGGAGGGTCTCCTTGTCTCCAATGAAATTTCAAGCAAACGGGCTAAGATTTTGGTTGAAAATATGGAGCGATTTGGGGTGACAAATGTTGTGGTGACCAATGAATCTGCTGACCGCTTGGCCAAGGTTTTTAAGGGCTATTTTGACCTCATTGTCCTTGATGCCCCTTGCTCAGGGGAAGGGATGTTCCGTAAGCAACCAGATGCTATGGACTATTGGAGCTTAGATTATCCAAGTCAATGTGCTAGTGTGCAAAGAGAAATTCTGGAAGATGCAGTAACCATGCTAGCTGAAGGTGGTCGCTTGGTTTATTCAACCTGTACCTGGGCACCTGAAGAAAACGAAGAGATTGTCAATTGGTTGCTGGAAGAGTATGATTTTGATTTACTGCCAGTAGAGCATATCAATGGAATGGTAGCTGGTATTGATTTGCCAGAAACGGCTCGGATGTACCCTCATCAGTTTAAGGGAGAGGGGCAGTTTGTCGCCCATTTACAATTTAATGGTGAAAATCCAGCCCCTAAATATAAGGAAAGTAAGAGCAATCTCAGCCGAGAACAAGTTACTTTGTGGCAGGAATTTGCCCAAAAACACTTGAAAATCAATCTAAGGGGAATCTTGCAGACTTTTGGGGACCAACTCTATCTCCTGCCAGAACTTTTGCCAGAGTTAGGGAAACTCAAGATTGCTCGCAATGGCCTGCATCTGGGTACCTTTAAGAAGAAACGCTTTGAGCCTAGTTTTGCTCTTGGTCTAGCCTTGAAACCGAGTCAGGTCAAGCAGTCGGTTGAAATTGACCAAGAAGAGTTTGTAAAGTATGTGGCTGGAGAAACTGTTCAGCTGGCAGAAAGTCTGCCAAATGGTTGGTATCAAGTTTTGGTTCAAGGCAATGGGTTGGGCTTTGCTAAGGTGACTGGAAATGTTTTGAAAAATTATTTTCCAAAAGGCCTTAGATTCAAGTGAAAATGCTAGTCAAAGTAGCTTGTCTATGTTATAGTGGAAGTATGGATTTTTTTCAAATTGTCTTTCATTTTAAGTCAAAATTGGTGGGAAAGGTAACTAAGCAACTTTCTAGTAAAATTAAGCTATCAACTCCAGTTGGCTCCCAATTTTCAAAAGAAAAATATAAATAAATAGTTGAAAAAATTCACAGCATTCACCATTATTTTCAAGGAGAAAAACAGTGAAAAAAAGGAAAAAACTCGCTCTATCCCTTGCAGCTCTTTTGCTGGCAGGTTCTTTGGCGGGATGTGCTAGCTGGATTGATCGTGGGGAATCCATGACAGCTGTTGGCTCAACGGCTCTTCAGCCCTTGGTCGAAGCAGCAGCAGATGAATTTGGCTCTATGCACGTTGGAAAAACAGTCAACGTCCAAGGTGGAGGATCTGGTACAGGTCTGTCTCAGGTTCAGTCTGGAGCCGTTGATGTAGGAAATTCAGACGTATTTGCCGAGGAAAAAGACGGTATCAACGCATCCGCTCTAGTGGATCATAAGGTAGCCGTAGCGGGCTTGGCGGTGATTGTAAATAAGGAAGTTGATGTTGAAAATCTGACAACTGAACAACTCCGTAGCATCTTCACAGGTCAAGTGACCAACTGGAAAGAAGTCGGTGGGAAAGACCTAACCATTTCCATTATCAACCGCGCGGCAAGTTCTGGTTCGCGTGCAACCTTTGATAGTGTTGTCATGGATGGTCAATCTGCCGTGCAGAGTCAAGAACAGGATTCAAATGGGATGGTCAAAAACATTGTTTCCCAGACACCAGGAGCCATTTCTTACCTAGCCTTTGCCTATGTGGATGACTCGGTGAAACGCATGAAGTTGAATGGCTATGAGCCGATTGCAGAAAATGTTACAAGTAATAACTGGCCTTTGTGGTCTTATGAACACATGTACACCCTAGGTCAGCCCAATGAATTGGTGGCAGAATTTCTTAACTTTGTCCTCTCAGATGAAGCGCAAAGCGGAATCGTTAAGGGAATGGGCTATATTTCTGTTAAGGAAATGAAGGTTGAAAAAGATGCTGTAGGAACGGTGACAGCACTAGAAGGGAGTCACTAATGAATCAAGAAGAATTAGCTAAAAAATTACTTTCTCCCTCAAAGAACTCTCGTTTAGAGAAATTAGGAAAGGGTTTGACCTTTGCCTGTCTGTCTTTGATTGTTATCATTGTGGCTATGATTTTGATATTCGTAGCCCAAAAAGGTTTGTCGACCTTCTTTGTAAATGGGGTTAATATCTTTGATTTCCTCTTTGGACAAACTTGGAATCCTTCAGGTAAACAATTTGGTGCCCTTCCCATGATTTTGGGTTCCTTTATTGTCACAATCCTATCAGCCCTTATCGCAACTCCTTTTGCCATTGGTGCGGCAGTCTTTATGACCGAAGTATCACCAAAGGGTGCAAAAATCTTGCAACCAGCCATTGAATTGCTAGTCGGAATTCCTTCCGTCGTGTATGGATTTATCGGTTTGCAGGTCGTAGTTCCCTTTGTCCGTAGTGTCTTTGGTGGAACTGGTTTTGGGATTTTGTCAGGGATTTTCGTTCTCTTTGTCATGATTTTACCGACGGTAACCTTTATGACAACCGATAGCTTGCGTGCGGTACCTCGTCATTATCGTGAAGCTAGTTTGGCTATGGGTGCCACTCGCTGGCAAACAATCTGGCGTGTGACTTTGAAGGCGGCGCGTTCAGGAATTTTTACAGCAGTGGTCTTTGGGATGGCGCGTGCCTTTGGTGAGGCCTTGGCCATTCAGATGGTGGTCGGAAACTCAGCCGTTGTCCCAACTTCATTGACAACACCTGCTGCGACCTTGACCTCTGTGTTGACCATGGGTATCGGAAATACCGTCATGGGAACCGTTGACAATAACGTACTCTGGTCACTGGCCTTAGTCTTGCTCTTGATGAGTTTGGCCTTTAACAGTGTGATTAAATTGATTACGAAAGAAAGAGGAAAGAAAAACTATGCACGCTAAGAAATTAGATAAAATTGCAACAGCTGTCCTCTACTCAATTGCAGGAATTATCGTTGCCATCTTGGCATCCTTGATTCTTTATATCTTGGTTCGTGGTTTGCCCCACATCTCTTGGTCTTTCTTGACTGGTAAATCCTCTTCTTACCAAGCAGGCGGAGGGATTGGAATTCAGCTCTATAATTCCTTCTTCCTTCTGGTCATTACCTTGATTATCTCTGTGCCCTTATCTATGGGGGCTGGGATTTTCCTAGCTGAATATGCCAAAAAAGGTCCTGTGACCAATTTTGTCAGAACCTGTATTGAAATCTTATCTTCACTGCCATCAGTGGTTGTGGGTCTCTTTGGTTATTTGATCTTTGTAGTTCAGTTTGAGTATGGATTTTCAATCATTTCCGGTGCCTTGGCCTTGACAGTCTTTAATCTTCCTCAGATGACTCGAAATGTTGAGGACAGCTTGAAACACGTTCACCATACGCAGCGTGAGGCCGGTCTGGCCCTTGGGATTTCTCGTTGGGAGACTGTGGTTCATGTGGTCATCCCAGAAGCCCTTCCAGGTATCGTGACGGGGGTTGTCTTGGCCTCTGGTCGTATCTTTGGTGAGGCGGCTGCTCTCATCTATACAGCAGGACAATCTGCTCCAGCACTTGACTGGTCTAACTGGAATATTCTCAGTGTAACCAGCCCAATCTCTATCTTCCGTCAAGCAGAAACCTTGGCTGTCCATATCTGGAAAGTCAATAGTGAAGGAACCATTCCAGATGGAACTATCGTATCAGCAGGTTCTGCGGCCGTCCTCCTCATCTTTATCCTCATCTTTAACTTTGGAGCTCGCAAACTCGGAAGCTACTTACACAAGAAATTAACCGCTGCCTAAAGGAGAAGCCATGTCAAAATATAATTGGGATGAAAAGCATATCATCACCTTTCCTGAAGAGAAAGTGGCCCTCTCTACTAAGGATTTACATGTTTACTACGGTAAAAATGAATCTATTAAGGGCATTGATATGCAATTTGAAAAAAATAAAATTACAGCCTTAATTGGCCCTTCTGGTTCAGGGAAATCAACCTACCTCCGCAGTCTCAACCGTATGAATGATACCATTGATATTGCCAAGGTAACAGGTCAAATTCTCTATCAAGGGATTGATGTCAACCGCCCAGAAATCAATGTTTATGAGATGCGCAAGCACATCGGAATGGTCTTCCAACGCCCAAATCCCTTTGCCAAGTCTATCTACCGCAACATTACTTTTGCTCATGAACGTGCAGGAGTTAAGGACAAGCAAGTCTTGGATGAAATTGTGGAAACCTCTCTTCGTCAAGCTGCCCTTTGGGACCAGGTCAAAGATGATTTACACAAGTCGGCCTTGACCCTATCAGGTGGTCAGCAGCAACGTCTCTGTATCGCTCGTGCTATTTCTGTTAAACCAGACATCCTTTTGATGGATGAACCAGCGTCAGCCTTGGATCCGATTGCGACAGCTCAGCTGGAAGAAACCATGTTGGAATTGAAGAAGGACTTTACCATCATCATCGTGACCCACAGTATGCAACAGGCTGCGCGTGCTAGTGACTACACAGGTTTTTTCTACTTGGGTGACTTGATCGAGTACGATAAGACCTCTAATATTTTCCAAAATGCCAAACTACAGTCAACCAATGACTATGTAACAGGACACTTTGGATAGAAAGGAAACAGTATGACAGAAGCGATTTTACAGGTATCAGACCTGTCCGTTTACTACAATCAAAAGAAGGCCTTGAATAGTGTTTCCCTATCTTTCCAACCTAAGGAAATTACAGCCTTGATTGGTCCATCTGGATCAGGGAAGTCAACTCTTCTCAAGGCTATCAACCGTATGGGGGATCTCAATCCAGAGGTGACCACAACTGGTTCGGTGGTTTACAACGGCCACAACATCTACAGCCCGCGTACAGATACAGTTGAATTGCGGAAGGAAATCGGCATGGTTTTCCAACAACCAAACCCCTTCCCTATGTCTATCTACGAAAATGTTGTTTACGGGCTTCGTATCAATGGAGTGAAGGACAAGCAGGTGCTGGATGAAGCAGTAGAAAAAGCCTTGCAACGAGCTTCTATCTGGGATGAGGTCAAGGACCGCCTGCATGATTCAGCTATCGGGCTTTCAGGTGGACAACAGCAACGTGTCTGCGTTGCCCGTGTCTTGGCAACCAGTCCTAAAATCATCCTCTTGGATGAACCGACTTCAGCCTTGGACCCTATCTCGGCTGGTAAGATTGAGGAAACCTTGTATGGTCTAAAAGATAAATACACCATGCTCTTGGTCACACGTTCCATGCAACAAGCCTCTCGTATCTCTGACAAGACAGGATTTTTCCTTGATGGAGATTTGGTCGAGTTTAACGATACCAAGAAGATGTTCCTCAACCCACAACACAAGGAAACAGAAGATTATATTTCAGGAAAATTTGGATAAGGAGATAAATGATGTTACGTTCTCAATTTGAAGAAGATTTGGAGAAATTGCACAACCAGTTCTATGCTATGGGACAAGAAGTGCTCTCCCAAATCAATCGGACAGTGCGTGCCTTTGTTACGCATGACCGTGATTTGGCCAAGGAAGTCATCGAAGACGATGCAGAAGTAAACGAATACGAAGTGAAATTGGAGAAGAAATCATTTGAAATGATTGCCCTCCAACAACCGGTTTCTCAGGACTTGCGTACAGTTCTAACAGTCTTGAAGGCTGTATCTGACTTGGAACGTATGGGTGACCATGCCGTTTCCATTGCCAAAGCGACAATTCGTATGAAGGGGGAGCAACGCATCCCAGCTGTTGAAGAAGAAATCAAGAGAATGGGGCGCGATGTCAAGAATTTCGTTGAAGCAGCCCTTGAACTCTATCTGAATGGTTCAGTGGATCAGGCCTATGAAGTAGCAACCATGGATGAAAAGATCAACCATTACTTTGATAGCATTCGTGACTTGGCTACAGAAGAAATCAAGAAAAATCCAGATGCCATCGTTACAGGTCGTGATTATTTCCAAGTGATTGCCTTCTTGGAACGTATTGGAGACTATGCTAAAAATATCTGTGAATGGGTTGTTTACTTTGAAACAGGTAAGATTGTCGAACTATAAAGTATTCAAATGATAAAATTATTGTGAAAGCTTACTTTTTAATACAGTAAGCTTTCATTGTATAGATGGTTTACTTTGTCAGAGGTGAATAATGAACTACATACAGAATATCAGAAAAAAAGTTGGAAAAGATAAAATTATTTTAAATTTTACCTGTGGAATATTAAGTCAATCAGGAAAAATTTTATTACAAAAACGAGCAGATAAAGGAACGTGGGGATTACCAGGTGGTGATTGTGCATAATAAGAGGTGCTTAAAACATTGATAAAATAAGAAGTTGAGTTTTTACCAATTATATATACTGTAAAAAGTTCAAAAAGAATGCTATAATTTAAAATGGAGGATATTGTCATGAAAATTAATGCTGTAGATTTATTTTGTGGTGTTGGAGGGTTGACCTGTGGTGTTCAGCAAGCAGGTATAAATGTAATAGCAGGTTATGATATAGATCCTCGTAGTCAATTTGCATACGAATTTAACAATAACGCGAGATTTATTTTAAAGGACATAAAAAAAATAGATAGCAAGGAAATTACTAATCTTTTTCCAGATGATACTGATATAAAAGTTTTAATGGGATGTGCTCCATGCCAACCTTTTTCGACTTATAGTCATAAGTATAAAAATAATGAGAATACACTTCAGAAGATGGATCTTTTAGACTATTTCGGACAACAAGTACAGTATGTTCAGCCCGATATTGTTTCAATGGAAAATGTTCCACAAATGGTCAATGAAAAGGTATTTGATAAATTTATCCAGATTTTGAATGATAATAATTACTTAATTGATTACAAAGTGGTATTCGCGCCAGATTACGGTGTTCCTCAAAAAAGAAAGAGATTATTGCTTTTAGCTTCAAAATTAGGAGAAATCAAATTAATTCCTGCACAATTTAATAAAGATAATTACCCTACACTTCGAGATACAATTGGAAATTTACCAAAATTGAAGGCAGGAGATACTGATTTAAATGATCCTCTTCATAGAAGCAGAAATCTATCTGAATTGAATATGAAGAGAATAAAGCAGTCAAAACCTGGTGGAACTTGGAAGGATTGGGACCAGGAGCTGTTACTGGAAGCTTATAAGAAAAACAGCGGAGCTTCTTTTGGATCGGTATATGGTCGTTTAGAGTGGGATAAACCTGCTAATACAATTACAACACAATTCCCAGGAATAGGAAATGGGAGATTTGGACATCCTGATCAAGATAGAGCTTTAAGTCTACGTGAAGGTGCAATGTTACAAACATTTCCGAGAGATTACTTATTTACACAACCTGAACTTGGGGGGAAATATCCTATTTCACAGGTAGCATTACAAATTGGGAATGCTGTCCCTCCGAAGTTAGGTGAAGTTATTGGAAATAGTATTAAGAAACATTTAGAGGAGGTTGCTAATGTCTAGATTAACATTTTCGATTGCAAATAATGCAGTTACACATTTAGGGAGGAACTTATATTCAACGACTCCACCAGCCTTAGCAGAGCTAGTGGCTAATTCATATGATGCGTATGCAACTGAGGTCAATATCGTTTTATCAAATGATGCGATTTCGATAATTGATAATGGAAAAGGATTAGATTTTCAAGAATTTGAAAGTAAATATGCTAGAATTGGCTCCACTAAACAGAGAGAAGAACCATTTAATGGATTAGCTGAACGCAAACCGATGGGGAAAAAGGGGATTGGAAAATTAGCTGCGTTCAGTTTGGGTAGTACATATACTGTATATTCTAAGACCAGAGATACAGACAGATGGTTGGGTTTTACATTACAATATCAAGATATGATAAATAGTGAGACCTATCCTGTAGAAGTGGAAGAAACAGATTTGCCTGAAAAATTCGCTGCATACAGTAGGTATCAGTCGGGATTTATTGTTGATATTACTGATATCAGACGCAAAATAACTGTTGCAACTAGAGAGAATATTAAAATTCAACTTTCAAGGCGCTTCTATATAAATCAGGCCAAATCATCATTTTTATTAAAAGTAGACGGTGAGGAATTGAAATTAGATTCTAATTCGTATTATGATAAATTACAGTATATGGTTTATTTGGGGTATGAAAATGAAGAGATACTTAGAGAAAAATTTCCGAATGTCATTTTGGAAGAATATCAGCAGATAGATACAATAAAAAAGTATTTTTGTAGTCAGAATATAAAGGGATGGATCGGGACAACTTACAAACCAAAAGATTTAAAAAATAATGAGGGATCTAGTTTTGCAAATATCATTATTTTAGCAAATGGTAAAATAGCTGATGAGGATATATTAAAAAGTAAACCTAACGCTCGAATAGCTAATAACTATATTGTTGGTGAAATTGAAGCAGACGAGTTTATTGAGAAATTAAATGATCCAATTACTTCTAGTAGACAAGGTCTTGACGACTCTATTTCAGAGGTTGAAGAATTAATAAATTATCTAGATTCTGTACGAAAGTATGTTATTGAGCGATGGGATGATATGAGGCAGAATCACGCAATAGCAAATTTGCCTGAACGTATTAAGAATAATCCTTCTTACAAAGATTGGCTTGAAAGCCTTACGGATCCGCAAAAAAAAATAAATAATAAACTTTTAGATTTACTATCCAGTAAATTAGATGATGAGATTTCAGTTGATGCAACAGCAGTGGATTCAATGGTAACGTCCATATCTAGTGTAATAAATAATATTGAAGCAGATGACTTGATTGCCAGTTTTGATAAAGAGAGT
The DNA here is from genome assembly GCF_013276955.1 of Streptococcus sp. 1453. Lineage (NCBI taxonomy): Bacteria > Bacillati > Bacillota > Bacilli > Lactobacillales > Streptococcaceae > Streptococcus > Streptococcus sp. 1453. Next base: position 86,380 of record NZ_VMLZ01000006.1, read on the forward strand.
GACGCAGAAGTTCAGTTTGATTTATTGTTTAAATTAATGGATAACATTTCTAAAACAGAGGATTTAAACCATTCTAATCTTATAAGAAAGCGTCTTTCTGCAATTGAAGAGCTTGAACGTTTAATGTCTGAAACGAACACTCCAGAAAAATTATTTGAGAGGCATTTATCAGATAATCCATGGCTAATTATGCCTTATTGGAATATTGATAGAAATATTATAGATGAGACTGATTATTTGAAAAATCAGAGATATTTTAGATTAGATATGGACGAAAATAATTTTAGAAAAAACTTTCTTGATATTTTGATAAGAGTTGCAGAAGAAACTTATCCTATAATAGTTGAGTTGAAGAAAAATACTGCTGTTGGTTATGCTAAGGTAGGTTTTACAGATATTTATAATCAGATTACTAATTATAGAAGGGCTATGATTCAAAAAATTCCTGATTTAATAGATGTTAAGGAAAAGGATATTAAGGTTATATTTATTCTTTCGGAAGACACCGGACTTCCAGGTAAGGGACATAGTATAGAATTAAATGATTCTGAAATTAAGATGCTAGAAGACCAGAATATATCTTTATTGAAGTATAATAAGATTTTGGCTGAAGCTAAAAAGATGTATAGAGAGCATTTAAAATATCAAAGAGAGGCAAAAATAATTCCTGATTTAAGTATTGATTGTGAGTAGCAGTTTTTGTGATAGATTTTATTTAAAAGGATACAAAAGACAACGGTAGCCTCAATATCTGGATAAATATGGGTTAACTCAAATGAAGAATTTGAAAGTAAACGAATTTATATGTCCCATTCAAAAAAATATCCTGACTAATATGTGCCAGATTGAATGGACCAACGATGATATGGTCATACAAATCCGTGTCCGCAAACACTATGTCAGGTATGGAGTTGACTTACCAGATGGTGCTATTGAATTAGGAGAATCGGCTTTAGAAGCTTTAGTGCGAGAGTTTTATGAAGAAACAGGAGTCGAAGTGAGGGTGGAAAAACTCTTAAATGTTTATACAAAATATTCAGACAGTTATCCGAATGGTGATGAGGCTCAAGTTCTTACAATCTTGTATTTAGTTTCATCTGAAACTTCTATCTCTACAAATTTTTTTACAAGTGATGAAACTTTAGAATTAGGATTTTTTGATCATAGTGACATACAAAATATTGCAATTGTAAACCAGCAGCATCAAGATATGATAAATGATTTTTTTGAAAATAAGTTCCCAATAGATAGATAAACTAACCACTGTATTTCTATTTTTTAGTAAATATATTTTATGAAAATGTAAGAAAAACACTTGACAAGTATCTTGGATAGCGTTATAATTATACAAAATTAACAGAGAGGTTGTTTATTTATGAAATCAAAAAAATGGATATTTGTTTTATGTAGTTTTCTTGCAAGTTTCTTCTTAGTAGCTTGTCAGTCGGGTTCTAATGGTTCTCAGTCAGCTGTTGAGGCCATTAAGCAAAAGGGGAAATTAGTTGTGGCGACCAGTCCTGACTATGCACCTTTTGAATTCCAATCCTTAGTTGACGGGAAAAATCAGGTAGTCGGTGCGGACATTGATATGGCCCAAGCTATCGCTGATGAACTTGGGGTGAAGTTGGAAATCTCAAGCATGAGTTTTGATAATGTCTTGACTAGTCTTCAAACTGGTAAGGCTGACCTAGCAGTTGCAGGAATTAGCGCAACTGATGAGAGAAAAGAAGTCTTTGATTTTTCAATCCCTTACTATGAAAACAAGATTAGTTTCTTGGTTCGTAAGTCTGATGTAGAAAAATACAAGGATTTAACTAGCTTAGAAAGTGCTAATATTGCAGCTCAAAAAGGGACTGTTCCAGAAGCTATGGTCAAGGAACAATTGCCAAAAGCTCAGCTGACTTCCCTAACCAATATGGGTGAAGCTGTTAATGAATTACAGGCTGGAAAAGTAGATGCTGTTCATATGGATGAGCCTGTTGCCCTTAGTTATGCTGCTAAAAACGCAGACCTAGCTGTCGCAACTGTCAGCTTGAAGATGAAGGACGGCGAAGCTAATGCAGTTGCCCTTAGAAAAAATAGTGCTGATTTGAAAGAAGTAGTGGACAAGGTCATCCAAAAACTCAAGGATGACGGCACCTACCAAAAATATCTTGAAAAAGCGGCAACCTTAACAGAAGTTGAAGAATAATACTCAATGAAAATCAAAGAGAAAACTAGGAAGCTAGCCGCAGGTTGCTCAAAGCACTGCTTTGAGGTTGTAGATAAGACTGACGAAGTTCAGCTCAAAACACTGTTTTGAGGTTGTGGATAGAACTGACGAAGTCAGTAACCATATCTACGGTAAGGCGACGCTGACGTGGTTTGAAGAGATTTTCGAAGAGTATAAGAAAAAAGCAGAGTTGGAAGTCAGTCCAATTCTGCTTTTAAATAGTCTAAAACATTTTCCAGATTGTCTAAGGATACCTTGGCAAATTGATAAGGGCAGGCACCCAAGTAAGCCTCTTCAAAGAAATCCAAGCCCAGTTGGCTGTGCTTGAGACTGGCGATTTTAGGATACTGTCTGAGATCAAGTAATAAACCATCGTGTAGGGGAAAGTGAGGAAGGGGACAAGGAGTGTTAGCTAATCTTTCCTCGATTTGCTTCTGGTAAGCTTCCTGATTGGACAAGCGAGCTAGACGGTTTTTCTCAAACAATTGACTGTCAATATAGAGTGACAGGGCCTTTTGCATGATGAGGTTGCTGTCGTAGTCTAGGATATTTTTGTAGGCCACAAAGGCTTCCTTGATAGCATTTGGCAGGATGAGTGCTGTTATCCGCAGGGCTGGAAAGAGGCTGGTTGAGAAGGACTTGATATAAATGACGCGCTTCTCTGTATCCTGATAGTGGAAGGTCTGGCCCTTCTTGGAGTCCAAATCCCCCAGATAGTCGTCCTCTACGATATAGACACCATACTTGGCAGCTAAGTCAAGAATAGCTCGTTTGTCCTGCTCACAATAGGAATGCCCCAAAGGATAGTGAAAACGAGGAATGGTATAGAAAAACTTAATTTTTCCTGTTTTGAAGTGGCTTTCCAGTTCCTCCAAGTCAATTCCATCAATGCCTCGTTCAATCGTTTGATAGTCCAGACCCTGAGCAATCAAGAGGCGATTCATCCGATGGTAGGTCGGTTGTTCCACCAAGATTTCCTTGGCTTGGCTAGGGAAGGAAATTTGAGAGAGAATAAAAAGGGCTTGTTGGGTTCCAGAAGTCAGTACCAGTTGGTCAGCTTTGCAATAGAGAGCTTGATCAAAGAGGAGTTTATGAATGGATTGTCTTAAGTCTTCTAAACCTTCTTGGTTGTCATAGTAGTTGAAGAGGTAGTTTTCCCGGCCAATTAAGGTTTCATTGACACAGAGTCGGAAATCGTCATAGGCACTGGCATGTTCGTCAGTGACTTCGATTTCTAGATCCTGGTGTTGCCCTTGTTCTAGGACATAGTAACCACTCTGGGGCTTGGCATATAGGTATTGTTCGTGCCGTAATTCCAGCAGGGCGCGTTGAATAGTGTCCTTGCTGCAGTGAAAGTCAAGGCTCAGTTGACGGATAGAAGGCAGGCGACTTCCCGTTGGAAAGCGTCCAGACTCGATACCGTTTTTCAGATAGGAAACGACCTCTTGGTACTTGCTTTGTCTCTTCATTCCAGACCTCCCTTGATTTTGTTACATTGTACCCTTTTTTTTCCTTCTTGGCAATGTCTAGGGTGTTTCTCTCGTTCACATCTAGGGGCAAATGTGGTATACTTAGGAGTAACATTTATAGAATAATACTCTTCGAAAATCTCTTCAAACCACGTCAGCTTCGCCTTGCCGTAGATATGGTTACTGACTTCGTCAGTTCTATCCACAACCTCAAAACAGTGTTTTGAGCTGACTTCGTCAGTCTTATCTATCTACAACCTCAAAGCAGTGCTTTGAGCAACCTGCGGCTCGCTTCCTAGTTTGCTTTTTGATTTTCATTGAGTATAACAGATAAGAAAGTGAATGGATAAGAACGTGCAGGAACCAGTGAAATTATTTCAATACAATACCCTTGGAGCCTTGATGGCTGGCCTTTATGGTGGTACTATGACAGTAGGAGAATTGCTAGAACATGGTGACCTTGGTTTGGGAACCTTGGATTCTATTGATGGAGAATTGATTGTCTTAGATGGCAAGGCCTATCAGGCCAAAGGCTCAGGAGAACAACCAGAAATTGTAGAAGTATCACCAGATGCCCTTATTCCTTATGCAGCAGTAGTACCACATCAGGCAGAGGTTATTTTCCGCCAGCGCTTTGAGATGACGGACAAGGAATTGGAAGAACGAATCGAGTCTTATTATGATGGGGAAAATCTTTTCCGCTCGATCAAGATTCGTGGGGAATTTTCGCATATGCATGTGCGCATGATTCCTAAGTCGACACCAGATACCAAGTTTGCTGAGGTCGCAACCCACCAACCTGAATATAGTCGTGACAATGTAGCAGGAACCATTGTTGGTTTCTGGACGCCAGAGATTTTCCATGGGGTTAGTGTGGCAGGCTACCATCTGCACTTCATCTCAGATGATTTGACCTTCGGTGGTCATGTCATGGACTTTGTCATCAAGGAAGGCATTATCGAGGTGGGAGCTGTTGACCAATTGGATCAACGTTTCCCAGTCCAAGACCGTCAATACTTGTTTGCTAAGTTCAATGTTGACGAGATGAAAAAAGATATTGAAAAGGCGGAATAGGAGAAGAAAATGACCATTCATATTATCATTACCATGGTGCTGTTGCTGGCTTTCTTGATAGGGAGCATTTGGTATGCCAAAAAGAAATACCAGATTAATCTAGCTGTCTTGGGCTTGGGGGCTGTTGCCTTCTTTGTCTCTTCACAGATTTTGGAAAAACTGGTGCATATCTTAGTTTTGCATCCTCAAAAAGACGGTAGTATTGCCCTCTTGCAAGAACAACCGCTTGTTTATATCATCTATGGCCTAGCCATGGCAGCATTTTTTGAGGAAACTGCTCGTCTTGTTTTCTTCAAATGGTTGGAGAAAAAGAGAAGTTTGGAAAAGGCAGATGCCTTGGCCTATGGACTGGGGCATGGTGGCTTGGAATTGATTTTCCTAGGTCTTACTAGTTTGATTAATCTCTACATCGTTCTCTCAGCAGTTCAAACTCAGAATCCACAGGTTATGCAATTGCTGTCTGAAAATATGTTGAAAACTATCCAGTCGCTATCAGTCTGGCAGATTTATTTGCTTGGTTTTGAGCGAATCTTGGCCCTAGGTTTCCAATTACTCTTGACTGTTTGGGTTTACCAAGCTGTTCGCCAGAAGAAATGGATTTATCTCCTAGCAGCCTATGGCCTACATGCCTTCTTTGATCTGGCACCATCTCTAGTCCAAGTTGGCTGGTTGACAAATCCAGTCTTGGTTGAAGTTGTCCTAGCACTTGAACTTGTTCTGCTTGCCTATGGAACCAAGGCAATCTTTTGCAAAAAATCATAAAAAAAAGGGGGAAACCTCTTTTTTTGTTTAAAATAAGCCCAAGATTTTTTTAGGGTCGTCAAATGGTCTTAAAAATGGTATAATGGAATGAATTTTGTAAAAGGAAGAGTGACATGTCTGTAAGAGAAAAAATGCTTGAAATCTTAGAAGGAATTGATATCCGTTTTAAGGAAGCCTTGCATAGCTATAGTTATACAAAAGTAGGTGGAGAGGCTGATTATCTGGTCTTTCCACGAAATCGTTTTGAGTTGGCTCGTGTTGTTAAATTTGCCAACCAAGAAAATATTCCTTGGATGGTTCTTGGAAATGCTAGTAACATCATTGTTCGTGACGGTGGGATTCGTGGATTTGTCATCTTGTGTGACAAGCTCAATAACGTTTCCGTTGATGGCTATACCATTGAAGCAGAAGCTGGTGCTAACTTGATTGAAACAACTCGCATTGCCCTTCGTCATAGTTTGACGGGTTTCGAGTTTGCTTGTGGCATTCCTGGAAGCGTCGGCGGTGCTGTCTTTATGAATGCGGGAGCCTATGGTGGCGAGATCGCCCACATCTTGCAGTCTTGTAAGGTCTTGACTAAGGATGGAGAAATCGAGACCCTTTCTGCCAAGGACTTGGCTTTTGGTTACCGCCATTCAGCTATTCAGGAATCTGGTGCAGTTGTCTTGTCAGCTAAATTTGCTCTAGCTCCAGGAACTCATCAGGTCATCAAGCAAGAAATGGAACGTTTGACGCATCTACGTGAACTCAAGCAACCTTTGGAATACCCATCTTGTGGCTCGGTCTTTAAGCGTCCAGTCGGGCATTTTGCAGGTCAGTTAATTTCAGAAGCTGGCTTGAAAGGCTATCGTATCGGTGGCGTAGAAGTGTCAGAAAAGCACGCAGGATTTATGATCAATGTTGCTGACGGAACGGCCAAAGACTACGAAGACTTGATTGAGTCTGTTATTGAAAAAGTCAAGGAACACTCTGGCGTTACTCTTGAGAGAGAAGTCCGTATTTTAGGTGAAAACAAGTAGGAAGCTGTATTTGAAAAGCTGCTGCTATGTCATGGAAAGGGGGTGAAAGCCTATCGTTAGTGCAGATGTATGTAGGCAGTTCAATCTCCTACACGAGGTAGTGGCGGCCTGACAGAGCCCTGATCTGTTAATCTATGAAAAAGAAGGAATAAATGACAATTGAAAAAACCAATTATTGAATTCAAAAACGTCTCTAAAGTTTTTGAAGACAGCAACACCAAGGTTCTCAAAGACATCAATTTTGAGTTGGAAGAAGGGAAGTTCTATACTCTTCTAGGCGCGTCTGGTTCAGGGAAATCAACTATCCTAAACATCATTGCAGGTTTGCTAGATGCGACGACAGGAGATATTTTGCTGGACGGTGTCCGCATCAATGACATCCCAACCAACAAGCGTGACGTCCATACGGTCTTCCAATCCTATGCCTTGTTTCCACATATGAATGTGTTTGAAAATGTTGCTTTTCCACTCCGCTTGCGCAAGATTGACAAGAAAGAAATCGAGAAACGCGTAGCGGAAGTTCTCAAGATGGTTCAGTTGGAAGGGTATGAAAAACGTTCCATCCGCAAACTTTCTGGAGGACAACGCCAGCGTGTGGCTATTGCCCGTGCCATTATCAACCAACCCCGTGTGGTCTTGTTGGACGAGCCCTTGTCAGCGCTGGATTTGAAATTGCGAACAGACATGCAGTATGAACTGCGTGAACTACAACAACGATTAGGAATCACCTTTGTTTTTGTTACTCACGATCAGGAAGAAGCCCTCGCCATGAGTGACTGGATTTTCGTTATGAATGATGGCGAGATTGTCCAGTCTGGAACACCTGTGGATATCTACGATGAGCCAATCAACCATTTTGTTGCCACCTTTATCGGTGAGTCAAATATCTTGCCAGGAACCATGATTGAGGACTACTTGGTTGAGTTTAACGGCAAACGCTTCGAAGCGGTCGATGGGGGAATGAAGCCAAATGAACCTGTTGAGGTCGTGATTCGTCCAGAGGACTTGCGGATTACCCTTCCTGAAGAAGGCAAGCTCCAAGTTAAGGTCGATACCCAGCTCTTCCGTGGAGTTCACTATGAAATTATCGCCTATGACGTACTTGGAAATGAATGGATGATACACTCGACTCGTAAGGCCATCGTGGGTGAGGAAATCGGTCTGGACTTTGAACCAGAAGACATCCACATCATGCGTCTCAATGAAACAGAAGAAGAGTTTGATGCTCGTATAGAAGAATACGTGGAAATCGAAGAGCAAGAAGCAGGTTTGATCAATGCAATCGAGGAGGAAAGAGATGAAGAAAACAAGCTCTAAACTCTTTGTAGTGCCCTACATGCTCTGGATCGCACTCTTTGTCCTGGCACCCTTGGTCTTGATTTTCGGACAATCCTTTTTCAATATCGAAGGCCAGTTCAGTTTAGAAAATTATAAATCTTACTTTGCGTCACAAAACTTGACCTACCTAAAAATGAGTTTCAACTCTGTACTCTATGCAGGAATTGTGACCTTTGTGACCTTGCTTATCAGCTATCCAACAGCCCTCTTTTTGACCCGTCTCAAGCACCGTCAACTCTGGCTCATGCTGATTATCCTGCCTACCTGGATCAATTTGCTCCTCAAGGCCTATGCCTTTATCGGAATTTTTGGTCAAAATGGCTCTATTAACCAATTTTTGGAATTTATCGGAATCGGTTCGCAACAGTTGCTTTTTACTGATTTCTCCTTTATTTTTGTCGCAAGCTACATCGAGCTCCCCTTTATGATTTTGCCCATTTTCAATGTCTTGGACGATATGGACAACAATCTCATCAATGCCAGCTATGACCTAGGTGCGACCAAGTGGGAAACCTTCCGCCATGTCATCTTCCCTTTATCGATGAATGGTGTGCGAAGTGGAGTTCAGTCTGTCTTTATCCCCAGCTTGAGCCTCTTCATGCTGACCCGTTTGATTGGTGGGAACCGTGTTATTACGCTGGGAACGGCTATTGAACAGAATTTCCTAACCAATGACAACTACGGTATGGGTTCAACCATCGGTGTAATTCTCATCTTGACCATGTTCATCACCATGTGGGTGACCAAGGAAAGGAGAGAACGATGAAAAAATTTGCCAACCTTTATCTGGGACTGGTCTTTCTTGTCCTCTACCTGCCGATTTTTTACTTGATTGGCTACGCCTTTAATGCAGGCAACGACATGAACAGCTTTACAGGCTTTAGCTTGAGCCATTTTGAAACCATGTTTGGAGATGGGAGACTCATGCTGATTTTGGCTCAGACATTTTTCTTGGCCTTCCTATCAGCCTTGATAGCGACCATTATCGGGACTTTTGGTGCCATTTACATCTACCAGTCTCGTAAGAAATACCAAGAAGCCTTTCTATCACTCAATAATATCCTCATGGTTGCGCCTGACGTTATGATTGGTGCTAGCTTCTTGATTCTCTTTACCCAACTCAAGTTTTCACTTGGCTTTTTGACTGTTCTATCTAGTCACGTGGCCTTTTCCATCCCTATCGTGGTCTTGATGGTCTTGCCTCGACTCAAGGAAATGAATGGCGACATGATTCATGCGGCCTATGACTTGGGAGCTAGTCAATTTCAGATGTTTAAGGAAATCATGCTTCCTTACCTGACTCCGTCTATCATTGCAGGTTACTTCATGGCCTTCACCTATTCGCTGGATGATTTTGCCGTGACCTTCTTTGTAACAGGAAATGGCTTTTCAACCCTATCAGTCGAGATTTACTCTCGTGCTCGCAAGGGGATTTCCTTAGAAATCAATGCCCTGTCTGCTCTAGTCTTTCTCTTTAGTATTATCCTAGTTGTAGGTTATTACTTTATCTCTCGTGAGAAGGAGGAGCAAGCATGAAAAAAATCTATTCATTTTTAGCAGGAATTGCAGCGATTATCCTTGTCTTGTGGGGAATTGCGACTCATTTAGATAGTAAAATCAATAGTCGAGATAGTCAAAAATTGGTTATCTATAACTGGGGAGACTATATCGATCCTGAACTCTTGACTCAGTTTACAGAAGAAACAGGAATTCAAGTTCAGTACGAGACTTTTGACTCCAACGAAGCCATGTACACTAAGATAAAGCAGGGTGGAACGACCTACGATATTGCCATTCCAAGTGAATACATGATTAACAAGATGAAGGACGAAGACCTCTTGGTTCCGCTTGATTATTCAAAAATTGAAGGAATCGAAAATATCGGACCAGAGTTTCTCAACCAGTCCTTTGACCCAGGTAATAAATTCTCCATCCCTTACTTCTGGGGAACCTTAGGAATTGTCTACAACGAAACCATGGTAGATGAAGCGCCTGAGCATTGGGATGACCTTTGGAAGCCAGAGTATAAGAACTCTATCATGCTCTTTGATGGGGCGCGTGAGGTACTGGGACTAGGACTCAATTCGCTAGGCTACAGCCTTAACTCCAAGGATAACCAGCAGTTGGAAGAGACAGTGGATAAGCTCTATAAATTGACTCCAAATATCAAGGCTATCGTTGCGGACGAGATGAAGGGCTACATGATTCAGAACAACGCTGCTATCGGTGTGACCTTCTCTGGTGAAGCCAGCCAAATGCTAGAAAAAAATGAAAATCTACGCTATGTGGTACCAACTGAGGCCAGCAACCTTTGGTTTGACAATATGGTTATACCAAAAACAGTCAAAAATCAAGATGCCGCCTATGCCTTTATCAACTTTATGTTGAAACCTGAAAATGCACTCAAAAATGCAGAGTATGTCGGCTATTCAACACCAAACCTACCAGCTAAGGAATTACTCCCAGAGGAGAAAAAAGAAGATAAAGCCTTCTATCCAGATGCTGAAACCATGAAACACCTAGAAGTTTATGAGAAATTTGACCATAAATGGACAGGGAAATATAGCGACCTCTTCCTACAGTTTAAAATGTATCGGAAGTAGGAGTAGAACGTAAGAAAACGAATCAGTTAGAGCTGGTTCGTTTTTTTATGTAAAAGGTAATTTTTGTAACTGTATGTTTTTCTATGATAGTTGCTTATTTTCTTACCTAGTAGTATACTAAGTTTAACCTTACAGAAAGCGGTAACAAATAATGAAAATGTCTACTTTTTTCAAAAAAAGTTTCTGGCCAACCTTTTTGACTGTTCAGCAAACATATATACTATTTTATCTAAAGGATGGTTTGGATCGACAATACCTAACAACTGAGTTCATATATTTGGTGATAGGAAACTTTATATTTGCAAATATTTGCGTAGCTATCTTTAGCAATTCGAAAACTTGGGATAAAAGTTGGGATAAAAAGAAAAATGGCAGTAAGAAAAAGTATATTCTGAAAAAGTAATCTGAGATGTAGGGAATTGCTCTGATTCAACGAAGATGATTTTCAGTTGACGCAAGCTTAAAAAAACGTTATAATAAGAAAGTTGAGAATTGATTTTCAATCAACTTAGTCCAGAGAAATGGCGGTGCTGCGAGCCATCTAAGCTAGGAAGTCATGCTACTCAATCATACAATTGCATAAGAACAAGAGAATGACAAGTTCATTGAATGAAGGTGGTACCGCGGTTTTTCGCCCTTCGTGATATGAGCTTGTCTTTTGATTTTTGGAGGTGTTGATGAAAACATTTCTTGTCAAACAAAAATTTCGTCTTGGAGGCGAACGCTTCGCTATCAAGGATGACAGGGGAGAAATCGCCTATCAGGTGGAGGGATCATTTTTTAAGATTCCTAAAACTTTTACTATCTATGATGCTAATGGTGAACAGGTCAGTCAGATTAGTAAAGAAATCTTGACCTTGCTTCCTCGTTTTGAGATTCAGCTTCGGGATGGCTCGAGTTTTGTCATTCGCAAGAAGTTGACCTTCTGGCGAGATAAGTATGAGTTTGATAATCTAGGTCTTCGTATCGAGGGCAATATCTGGGATTTGAATTTCAAATTGCTGGATGATCGCGATCAGTTGATTGCGGAAATTAAGAAGGAACTCTTCCATCTGACCTCTACCTATACCGTAACGGTTCTGGAGGACGCTTATGCAGACCTAGTTATTTCCCTCTGTGTCGCGATTGACTATGTGGAAATGCTGGAAAGCCAATCACATTAAACAAGCAAATAAGGAGACAATATGAAACAACTATCTAGTGCACAAGTCCGCCAAATGTGGCTTGATTTCTGGGCGACCAAAGGTCACTCAGTAGAACCATCAGTGAGTTTGGTTCCTGTAAATGACCCAACACTTTTGTGGATCAACTCTGGGGTAGCAACCCTTAAGAAATACTTTGACGGAACCATCATCCCTGAAAATCCACGTATTACCAATGCCCAAAAAGCGATTCGTACCAACGATATTGAAAACGTAGGGAAGACTGCACGTCACCATACCATGTTTGAAATGTTGGGGAACTTCTCTATCGGGGATTACTTCCGTGATGAAGCCATCACTTGGGCTTATGAGCTTTTGACAAGCCCTGAATGGTTTGACTTCCCAGCTGAAAAACTTTACATGACCTACTATCCAGATGATAAAGATTCTTACAACCGCTGGATTGAAGTGGGAGTGGACCCAAGTCACTTGATTCCGATCGAAGATAACTTCTGGGAAATCGGTGCGGGACCGTCTGGACCAGACACAGAGATTTTCTTTGACCGTGGGGAAGCCTTTGACCCAGAAAATATCGGTCTTCGTTTGCTTGCAGAAGATATTGAAAATGACCGCTATATCGAAATCTGGAACATCGTTTTGTCACAATTTAACGCAGACCCTGCTGTTCCTCGTAGTGAATACAAGGAATTGCCACACAAGAACATTGATACGGGCGCTGGTTTGGAGCGTTTAGTAGCGGTTATCCAAGGGGCTAAGACTAACTTTGAAACAGACCTCTTCATGCCAATCATTCGTGAAGTGGAGAAATTGTCTGGTAAGGTCTATGACCAGGATGGCGACAACATGAGCTTTAAGGTTATCGCTGACCACATCCGTTCCCTTTCATTTGCTATCGGTGATGGTGCCCTTCCAGGAAATGAAGGTCGTGGGTACGTCCTTCGTCGTCTTCTCCGTCGTGCTTCTATGCATGGTCAAAAACTGGGTATCAACGAGCCTTTCCTTTACAAACTGGTTCCAACTGTTGGAAAAATCATGGAAAGCTACTACCCAGAAGTGCTTGAAAAACGTGACTTTATTGAAAAAATCGTTAAGAGCGAGGAAGAGTCATTTGCTCGTACCCTACACTCAGGTCAACACTTTGCCCAAGGTATCGTAGCAGACTTGAAAGAAAAAGGACAATCTGTCATCGCTGGTTCAGATGTCTTTAAACTTTACGACACTTATGGATTCCCAGTTGAATTGACTGAAGAAATTGCTGAAGAAGCTGGTATGACTGTAGACCGTGAAGGTTTTGAAGCAGCCATGAAAGAACAGCAAGAACGCGCGCGTGCGTCAGCTGTCAAGGGTGGCTCAATGGGTATGCAAAATGAAACCCTTCAAAACATCACTGTAGAAAGTGTCTTCAACTACAATGCTAGCCAATTGTCTTCTAAATTGGTGGCTCTCGTGGCTGACAATGCAGAAGTAGAAGCTGTATCAGAAGGAACTGCCTCTCTTATCTTTGCGGAAACGCCATTCTATGCTGAAATGGGTGGACAGGTCGCTGACCATGGACAAATTTTGGATGAGTCAGGTAAGGTTGTGGCTACTGTGACCAATGTTCAGAAAGCCCCAAATGGTCAAGCTCTTCATACAGTTGAAGTCCATGCAACACTTGCTTTGAACCAAGAATATACCTTGGCAATTGATACAAATCGTCGTCACCGTGTCATGAAAAACCATACTGCGACTCACTTGCTTCACGCTGCCCTTCACAATATCCTTGGAAACCACGCAACACAAGCAGGATCTCTTAACGAAGTTGAATTCCTTCGCTTTGACTTTACCCACTTCCAAGCAGTAACTGCAGAAGAATTGCGTGCTATTGAACAGCAAGTCAACGAAAAAATCTGGGAAGCTCTTGAAGTCAAGACAGTTGAAACAGATATTGACACTGCCAAGGAAATGGGAGCTATGGCCCTCTTTGGTGAGAAATACGGCAAGGAAGTCCGTGTTGTTACTATCGGTGACTACTCTATCGAGCTTTGTGGTGGTACCCACGTTGGTAACACTTCTGAAATTGGTCTTTTCAAGATTGTCAAAGAAGAAGGTATCGGTTCAGGAACTCGCCGTATCTTGGCAGTGACTGGTAAGGAAGCCTTTGAAGCCTACCGTGAACAAGAGGACGCTCTTAAAGCTGTCGCAGCAACTCTTAAAGCACCACAAGTCAAGGAAGTACCTCACAAGGTAGAAGGACTTCAAGAACAACTTCGTCAACTTCAAAAAGAAAATGCTGAGTTGAAAGAAAAAGCCGCAGCTGCAGTCGCGGGCGATGTCTTCAAGGATGTGAAGGAAGTCAATGGTCACCGTTACATTGCTAGCCAAGTATCTGTATCTGACGCTGGTGCCCTTCGTACTTTTGCGGATAACTGGAAACAAAAAGACTACTCTGATCTTCTTGTCCTAGTTGCTGCTATCGGTGACAAAGTCAATGTCCTTGTAGCAAGCAAGACAAAAGACCTTCATGCAGGAAACCTTGTCAAAGAATTGGCACCAATCGTCGATGGACGTGGTGGTGGTAAACCAGACATGGCCATGGCAGGAGGAAGCAACCAAGCTAAAATCCAAGAATTGTTGGATTCAGTAGCAGGTAAATTGTAATTAAGTAAAGATCTATCCATTTGGGTAGGTCTTTTTGTGAATGCAAAAAAGCCAAATCCGCTTGGACCTGGCTTGATTATCATTAGCTATTAGATTGTATTGGTTGCCCAGACACTTACCGAAGCAGCTGAGACAGGGAATTGTCCATAACCTTCCTCATCAATTGTAACTTGACCTTGGTGGTTTCCAAGTAAGTCTATGAAAGTTTGGTTAGCCCATTCTTGGCCGACAAACATAGACTTGCTGTTTTCTTGGTCATTTGAGATAAGGACTGCGATTGGGGATTGATTTTCATCACCTGAACGTACCCAACCGATACAGTTTGCGTCATCAAAGTAGTCTGTTTGCTCTCCGTAGGCCAAATCTTTTCGGATGGCTAGGAGACGGTCAAGGACTTCTTTGAAATCTTCTTGAGCATATTGCCCTGAAATCCCATAGTAGTCACCGTAAAAGACACATGGAAGGCCATTTTGGCGTAACAGAATGAGGGCATAGGCCGCTGGTTTGAACCATTCTTCAACAGTAGACTCAAGAGCCTGACCTCGTTGGGTATCGTGGTTGTCGACAAAGGTTACAGCCTTGTCAGGTTTGAGTTCAACCAAGCTATCTGTAAAAATGCCACGAAGGTCATAGTTGGAACCTGCTCGGCTAGCATCAAAGAGATTCTGGTGGAGACGAACATCGACAAGGTCAAAGCGTTCTTCCGTTTTTTCGAGATAGTCCAGATTGGCTTCCTTGTCTGGATTCCAAAATTCCCCAAAAACATAGAAATCTTGACCATATTTTTCCTTCATATCGCGGATAAAATTGCTCATAAAGAAAGAGTCAATGTGCTTAACGGCATCCAAGCGGAAACCAGCTACACCAGTCGTTTCCATGAACCAATCAGCCCAGTCATAGATATTTTGGATGACTTCAGGATGTTTAAAGTCTAGATCAGCATACATGAGGTAGTCGTAGTTTCCGTTTTCATTATCAACCAATTCCTCGTTGGCCCAACCCTTGTTGTCTCCTTGAATCAGATAAATCCCAGACTTTCGGCGTTTTGCATCGTAGTCTGTACCTGTGAAGTGGTACCAGTGCCAGTGGAAGTCATTGTAGGTATCTTGGCGACCATCGAAGGTAAAACTAGTCCAGCCATTGATGGTGAAAGGTTCTCCGAGTTCAACTGTACGGTCTACAGGATCCACTTCGATGACCTGAAAGGCTTCCCTGTGATCGGCCGCAGCCTTGTGGTTGAGTACCACATCGGCCATAGGCTGGATTCCCTGTGCTTTTAGGGCTTGAATGGCTTGAAGATAGTCTTCTTTAAAACCATACTTGGTGCGGACAGTCCCTTTTTGCTTAAACTCTCCTAGGTCAAATAAGTCATAGACCCCATAGCCGACATCTTTTTCATTGGTAGCTTTGAAAGCTGGTGGCATCCAGACGTGACTGATACCCAGATGAGCTAGGTGTGGAGCATCTTCAGCCAGACGCGTCCAGTGCTGACCATCGTGGGGCAGATACCATTCAAAGTATTGCATGAGTGTTTGATTTTGCATGATGTTTCCTCTTACTTGTCAATCTTGTTCTTTATTCTATCATAAAGTATCTCTCGGAGCAAACGTTTGCGTAAGAATAGAAGGAAACTATTGTATCTACTTAAAATAAAGTGTTGATTTTTTTGTATCAAAGTGCTAGTATAATAGTATGTAATATAGATAAAGATAGGAGTCATCCCATGATTGAATTTCAAAATGTAAGTAAGTTGTATGGTGATAAAGAGGCCTTGAGCAATCTCAATTTGCAGATTAAAAATGGGGAGATTATGGGCTTGATTGGCCATAATGGGGCTGGAAAATCGACCACTATAAAATCCCTAGTCAGTATCATTTCACCCAGCAGTGGTCGTATTTTGGTAGACGGTCAGGAGTTATCGGAAAATCGCTTGGCTATTAAACGAAAGATTGGCTACGTAGCAGACTCGCCTGACTTATTTTTACGCTTAACGGCCAATGAATTTTGGGAATTGATTGCTTCATCCTATGATCTGACTAGCTCTGACTTGGAGGCTAGTCTAGCTAGGCTATTGAACGTTTTTGATTTTGCTGAAAACCGCTATCAGGTTATTGAAACCCTTTCTCACGGAATGCGTCAGAAAGTCTTTGTCATCGGAGCACTCTTGTCCGATCCCGATATTTGGGTCTTGGACGAACCCTTGACAGGTTTGGATCCCCAGGCTGCCTTTGATTTGAAGCAAATGATGAAGGAACATGCACAAAAAGGCAAGACAGTCTTGTTTTCAACTCATGTCCTTGAGGTGGCAGAGCAAGTCTGTGATCGGATTGCCATTTTGAAAAAGGGGCATTTGATTTATTGTGGTAGTGTAGAGGACTTGAGAAAAGACCACCCAGACCAGTCTTTGGAAAGTATCTACCTTAGTCTTGCTGGTAGAAAAGAGGAGGTTGCGGATGCGTCTCAAGGTCATTAAAAAATTAGTTGATATCAATATCCTTTATTCATCTCAAGAAGCTAATCTGGCTAACCTACGAAAGAAGCAAGCCAAGAATCCTGGGAAAAAAGTAAATGTTTCCGCTAGAGTCCTAAGTTCTTACATTTTTTCCAGTCTCTTGATGCTTTTGATGTTTATAAATATAGCCTTTCGTTTTCCTTTTGAGGAAATACCAAGTTTTTTTAGTAGCATGGTTGCTATTTTACTGGTGCTTGCCTTTTCAACTTCTTTCACTGCCTTTTACAATGTCTTTTATGAGAGTAAGGATTTGGTATCGTATAGGCCCTATGCCTTTAAAGAATCAGAGATTATAATTGCTAAAGGACTGTCTGTCCTCTTGCCAGCTCTGCCTGGAATTGTACCAATCCTAGCTTATTTTCTAGTTCTCTACATTAGGCTAGCACCTTCTCTTTGGCTTGGCTTGCCTTTGATGCTGCTGTCCTTGGCCTTATTATTTGTCTCTGTTACTTTAGTGATGGTAGTGGCAGTGCATTTCTTGGCTCAGACTAGGGTCTTCAGAAAGTATCAGTCTATTTTTTCGAATGTGATGATTGGGATAGGGGTTCTCATACCTTTAATATTTGTCCTCTTTCTACAGTCGACTTTTGGAAGTATTGTTGACAAAGTTAGAGACATTCCATTTCTCCTTTATCCTCTTCATATCTTTTACAAAATAGCAGTGGAGCCTTTTTCGACAGAAGCCATAGCGGGTCTACTAGCTTGGATAGGGTTAACTCTCTTCTTGCTTTACCTGACCAAAAAGAAGGTTCTTCCTCATTTTTATGACGTGATTCTGCTTAACAGTGAGGAGAAGGTCAAGAAAGAACGTCGCAATAAGGAGAGAATTTCAACTACTAATAAAAAGGGTTTTTTCCGTATGGTTTTACGCTACCACCTCACCCTCTTGGGACAGGGAACTGGCGTGATTACAGTGCTTTTTACAAGTGCTTTCCTTCCTTATCTCATGATGATCGGTCTGATTTCCAAAATCCGAGATTCTCAGATAGTTCCAGACATTCATCCTCCATACTGGTTACCCTTGTTTTTTATAGCTCTCTTTATAGCAGTTGTCAATAACAATATCACCAGCCTGCATTCAATTGCCTTGTCCTTGGAGAGGGAAAATTTTGATTTTCTGAAGAGTTTACCCTTTGACTTTGCTCGTTATGTGAAAGTGAAATTTTGGATTATATTTGCTGTCCAGTCCTTTTTACCAATTCTGACTTTACTTGGTCTTTCTCTATATCTAGGCTTGCCCATCCTTTCGATGATTTACCTTCTTGTAGTCTGGACCCTTGCCAGTGTCATCCTTTCTTGTCACCATTATTTTAAGGATGTGAAAAATCTGTCAACCAATTGGAGTAGCATTACGGACCTAGTGAATCGTTCAAATGGTATAGTCAAAATTGTTTTACTCTTAATTTATTGTGTTATCTTGTCGATTTCAGCCCTTGTGAGCATATTCTTGGTTCAGTCTCTCGCCCCTGTCCTTGCTATCAGCTTGGGAGTAGGAGTTCTTATCCTCTTGCTTGCTCTTGCTATTTTTGGCTATCATTACTACCTGTCACGCATATTGACAGAAATAGAAAAAAGATGAGATAGTTGGTCGCTTGCTTGATAAATTTCATTTGACAAAACACTTTCATAGTTTATTATAATGTAGTTATAAAATATTAAGATTGGTAATCAAAAATATAGGGAGGAATGTTTTGAATAAGAAATATAATATAGTTCTATTATTGTTGTTTATAGTTTATTTATTTGGATATTTTTCAATTTCAAAAACGTTAATTCCTATAATGTGTCTTTTTCAAGTATTTTTGATAGAACATATATTTAGAGTTCGAAATAGAATGATGCAGATAGGTGAAATTATAATTATTGTTGCTTCTATAATATTATTTATTGATAGTATATTGAGTTTGTAACAAAAGGCTTCTCTATAGAATCAAATTTTCCAGATACCTGCTGAAGCTGATTTATCTTCTACTATCTACGTCACTAAACTTGACAGACATATATTGCAGTTACAACCTCTCTACCTATAATCTCAAAGTTAAACTGAGGCTAGTTTCTTAGTTTGCTCTTTGATTTTTGTTGATAAAAAGAAATGCTCCTCCAAGACGGAAGAGCATTTTTTATTGTGATTTTGATTCGGTTTCTGCCGACTCTGGGTGGAGTTCTTGGTAACTTGGTGCTTTGAAAAGGTCAGCACTGGTTTTGCCTTGTCGTTGGCTAAAGAGACTGGTTGATTGACTACCTTTTTCCTGCTCAATCTTTTGCAGAATTGGTAAAGAATTGAGGTAAGAAATACTTTCTGTATCAACTTTTCCAAGATGATCTGCTTGGTAGAAACGTATCAAATCGCCAGTTTGAATCTGGTCGCTGATTTTTAGCTGTTGACTAGCTGCTTGACGAACAATTTCTAGTTCAGTCTGAGCTTGTTCATCAAGATTGCTGATTTCAAGACCGCTTTCAGTATAGTAGGTTCGTCCGTCATAGCTAGTATATTTTGGCGTGACGAAGGAATTGGCAGTTCGAAAGGCAACGATTTCTTGATGATCTGGTGATAGGAGGTCTTGGCCGACTTGAAGGAAGGAATTGGACTCAATACCAAGGAGGTGTTCGAGAGTCGGTAAGATATCGATTTGTCCACCGTAGGTATTGATGATTTGCCCTTTTTCATAGCCAGGCATGACTACCATAAAAGGCACTCGTTGCAACATGGCATTATCGTAATTAGACCAGTTCTCAGAAGTCTTTCCAATCAAGGGTGCCAGGTCAGGATTGCGGGAATTGGAAATACCATAATGGTCTCCGTAGATGACGATGATGGATTTTTCATAGAGGCCACTTTCTTTGAGATAGTCAAAGAAGGCCTTGATAGCACTGTCCAGATAGTTGGCTGTTTGGAAGTAGCCATTGATCGTTTCATCTTTGGTTTTAGCCAAGGGGAAACCAAGCTCATCGCTTGTCAGATTGCTAGCATAGGGATAGTGATTGGACACCGTGATATACTTGGCATAAAAAGGCTGCTGCAAGTGCTCTAGATATTGGATAGAATCTTTCATCATGATTTTATCATTTAAACCATATTGGAAAGAATTGCTACTGTCTTGCTTGGTGAAGTAGGAAGCATCAAAGAAGTATTGGTAACCCCATTGTTTGTAGGTCGTATTTCGGTTCCAGAAGGTCCCGATATTGCCGTGAAAGACAGCACTTGATTGGTAGCCGTTTTTTGATAGGATAAAAGGCGCAGCTTGCTGGGTATTGGTACCTCCATAGTTGACCATGAAGGAACCTTGGTCAAGTCCAAACAAACCAGTTTCCAGCATGGTTTCTGCATCTGAGGTCTTACCAGCCTTGACTTGGTTAAAGATATTCGAAAAGGCTAGGGTTGATTGCGAATGGTAGAGGGAATTTAGGAAGGGAGTGACTTCATGCTCAGTTCCATCTATGTTGAGTTTATAGTCCAGCAGGAACTGTTGGAAACTTTCCAAGTGGAGATAAATCACATTTTTTCCTTTGGCCAAGCCAAAATAGTCTGGATTGGGCTTAGCAGAATGTTCTTGAATATAATCTGTAATAGGTTGAAGATCAGTCTCAGAGGCCTTGGCACGTTCCTTGTTGGCGCTGTAGGATTGGTTGGCACTATAACCTAGAAAAGCTGGTAAACTGAGGGCGCGGACAACATAATAATTCGAAAATCCTCGCGACAGGAGATCGGGACGCTCAATTTCAGCCAAGAAAAGATTAGCAGAAAAGAGCAGGGCTGAGAGAGCAGTGATAGCAACACTGGAGCGGAATTTGAAGGGTCTCCTATCCAGCTGGATGAATTTTTTATAGAAAAGGAAAGCCAGCAATGGGAAATCCATAAAATAGATGAAATCCCAAGGACGCAGTAACTCTAGTTCTGCAGTGCCGACAGACACCTTGCTGACCACCTTCATGGTATTAGCCGTGATAAAGTCGCTAAATTCTCGATAGTAAAAGACGTTAGAATAAAGCCAAATGAATAAAAGGCTATAAATAGCTATACTCAGGCCATAAAAAATCTTGGTTGACCGAGCATAGAGGGCTAGAGCCAGCAGGAGTAGTCCCAAGGGAAGGGGATTGAAAAAGGCGATAAAGGCAAGGTAATTTCCCTGCAACTTGCCCACTTGAATATCTAAATTAAAGTCAACGGCATAGGCTAATAAGGTTTTGAGCCAATATAGGATTAAAAGGGTTAGGACAAAACCCAGTCTGGTACCGACGGCTTTTTGGATTTTGTTAAAATTGCTTTTCACACATTTACTTCCTAATTTTTTATTAGTATTAGTATACCATTTTTTAAAAGAAGAGTAAAAAAGCAAGGGTAGTTTCTTTTTTGAGAATTGGCTAAAAGTTTGATATAATGGTAGTTATGAATAGAATAAGAGTCAGCAAAAGGGTTGAAAAGAAGCTCGCTAAGGGGCTAGTTTTACTAGAAGCCAGTGATCTTGAGAATGTTCATCTCAAGGATCGGGAAGTAGAAGTGCAGAGTCAGGAAGGAACCTTTCTTGGGACTGCCTACCTTTCTCAGCAAAACAAGGGCTTGGGCTGGTTTGTGAGCACAGACAAGGTGACCTTCAATCAAGCTTTCTTTGAAACGCTGTTTAGACAAGCTAAAGAAAAGAGAAGAACCTACTATCAAGATGATTTGACAACTGCCTTTCGTCTCTTCAACCAAGAGGGAGATGGCTTTGGGGGTCTGACAGTGGATCTTTATGGCGACTATGCTGTCTTTTCTTGGTATAACTCTTATGTTTATCAGATTCGCAAGGTTATCTCAGAAGCTTTTAGACAGGTTTTTCCTGAGGTTTTAGGAGTATATGAGAAGATCCGTTTTAAGGCTTTGGACTATGAATCTGCCCATGTTTATGGTCAAGAAGCACCTGACTTTTTCACTGTTTTGGAAAATGGTGTCTTGTATCAAGTCTTTATGAATGATGGCTTGATGACAGGGATTTTCCTAGACCAGCATGAGGTTCGCGGTAGTTTAGTGGATGGATTGGCTATGGGCAAATCCTTGCTCAATATGTTTTCTTATACAGCAGCCTTCTCAGTAGCTGCAGCTATGGGGGGAGCAAGCCAGACTACTTCGGTTGACCTAGCTAAACGTTCACGAGAATTGTCACAAGCGCATTTTCAGGCCAATGGAATCAGCACAGACGAGCATCGTTTTATAGTTATGGATGTCTTTGAATATTTCAAATACGCTAAGAGAAAAGGCTTGACCTACGATGTGATTGTCCTAGATCCGCCTAGCTTTGCTCGGAATAAAAAACAAACTTTCTCTGTGGCTAAGGATTATCACAAGTTGATATCTCAGAGTCTTGAGATTTTAAATCCGGGAGGGATTATCATTGCCAGTACCAATGCTGCCAATGTTTCCCGCCAGAAATTTACAGAACAAATTGATAAAGGCTTTGCAGGAAGAAGTTACCAGATTTTAAATAAATACGGTCTTCCAGCAGATTTTGCCTATAATAAAAAAGATGAAAGTAGTAATTACCTCAAGGTGATTAGTATGAAGGTTAGTAAATGAAATTGATCGTTTCAGTAATGCCAAGAAGTTTAGAGGAGGCTCAGGCTCTGGATGCCACGAGGTACCTGGATGCCGACATCATTGAATGGCGTGCCGATTATCTGCCTAAAGAAGCGATTTTGCAGGTAGCTCCAGCTATTTTTGAAAAATTCGCAGGCCGTGAGTTGGTTTTCACATTGCGAACTCGCTCTGAAGGGGGAGAAATCGACCTTTCTCCAGAAGAGTATATCCATCTAATCAAGGAAGTGGCACAACTCTATCAACCAGACTATATTGATTTTGAGTACTATAGCTACAAGGATGTTTTTGAGGAAATGCTGGACTTCCCAAATCTTGTTTTGAGTTACCATAATTTCCAAGAAACACCTGAAAATATGATGGAAATCTTGTCAGAGTTGACGAGCCTAAATCCAAAACTTGTTAAGGTTGCGGCTATGGCTCACACGGAGCAGGATGTGCTAGACTTGATGAACTATACACGAGGCTTTAAAACCCTCAATCCTGAACAGGAATATGTTACCATTTCTATGGGCAAGGTGGGCAAGGTCTCTCGTATCACTGCGGATGTGACGGGTTCGAGTTGGTCTTTTGCCAGTCTGGATGAGGCTAGTGCCCCTGGTCAGATTTCTCTAGCCAACATGAAAAAAATTCGGGAGATTTTGGATGAAGCTTGATGGCTATACACGTTTAGCTGCCGTTGTTGCCAATCCTATTAAGCATTCTATTTCCCCCTTTATTCACAACAGCGCCTTCGAGGCGACAGCTACCAACGGTGCTTATGTGGCTTGGGAGATTGAAGCGAGTGACTTAGCAGAAACGGTGGCCAATATTCGTCGCTACCAGATGTTTGGTATCAACCTATCCATGCCCTATAAGGAGCAAGTGATTCCATATTTGGATGAACTGAGTGACGAAGCGCGCTTGATCGGTGCGGTCAATACGGTTGTTAATGAGAATGGCAATTTAATTGGATATAATACAGATGGCAAGGGATTTTTTAAGAGCTTGCCTTCTTTTACAATTACAGGTAAGAAGATGACCCTGCTGGGTGCAGGTGGTGCTGCCAAGTCCATTTTGGCGCAAGCTATTTTGGACGGCGTCAGTCAGATTTCAGTCTTTGTTCGTTCAGTTTCTATGGAAAAAACAAGACCTTACCTAGACAATTTACAGGAGCAGACAGGCTTTAAAGTGGACTTGTATGCTTTAGAAGATGTTTCTGTCTTGCAAGCAAGGATTGCCGAGTCGGATTTACTGGTCAATGCGACAAGTGTAGGAATGGACGGTCAATCATCTCCAGTTCCTAAAAGCATTGTCTTATCAGAAACTCTTTTAGTAGCTGATATCATTTACCAACCCTTTGAAACCCCATTTTTGAAATGGGCTAGGAGGCAGGGCAATCCAGCGGTCAATGGTCTGGGAATGTTGCTCTATCAAGCTGCAGAAGCTTTTCAACTGTGGACAGGAAAGGAAATGCCAACAGAAGAAATTTGGCAGTCTTTAACAGAAAAATACCAATAAAGAAAGGGAGATTCTCCTATGAAAATCAGAATCGATATTCCTCATCATCCTTATGATATTCAGATTGAAAAAGATTGTCTGGCTCAGGCTGGTCAATGGTTGCGAGAACTCTGGCAACCACAAAAAGTGGTCATTGTAACAGACAACCATGTAGCTTCTCTTTATGCAGAGAAGGTCAAGCTCAGCCTAGAAGATGCTGGTTTTCAGGTAGCTGTTTTTGACTTTTTAGAAGGGGAAGAAAGAAAGAATTTAACTACTGTCCAGAAAGTCTATGAATTTCTAGTCAAGCAGGGGCTGACTCGTAGCGATGGAATCGTGGCTCTAGGTGGCGGTGTCGTTGGGGACCTGGCTGGTTTTGTAGCCTCTACCTATATGCGGGGCATTCACTTTGTTCAGATACCGACTAGCTTGACAGCTCAGGTGGATTCTTCTATCGGTGGAAAGACAGGCGTCAATACTCCATTTGCTAAAAATATGGTGGGTACCTTTGCCCAACCAGACGGGGTTCTGATTGACCCACTTGTTCTTGAAACCCTCGGAAAAAGAGAGTTGATTGAAGGAATGGGTGAAGTTATCAAGTATGGCTTGATTGAGGATCCAGAACTGTGGGCTCTTTTGACGGAGCTGGATGGTTCTGTTGAGAGCATTCTGGAACATGCAGAGACCTTGATTGAACATTCTTGTCAGGTCAAGCGCAAGATGGTGGTTGAGGATGAGCTGGACAATGGTGTTCGCCTTTACCTCAATTTTGGTCATACTATTGGCCATGCCATCGAAGCGACTGCCGGTTATGGAAAAGTCATGCATGGTGAAGCTGTAGCCATGGGAATGGTACAGATTTCCAAGGTTGCTGAGGGAAAAGGCTGTATGCCAGCTGGTATTACCCAGTCCATCACAGAGATGTGTCAGAAATTTGGCTTGCCTGTTGATTATGAAAACTGGGATGTTGACAAGCTTTATCAGGCTTTGACTCATGACAAGAAGGCGCGTGGTAATACCTTGAAATTGGTCTTGGTACCAGAGCTTGGTTCAGCGACCATTCACCCAGTTTCTCTGGAAGAGATGAAAGACTACTTGGTAAAATAAGGAGAGTGTATGAGATATTTAACTGCAGGAGAATCACACGGCCCCCGTCTGACGGCTATCATTGAAGGAATTCCAGCTGGACTTCCTTTGACAGCAGAGGGTATCAATGAGGATTTGAAACGCCGTCAGGGTGGCTACGGTCGTGGTGGTCGTATGAAGATTGAGAGCGACCAAGTTATCTTTACTTCGGGTGTTCGCCATGGGAAGACGACAGGGGCTCCTATTACAATGGATGTCATCAATAAGGACCACCAAAAATGGCTGGATATCATGTCTGCGGAAGACATTGAAGAGCGACTTAAAAGCAAACGAAAAATCACCCATCCTCGCCCAGGACATGCCGATTTGGTTGGGGGGATCAAGTACCGTTTTGATGATTTGCGGAATTCCTTGGAACGTTCATCTGCCCGTGAAACCACCATGCGGGTGGCAGTTGGGGCTGTAGCCAAACGCCTCTTAGCTGAACTGGATATGGAGATTGCCAACCATGTCGTGGTCTTTGGTGGTAAGGAAATAGATGTACCTGAAAATCTCACAGTTTCTGAGATTAAGGAAAGAGCTGCCCAGTCTGAAGTTTCTATTGTCAACCAAGAAAGAGAACAGGAAATCAAGGATTATATTGACCAAATCAAACGTGACGGTGATACCATCGGTGGAGTTGTGGAGACAGTCGTCGGAGGTGTTCCAGTCGGCCTAGGTTCCTATGTCCAATGGGACAGAAAATTGGATGCGCGATTGGCTCAGGCAGTTGTCTCTATCAATGCTTTTAAAGGGGTGGAATTTGGTCTTGGCTTTGAAGCTGGTTACCGCAAAGGTAGCCAAGTTATGGATGAAATTCTCTGGTCTAAAGAAGACGGCTATACTCGTCGTACTAACAATCTTGGCGGTTTTGAAGGTGGTATGACTAATGGGCAACCGATCGTTGTTCGTGGAGTTATGAAGCCCATTCCTACTCTCTACAAACCACTTATGAGTGTAGATATCGAAACCCATGAACCCTACAAGGCAACAGTCGAAAGAAGTGATCCGACTGCTCTTCCAGCAGCAGGTGTGGTCATGGAAGCCGTTGTGGCAACGGTTCTGGCACAAGAAATCCTCGAAAAATTCTCATCAGACAATCTCGAGGAACTAAAAGAAGCGGTAGCCAAACACCGAGACTATACAAAGAACTATTAAGGAGTTCCTATGGCAAAAACAATCTATATCGCAGGTCTTGGTTTGATTGGTGCCTCTATGGCACTTGGTATCAAACGCGATCATCCAGATTATGAAATTTTAGGCTATAATCGTAGTCAAGCTTCGAGAGATATCGCCTTGAAAGAAGGCATGATTGACCGTGCAACGAATGATTTTGCCAGTTTTGCTCCTTTGGCAGATATCATCATTCTCAGCTTGCCAATCAAGCAAACCATTGCTTTCATTAAGGAATTGGCCGACTTGGACTTGAAAGAAGGCGTCATTATTTCAGATGCTGGCTCAACCAAGTCAGCTATTGTAGATGCAGCGGAGAACTATTTGGCTGGCAAGCCTGTTCGCTTTGTCGGTGCTCATCCCATGGCCGGTAGTCACAAGACAGGGGCTGCTTCTGCGGATGTCAATCTTTTTGAAAATGCCTATTATATCTTTACACCTTCAAGCCTGACAAGTCAGGACACGCTTGAGGAAATGAAGGAACTGCTTTCAGGTCTTCATGCTCGTTTTATCGAGATTGATGCCAAGGAGCATGATCGTGTGACTTCTCAGATTAGCCATTTTCCTCATATTCTGGCTTCCAGTCTCATGGAGCAGACTGCGGTCTATGCTCAAGAACATGAGATGGCGAGGCGCTTTGCGGCCGGTGGTTTTCGAGATATGACTCGAATTGCGGAAAGCGAGCCGGGTATGTGGACCTCCATTCTCTTATCTAATCGTGAAACCATTCTGGATCGAATTGAGGATTTCAAGGAACGTTTAGATGAGGTTGGACAAGCCATCAGTAAGGGAGATGAAGAGCAAATTTGGAACTTTTTCAACCAAGCGCGTGAGCAACGCCAAGCCATGGAAATCCATAAGCGTGGTGGTGTGGATAGCTCTTATGACCTCTATGTCGATGTTCCCGATGAAGAAAATGTCATCTTGCGGATTTTGGAATTGCTACGTGGAACTTCCTTGGTTAACATCCACATCAACGAGGAAAACCGTGAGGATATTCACGGGATTCTACAAATTTCATTTAAAAATGCTCAAGATTTAGAACGAGCCGAGCACCTCATAACAGAAAACACCGACTATACAGTCGTTATCAAATAAGGAGAAAATCATGTCAAATATTTACGATAGTGCAAACGAACTCAGTCGCGGCCTACGCGAATTGCCAGAATACAAGGCTGTCAAAGCGGCTAAAGATGCGATTGCAGCAGACGCTGAGGCAAGCAAAATCTTTACAGAATATGTTGCTTTCCAAGAGGAAATTCAAAAACTAGCACAAACAGGTCAAATGCCAGATGCTTCCTTCCAAGCGAAGATGGAAGGCTTTGGCAAGCAGATTCAAGGAAACAGCCTATTGTCGGAATTCTTTACCAAGCAACAACAATTGGCCATTTACCTTTCTGACATTGAAAAAATTGTTTTCGAACCAGTTTCAGAATTGCTAAAATAAGAAAATAACTATCATAAAGTCAGAAATTTTAAGGAATTTCTGGCTTTTTATGATAAAATAAGTAAAAGTATTGCAAGTATGAGGTCCAGTATGAAACTAAAAACAAACATTCGCCACTTACACGGCAGTATCCGAGTTCCAGGTGACAAGTCTATCAGTCACCGTTCTATTATCTTTGGAAGTTTGGCTGAGGGTGAGACCAAGGTTTATGATATTCTTCGAGGTGAAGACGTTCTTTCGACCATACAGGTCTTTCGTGATCTTGGTGTAGAGATTGAGGATGAAGACGGTGTCATTACTATTCAAGGTGTAGGTGTGGACGGCTTGAAAACTCCACAAAATGCCCTTGATATGGGAAATTCTGGCACCTCGATTCGCCTGATTTCAGGTGTCCTTGCTGGTGCAGACTTTGAAGTAGAAATGTTTGGCGATGATAGTCTTTCCAAACGTCCTATGGATCGTGTGACGATTCCACTGAAAAAAATGGGCGTCAGCATTTCGGGACAAACTGAGCGAGACCTTCCTCCCCTTCATTTAAAAGGGACGAAAAACCTAAGACCTATTCATTATGAGTTGCCAATTGCCTCTGCCCAAGTCAAGTCAGCCTTGATGTTTGCAGCCTTGCAGGCTCAGGGGGAGTCCGTGATTATCGAAAAAGAATGCACCCGTAATCATACTGAAGATATGTTACAACAATTTGGTGGCCATTTAAGTGTGGAGGGCAAGAAAATCACAGTCCAAGGGCCACAAAAATTGACAGGACAAAATGTGGTTGTTCCAGGAGATATTTCAAGTGCAGCCTTTTGGTTAGTTGCAGGATTGATTGTTCCAAATTCTCGTGTGATGCTTAAGAATGTGGGCATCAACGAAACGCGTACAGGTATCATTGATGTCATTCGCGCCATGGGTGGAAAATTGGAAATAACTGAAATCAATCCAGTCGCTAAATCTGCTACCTTGACTGTTGAGTCTTCTGACTTGAAAGGAACAGAGATTGGTGGTGCCTTGATTCCACGCTTGATTGATGAATTGCCTATTATTTCCCTACTTGCGACCCAAGCACATGGTGTAACAGTTATCAAGGATGCTGAGGAACTTAAGGTTAAGGAAACAGACCGCATTCAGGTTGTGGCAGACGCTTTAAATAGCATGGGAGCAGATATTACTCCTACAGCTGATGGAATGATTATCAAAGGGAAATCAGTCCTTCACGGTGCTAGAGTCAATACGTTTGGTGACCATCGTATCGGCATGATGACAGCCATTGCAGCCCTTTTGGTTGCAGATGGAGAAGTGGCGCTTGATCGTGCAGAAGCCATCAATACCAGCTATCCTAGCTTCTTTGATGATTTGGAGAGTTTGATTCATGGCTAAGGTGTTATTAGGCTTTATGGGGGCTGGCAAATCCACAATCGCCAGAGTTTTAGATCCAAATTATCTCGATATGGATGCCCTGATTGAGAAACGCTTAGGTATGTCCATTGCGGAATTTTTCGCTGAAAAGGGAGAAGTGGCCTTTCGACAGGTAGAGTCAGAAGTTCTAGCTGATTTACTACAAACAGACCAAGTCGTGTCAACTGGTGGAGGAGTAGTCATTTCTCAACGAAATCGTGACTTACTAAAGACAAATTCTGATAATATCTACCTGAAAGCAGATTTTGAAACCCTCTACCAACGTATCGCAGCTGATAAGGACAATCAGCGCCCGCTTTTTCTAAATAATAGCAAGGAAGAACTTGCAGCTATTTTTCAAGAAAGACAGGTCTGGTATGAGGAGGTAGCCAGTCGGGTTTTGGATGTGACCAAGTTAAGCCCAGAGGAAATTATAGAGGAACTAAGATGAAAATTGCTTATCTAGGTCCCAAGGGATCATTTTCACACCACGTTGTGCAGACAGCTTTTCCTCATGAGGAATTGCAGGCCTTTGCCAATATTACAGATGTCATCAAGGCCTATGAGCAAGGATTGGTGGACTATTCTGTGGTGCCAGTTGAAAATTCTATCGAGGGTAGTGTTCATGAAACCTTGGACTACCTTTTTCATCAGGCTCGCATCCAAGCAGTGGCAGAAATCGTTCAGCCTATTCATCAGCAGTTGATGGTGGTCCCAGGCCACACTAAGATTGAAAAGATTTTTTCACATCCACAGGCCTTGGCTCAAGGAAAGAAATTCATCGATGAACAATATCCAGAGGCTCAAATCGAGGTAACAGCTAGTACAGCTTATGCGGCCCGTTTTATTTCCGAACATCCTAATCAGCCTTTTGCGGCTATTGCACCAAGAAGTTCTGCTGAAGAATATGGCTTAGAACTGATTGCTGAAGATATTCAAGAAATGGAAGCCAATTTCACACGTTTCTGGGTTTTGGGAGCTGAAGGTACAGCCATTCCCTTGCAAGCACAAACTGAGAAAATGACTTTGGCCTTGACCTTACCTGACAACCTTCCAGGTGCACTTTATAAGGCACTGTCGACCTTTGCTTGGCGAGGAATTGACTTAACAAAAATTGAAAGTCGTCCACTCAAGACAGCGCTAGGCGAATACTTTTTCATTATCGATGTGGACTATGCTGATAAGGGCCTGGTCCACTTTGCCCAAAAAGAATTAGAAGCCATCGGAATCCAGTATAAGGTTCTGGGTGCCTATCCTATTTATCCAATATCAGACCATGGAAAGGAGAGAAGATGAGTAAAGAAAATCCTCTCAGTCATCATGAAAAATTACGTTATGATTATTTGCTAAAAAATATTCACTATCTCAATGAGAGAGAAAAAAATGAGTTTGCCTATTTGCAAGAAAAGCTAACTCTTGCTAGGGTAAATAGTAGTTCCAGCTTGGAACAAGAAAGAGAAGAGCAGGTTGACTTACCAAGCTATGCAAACCGGAGTCGCTCACAATACAAATCACAAGCACTCTCTTCCCCTCCCAAAAAGAAAAGACGGAAGCTCCGTCTTAAACGCATTTTTATGGTGATTTTCTCTCTTCTAGTCTGTGTGGCTTTAGCCATGGTATTCATGTTTTTACGTGGTTATCAAGATGCTAGTGCAAAGAAAACTGCTGATGCTAAGGCAGCACAGGTTCAAGTCTTTAATGGTCAGGACACTAGAGACGGGGTTAATATTTTGATCATGGGGACGGATGGTCGAATCGGCCAAAACAGTGCTGAGACGCGGACGGACTCTATTATGGTATTAAATGTTGGCGGCTCAGATAAGAAAATGAAGCTGGTCAGCTTCATGCGTGACAATTTGGTTTATATAGACGGTTACAGCCAAGTCATTAACGGTAGAAAACAGACGGATAACAAGTTAAACGTAGCCTATGAGTTAGGAGAACAAGAGGGGCAAAAAGGGGCAGAAATGGTTCGTCAAGTTTTGAAAGATAATTTTGATTTGGACATTAAGTACTACGCCTTGGTCGATTTTCAGGCCTTTGCTACAGCGATTGACACACTTTTCCCTGATGGGGTGACGATTGATGCTCAATTTTCAACATTGAATGGGCGTCCACTAACAGAAGCTACAGTCGGAGATGATTTACATGCGACTGAGACTGAGTCTCCAACCCAGACTATTAAAGTCGGAAAACAGCAGATGAATGGCTCTACCTTGCTCAATTATGCTCGTTTCCGTGATGATGATGAGGCGGATTACGGCCGTACCAAAAGACAGCAACAAGTTTTAACAGCAATTTTAGAGCAAATTAAAGATCCTACTAAACTTTTCACTGGTTCTGAAGCTCTTGGAAAAGTTTTTGCTATGACCTCAACCAATGCACCCTATACTTTCCTCCTAACAAACGGTTTATCTGTTTTGGATGGAGCAAAAAATGGTATTGAAAAATTGACGATTCCAGAACTGGGTGACTGGGTAGATGCCTATGATGTTTATGGAGGCTTGGGTTTGCTGGTCGATCAAAACAAGTATCAGAATAAATTGTCTCAGATGGGTTTGAGATAAAATAAGATGGGAGAATCAAAGCTTGAAGGCTATTTATCTAGCAGTCAGGCTTTGATTTTTTACAGTCTGCAATAGATTTTCACCCCCTATTTGTGGTATAATGAAACGATACGATAGAAAGAATAATGAACAATATGACTGATTTAAAAGCAATTCAGGCTCGTAGTCTGGAGATGGCTGAATATTTTGTGGCCTTTTGTAAAGAACATGATTTGCTTTGTTACCTCTGTGGAGGGGGTGCTATTGGTGCCCTTCGAAACAAGGGCTTTATTCCTTGGGACGACGACCTAGACTTTTTTATGCCCCGTAAAGATTATGAGAAATTAGCAGAATTATGGCCTCGTTATGCAGATGAACGTTATTTCTTGTCAAAGAGTCACAAGGATTTTGTTGACCGCAATCTTTTTATTACCATTCGTGACAAGGAAACCACCTGTATCAAGCCTTATCAGCAGGATTTAGAATTGCCACATGGTCTGGCCTTGGATGTTTTGCCTTTGGATTATTATCCTAAAAATCCAGCTGAGCGGAAAAAACAGGTTCGTTGGGCCTTGATTTATTCACTCTTTTGTGCCCAAACTATTCCAGAAAAGCATGGTGCACTTATGAAATGGGGAAGCCGTATTTTACTGGGTGTGACTCCAAAATCTCTCCGTTATCGCATTTGGAAAAAAGCTGAGAAAGAAATGACCAAGTATGATTTGTCTGAGAGTGATGGCATTACAGAATTATGCTCAGGTCCTGGCTACATGAGAAATAAGTACCTAATCGAATCTTTTGAGGACAATCTTTTCTTGCCATTTGAGGGGACAGAGATGCCTATTCCAGTTGGTTATGATGCCTATCTCAGTACTGCTTTTGGGGATTATATGACGCCACCACCAGCAGACAAGCAGCTACCGCATCATGATGCTGTCATCGCTGATATGGATAAGTCTTATACAGAATACAAGGGAGAATATGGTGGCTAAGAAAAAAATCTTATTTTTTATGTGGTCTTTTTCTCTCGGAGGTGGAGCAGAGAAGATTTTATCTACCATTGTTTCAAATCTGGATCCAGAAAAGTATGATATTGATATTCTTGAAATGGAGCATTTTGACAAGGGATACGAATCAGTTCCTAAACATGTAGGCATTTTAAAATCCTTTCAGGATTATCGCCAAGCCAGATGGTTACGAGCTCTTTTGTGGAGAATGAGAATTTATTTTCCAAGACTGACTCGGCGCTTGCTTGTGAAAGATGACTATGATGTTGAAGTTTCCTTTACCATTATGAATCCACCACTGTTGTTCTCTAAAAGAAGAGAAGTCAAGAAAATCTCTTGGATTCATGGAAGTATTGAAGAATTTCTTAAGGATAGCTCAAAAAGAAAATCACATAGACGACAGTTGGATGCTGCGGATACCATTGTAGGGATCTCAAAAAAGACCAGCCATTCTATCAAGGAAGTCTACCCAGATTATGCTTCAAAATTACAGACGGTCTACAATGGTTATGATTTTAAGACTATCCTAGAAAAATCTCAAGAGAAGATTGCTATCGAGATTGCGCCTCAAAGTATCTGTACTATCGGACGGATTGAAGAAAATAAGGGTTCTGACCGTGTGGTGGAAGTGATACGGTTATTACACCAAGAGGGGAAAAATTATCACCTTTACTTTATAGGTGCTGGTGATATGGAAGAGGAACTGAAAAAACGGGTCAAAGAGTATGAGCTTGAGGACTACGTACATTTCCTTGGCTATCAAAAAAATCCTTATCAGTATTTATCTCAGACGAAAGTTCTATTGTCTATGTCTAAGCAAGAAGGTTTTCCTGGAGTGTATGTGGAAGCCTTGAGTCTGGGACTTCCTTTTGTCTCTACAGATGTTGGAGGGGCTGAGGAATTATCCCAAGAAGGTCGATTTGGACAAATCATTGAGAGCAATCAAGAGGCAGCTCAGGCAATTACAAACTACATGACATCTGCCTCAAACTTCGATGTCGATGAGGCTAGCCAATTCATTCAACAATTTACAATTGCCAAACAAATCGAACAAGTAGAAAAACTATTAGAGGAGTAGCATGGAAACTGCATTAATTAGTGTCATTGTGCCAGTCTATAATGTGGCGCAGTACCTAGAAAAATCGATAGCTTCCATTCAGAAGCAGACCTATCAGAATCTGGAAATTATTCTTGTTGATGATGGTGCAACAGATGAGAGTGGTCGCTTGTGTGATTCAATCGCTGAACAAGATGACAGGGTGTCAGTGCTTCATAAAAAGAACGAAGGATTGTCGCAAGCACGAAATGATGGAATGAAGCAGGCTCACGGAGATTATCTGATTTTTATTGACTCAGATGATTATATCCATCCAGAAATGATTCAGAGCTTATATGAGCAATTAGTTCAAGAAGATGCGGATGTTTCGAGCTGTGGTGTCATGAATGTCTATGCTAATGATGAAAGCCCACAGTCAGCCAATCAGGATGACTATTTTGTCTGTGATTCTCAAACATTTTTAAGGGAATACCTCATAGGTGAAAAAATACCTGGAACGATCTGCAATAAGCTAATCAAGAGAGAGATTGCAACTGCCCTATCCTTTCCAAAGGGATTGATTTACGAAGATGCCTATTATCATTTTGATTTGATCAAGTTGGCTAAGAAGTACGTGGTTAATACTAAACCCTATTATTACTATTTCCATAGAGGGGATAGTATTACGACTAAACCCTATGCAGAGAAGGATTTAGCCTATATTGATATCTACCAAAAGTTTTACAATGAAGTTATGAAAAACTATCCTGATTTGAAAGAGGTCGCTTTTTTCAGAT
Source organism: Streptococcus sp. 1453 (assembly GCF_013276955.1). Taxonomy (NCBI): domain Bacteria; kingdom Bacillati; phylum Bacillota; class Bacilli; order Lactobacillales; family Streptococcaceae; genus Streptococcus; species Streptococcus sp. 1453. The sequence goes on from NZ_VMLZ01000006.1 coordinate 120,743, forward strand.
TGGCCTATGCTTACTTCTTTATTCTGGATAAGATGTTGCTAGATGATCAGTATAAACAGTTTGAAGCCTATTCTCAGATTCATCGTTTTTTAAAAAGCCATGCCTTTGCTATTGCTAGGAATCCAATTTTCCGTAAGGGGAGAAGAATTAGTGCTCTGGCTCTATTCATAAACATTTCCTTATACCGATTCTTATTACTGAAAAATATTGAAAAATCTAAAAAATTACATTAGAACGGGGGTGAGCAAGTGATTGATGGAAAACGATTATTATTTAGTTTGACCATAGTCAGTTATGCCTTGACGCTAGTAAGTGGAATTGTGTATCTGTTTAATAATAACAATGTTAGCTTGCTTTCTACTTTATTGTTCTTACTGGTTAGTAGCTTAATTGCCTGCTGGAATGACATCAAGTATTACTTAATCCATTTTATTTTCTATTTAACTATTTTTGTCTTTCTGGTATCAAGACCGACCATTGATTATTTTAGGGATGGCGCTCTGGATACCTATCATCCGATAGCCTATCGTTTTGCCTTTATAGTCGTCATGGTTTCGATTCTGGGCTTGACCACAGGAGGCGTCCTGGCTCGTTACTTCATAGCTAGGAAGAAAATAAAAGTAGCAAATATAGGAAATTCTCTAAAAGAGGTTTATACCAAGAGGTTACGCTTTGTATCACTAGGAGTTTTTCTTCTAACCTATCCTTTCTATTTCATTCGGTTATTTGAACGACTCCTGTATCGCTTGCAGACTTCCTACTATGCCTACTATGCAAATTTTGAAAGTAAACTGCCTTATTTTACCTATATCTTATCAACCTTTACGGTCTATGCAATGTGTATGTATTTGGCAACCAAGCCAAAGAAATTGCAGGCCACAGCAGTGCTTGTCTCCTTTATTGCAGCCAATACCATTCATTTGGCAATTGGGACACGAAATCCCTTTATTTTAAGTATTTTATTTGCTTTTGTTTATTACTTTATGCGGGAGCAAACTGAAAAGGGAAAATGGATTGGGTTTAAAGAAAAGTTAGCAATTTTTGTAGGTTCTCCTATTCTCATGTTAGCGATGGGAGTGCTCAATTATGTGCGGGATAATGTCCAAGTTTCCCATACAGGTTTCTGGGATATCTTGCTTGACTTTATCTATAAACAAGGAACCAGTTTTGGCGTTCTGGCTCGAGGTTTTCTATTTAACAGTAGCCTCCCTTACCGAGATTTCCGTAATTTTACTTTTGGTCCTGTTCTTGATTATTTTGCAAGGGGAAGCTTGGGGGCCATTTTCGGAGGAAAAGCCTTTGAACATACAACCAATAGTGTGGAGCTAGCTATCGATAGTAATAGTTATGCCCACAATTTGTCCTATCTTGTTTTGAACAAGGAATACTTGAAAGGACATGGTATCGGAAGTAGTTATATCATGGAGTTGTATACAGACTATGGTATGATAGGGGTCTTTCTACTTAGTCTCTTACTCGGTATGCTATTCATAGCCATGCTGCAAGTAGCCTATCGTTCAAGAACAATCCTATTTGCCTTGTCCCTACTCATCTTGAATAATCTATTCTTTATGCCAAGAAGTAGCTTTTCAGAAAGTTTCTTCAATCTATTTACAATGCAATTCTGGGGAATTGTTCTTGTGATTATATTTGTAGCAAAAATGCTTACAAAAGAGAACCAGTATCTACTCAACAAAGGAGAAAAAAATCATGTTTGAACATTATTCAGTAGCTGATTTGTTTGCAAATCTTTATAAAAAACGAAAAGCAAATATTTTAGCTCTCATCGCTTTATTTGCTCTTATTGCTGTACCATTTACCATTAAAGCAGTTAAGAATAAAAATACTGTCAAAGACACAACAAGTTATTCAACTTATATCAGCTATAAAATCACCCCTCCAGAAGATTCAGCTAAAACGATTTTGAATCATCAAATTGGTGGTTATAGTGATTTCTACGGGAAATTGATTGATGGGAATTTGAATGGAGCTTATCTTTTCAATGATGTAGAACCGAGTGAACTGAAAAAAATTGCTAGTGAATTGGATACGACAGAAACAACCTTGAAAAATTCTACGAATGATTATTGGTGGAAAAAACTGACCGTCTACTATATGATTGACGATGCAGGGGTTGGTGTGAAAATTTTGACACCAAGTAAAGATGTCAATGACTTGTTAGAGCGAAAAATTGATGGATTGATTGAGAAATTTAAACACACTTATGCAAATGTAAAAATTGAAAAATTGGAAACCATCAACTCTAAAGAATTGAATGCAAATGGTGAGACAGCGCTTGGATTGAATGTGAAGAATTTGATTCTCCGTTTAGCTGTTATTGGAGTAGTCTGTGTGATTTTGGTTGTGATGGGAAATGTATTGGTTTATCTTTTTAACCCAACAATCAATAGAGCAGGTGATTTTTCTCAATATCAAATTGATTTTGTAACAGAGATCACAACAATTGCCAACCTAGCAGATGTCTTGTCATACAAAAATGCTGGACAAGAATTAACCATCGTTAGCTCAAACAAAGCTATTCTAGATAAATTGAAACAAAATCAAGAGTCTTTAAAAGGAATGCATTTTGTCGATTTACAAGATGTGCCATCGCTTTTAGAAAGAGATACAGTCCTTCTTGTTGAAGAGTATGGAGTGACTCGTTATAAGAAATTTGAACAAAGTCTTCAAATTCTTAGAAACCTAAATCGTTCTATCCTCGGTGTAGCAACCTTTAAATTATAAGTATTCTGATGTATCAGGTCTTCAAAGTTGGCTAAGAGCCGATTTTGAAGGCTTTTTCTATTTGTTAGCAGAAATTTCCCTTTAGAATCTTTTATAGAAAGACCCTAGGGAAAATCTAGCATGACAGAGGAGCCTTCTTTTGATAAAATCGTAAAAATCTAGTATAATAGATAGAACTGAAAGTATGAGGTTACTAGCAATGAAAATGAAACAAATTAGTGATACAACTTTGAAAATCACGATGTCTTTAGAGGATTTGATGGATCGTGGCATGGAGATTGCTGACTTTCTCGTTCCTCAAGAAAAAACAGAAGAGTTCTTTTATGCTATCTTGGATGAGTTAGAGATGCCTGATAGCTTTCTGGATACAGGTATGTTGAGCTTCCGTGTGACTCCAAAACCTGATAAGGTAGATGTCTTTGTAACTAAATCAAAGATTGACCAAAATCTAGATTTTGAAGACTTATCGGATTTGCCAGATATGGAAGAATTGGCTCAAATGTCTCCAGATGAATTTATCAAAACCCTGGAAAAAAGCATCGCAGACAAAACCAAGGATGATATCGAAGCCATTCAATCTCTAGAGCAAGTCGAAGCCAAGGAAGAAGAGCAAGAGCAGGCTGAACAAGAAGCTGAGAGCAAGAAAGAGCCTTACATCTACTACATCCTTTCTTTTGCTAAGTTGGCTGACTTGGTTACTTTTGCAAAGACAGTGACTTTTGAGATGGAAACTTCTGAACTCTACAAGATGAATGAGCGCTATTATCTGACCATTTTAGTGGATATTGAAAATCATCCAAGTCCATATCCAGCTTGGCTGTTGGCCCGTATGCGTGAGTTTGCAGACGATAGTGATATTAGTCGTTCAGTCTTACAAGAGTATGGTCAAATCTTGATGAATCACGATGCAGTGCTTAATCTGCAAAAGATTGGATAATCCTTTCTGGAAAGCTATTTCTAGATTTTAAGAAGAGCGAATCGTCTGATTCGTTTTTTCTTTTTATACTGAAATAGCGATTTACTATAATAGGAATTTTCACAAAATTCTGTTATAATGGCTATATTAGAAAATTTCGAGGAGACAAACATGACAGTTAAAATTGCTTTACTAGGATTTGGTACCGTTGCAAGTGGTGTACCTTTCCTCCTAAAGGAAAATGGAGAAAAAATCAATCAATCAGCACATTCAGAGATTGAAGTTGCTAAGGTGTTGGTCAAGGATGAAGATGAAAAGAATCGCTTGCTTGCAGCAGGGAATGACTTTAACTTTGTAACCAATGTGGATGATATTTTGTCAGATCAAGACATTACGATCGTAGTGGAATTGATGGGGCGTATCGAACCAGCTAAAACCTTTATCACTCGTGCCTTGGAGGCTGGTAAACACGTTGTTACTGCAAACAAGGACCTTTTGGCTGTCCATGGTGCAGAATTGTTAGAAATCGCTAAAGCTAACAAGGTAGCACTTTACTACGAAGCAGCGGTAGCTGGTGGTATTCCAATTCTTCGTACCTTGGCAAATTCCTTGGCTTCTGACAAAATCACGCGCGTGCTTGGAGTAGTCAACGGAACTTCCAACTTCATGATGACCAAGATGGTGGAAGAAGGCTGGTCTTACGATGATGCTCTTGCGGAAGCGCAAAGACTTGGTTTTGCAGAAAGCGACCCGACAAATGACGTGGATGGGATTGATGCAGCCTACAAGATGGTCATTTTGAGCCAATTTGCTTTTGGTATGAAGGTTGCCTTTGACGATGTAGCCCACAAGGGAATCCGCAATATCACACCAGAAGACGTAGCTGTAGCCCAAGACCTTGGCTATGTAGTGAAATTGGTTGGTTCTATCGAGGAAACTCCTTCAGGTATTGCTGCAGAAGTAACTCCAACCTTCCTTCCTAAAGCGCACCCACTTGCTAGTGTGAATGGGGTAATGAACGCTGTTTTTGTAGAATCTATCGGTATCGGTGAGTCTATGTACTACGGACCAGGTGCAGGTCAAAAACCAACTGCAACAAGTGTTGTAGCAGATATTGTCCGTATCGTTCGTCGCTTGAATGATGGTACCATTGGCAAAGACTTCAACGAATATAGCCGTGATTTGGTCTTAGCTAATCCAGAAGATGTTAAAGCAAATTACTACTTCTCAATCTTGGCACCAGACTCAAAAGGTCAGGTCTTGAAATTGGCTGAAATCTTTAACTCTCAAGATATTTCCTTCAAGCAAATCCTCCAAGATGGCAAAGAAGGTGATAAGGCGCGTGTCGTCATCATCACACACAAGATTAATAAAGCCCAGCTTGAAAATGTCTCAGCTGAATTGAAGAAGGTTTCAGAATTCGACCTCTTGAATACCTTCAAGGTGCTAGGAGAATAAGATGAAGATTATTGTACCTGCAACCAGTGCCAATATCGGGCCAGGATTTGACTCGGTCGGTGTAGCTGTAACCAAGTATCTTCAAATTGAGGTCTGCGAAGAACGAGATGAGTGGCTGATTGAACACCAGATTGGCAAATGGATTCCTCATGACGAGCGTAACCTCTTGCTAAAAATTGCTTTGCAAATTGTACCAGACTTGCAACCAAGACGTTTGAAAATGACTAGTAATGTTCCCTTAGCGCGTGGTTTGGGGTCTTCCAGCTCGGTTATTGTTGCTGGGATTGAACTAGCCAACCAACTGGGTCAGCTCAACTTGTCTAATCATGAAAAATTGCAGTTAGCGACAAAGATTGAAGGGCATCCTGACAATGTGGCTCCAGCAATTTATGGTAATCTCGTTATTGCAAGCTCTGTTGATGGGCAAGTTTCAGCTATCGTAGCAGACTTCCCAGAGTGTGATTTCCTAGCCTATATTCCCAACTATGAATTGCGTACTCGAGACAGCCGTGGTGTCTTGCCTAAGAAATTGTCTTACAAGGAAGCTGTTGCAGCTAGTTCTATCGCCAATGTGGCGGTTGCGGCCTTGTTGGCAGGAGATATGGTGACAGCTGGTCAAGCAATCGAGGGAGACCTCTTCCACGAGCGCTATCGTCAGGACTTGGTGAGAGAATTTGCGACGATTAAGCAAGTGGCCAAAGAAAATGGTGCCTATGCAACCTACCTCTCTGGTGCTGGGCCGACAGTTATGGTTTTGGCTTCTCATGACAAGATGCCGGCGATTAAGGCAGAATTGGAAAAGCAACCCTTCAAAGGAAAACTGCATGACTTGAAGGTTGATACCCAAGGTGTCCGTGTCCAAGCAAAATAAAGAATAGATGATAGGATGGGGAAACTCTCGACCAGAGGGCTTCCTATCCTTTTTTTGAAAAGAAGTTTATACTCAATGAAAATCAAAGAGCAAACTAGGAAGTTAGCTGCAGGTTGCTCAAAGCACTGCTTTGAGGTTGCAGATGTAAGCTGACGTGGTTTGAAGAGATTTTCGAAGAGTATTAGTTAAAAACTTGATAAAGGAGAAATAAAGATGGCAGAAATTTATCTAGCAGGTGGTTGTTTTTGGGGCCTAGAGGAGTACTTTTCACGAATTTCTGGAGTGCTAGCAACCAGTGTTGGCTACGCTAATGGTCAAGTCGAAACGACCAATTACCAGTTGCTCAAGGAAACAGACCATGCAGAAACGGTTCAAGTGATTTACGATGAGAAGGAAGTAGCACTCAGAGAAATTTTGCTTTATTATTTCCGTGTTATTGATCCATTATCAGTCAATCAACAAGGGAATGACCGTGGACGTCAGTATCGGACCGGTATATATTACCAGGATGAAGCAGACTTGCCAGCTATCTACACAGTGGTGCGGGAGCAGGAACGCATGCTTGGGCGAAAGATTGCAGTAGAGGTGGAGAAACTTCGCCACTATATTCTGGCTGAAGATTACCACCAAGACTATCTTAAGAAGAATCCTTCAGGTTACTGTCATATCGATGTAACCGATGCTGAGAAGCCATTGATTGATGCTTCTAATTATGAAAAGCCTAGTCAAGAGGTGTTAAAGGAAAGCTTATCAGAAGAATCCTATCGTGTTACCCAAGAAGCTGCTACAGAGGCTCCATTTACCAATGCTTATGACCAAACCTTTGAAGAGGGAATTTATGTAGACATCACGACGGGTGAGCCACTCTTTTTTGCCAAGGATAAGTTTGCCTCAGGTTGTGGTTGGCCAAGTTTTAGCCGTCCGATTTCCAAGGAATTGATTCATTATTACAAGGATCTGAGCTATGGAATGGAGCGAATCGAGGTTCGTTCTCGGTCAGGCAATGCTCACTTGGGTCATGTTTTCACAGATGGACCGCGTGAGTTTGGTGGTCTCCGTTACTGTATCAATTCTGCATCCTTGCGTTTTGTATCCAAGGATGAGATGGAAGAGGCAGGGTATGGCTATTTATTACCGTACTTAAACAAATAAAACAGAGAGGGTGGGCACTTCCCACTTTCTTCATTTTTAGAATACGAATAGAAGGGATTTATGAAACACCTATTATCTTACTTCAAACCTTACATCAAGGAATCAATTTTAGCACCCTTGTTCAAGCTACTAGAAGCTGTGTTTGAGCTCTTAGTTCCCATGGTGATTGCAGGAATTGTTGACCAATCCTTGCCCCAAAGAAATCAAGGTCATCTCTGGATGCAGATTGGTCTGCTCCTTATCTTTGCAGTAATTGGTGTTGTAGTGGCCTTAATAGCCCAGTTCTACTCAGCAAAGGCAGCGGTTGGGTTTACCAAAGAACTGACAAACGACCTTTATCGTCATATTCTTTCCTTGCCCAAGGATAGCAGAGACCGTTTGACAACTTCTAGCTTGGTGACTCGCTTGACTTCGGATACCTACCAGATTCAGACTGGTATCAATCAATTCCTGCGTCTCTTTTTGCGAGCGCCCATTATCGTTTTTGGTGCCATTTTTATGGCTTATCGAATCTCAACTGAGCTGACTTTCTGGTTCTTAGTCATGGTTGCCATTTTGACCATTGTTATTGTAGGGCTTTCTCGGTTAGTCAATCCTCTCTACAGCAGTCTCAGAAAGAAAACGGACCAACTGGTTAAGGAAACGCGCCAGCAATTACAAGGGATGAGAGTTATTCGTGCTTTTGGTCAAGAAAAACGAGAGTTACAGATTTTTCAAACTCTTAACCTAGTCTATGCTAGATTACAAGAAAAAACAGGTTTCTGGTCTAGTTTATTAACACCTCTGACTTATCTGATTGTCAATGGAACTCTTCTTGTTATTATCTGGCAAGGCTATATTTCTATTCAAGGAGGCTTGCTCAGTCAAGGTGCTCTTATTGCCCTCATCAACTATCTCTTACAGATTTTGGTGGAATTGGTTAAGCTAGCCATGCTGATAAATTCCCTCAACCAGTCCTATATCTCAGCCAAGCGAATCGAGGAAGTCTTTGCTGAGGCTCCAGAAGATATCCATTCAGAATTAGAACAAAAGCAAGTTACTAGCAATCAGGTTTTACAAGTTCAAGAACTGACCTTTACCTATCCTGATGCGGCCCAGCCTTCTCTGAGAGACATTTCCTTTGATATGACTCAAGGGCAAATCCTTGGTATCATTGGGGGAACAGGTTCTGGTAAGTCAAGCTTGGTAAAAGTCTTACTTGGTCTTTATCCAGCAGACAAGGGAAGCATTGACCTTTATCGAAATGGATCTAGTCCTCTTAATTTGGAGCAGTGGCGGTCTTGGATTGCCTATGTGCCCCAAAAGGTCGAACTTTTTAAAGGAACCATTCGTTCCAATTTGATTCTAGGTTTCAATCACGAAGTAACTGACCAAGAACTTTGGCAGTCCTTGGAGATTGCGCAAGCTAAGGATTTTGTCAGTGAAAAGGAAGGACTCTTGGATGCCCTAGTTGAAGCAGGAGGAAGAAATTTCTCAGGTGGACAAAAACAAAGGCTGTCTATCGCACGTGCAGTCTTGCGCCAAGCTCCGTTCCTTATCCTAGATGATGCGACCTCGGCCCTCGACACCATCACCGAGTCCAAGCTTTTGAAAGCTATTCGAGAAAATCTGCCAAATACGAGCTTAATCTTGATCTCTCAACGAACCTCAACACTTCGGATGGCAGACCAGATTCTCCTCTTGGAAAAAGGTGAGCTCCTAGCTATCGGCAAGCACGAGGACTTGATGAAATCGAGTCAAGTCTATCGTGAAATTAATGCATCCCAACATGGAAAGGAGGGCTAGTATGAGACGACAAACTGCAAACCAGACGCTCACACGTTTGGCAAAAGATTTAGCAAGTCATCCTTTCCTCCTTTTCCTAGCCTTTCTAGGAACCATTGCCCAAGTTGCCTTATCGATTTACTTACCTATTCTGATTGGTCAGGTCATCGACCAAGTCCTAGTGGCTGGCTCTTCACCAGTTTTTTGGCAAATTTTTCTCCAGATGCTCTTGGTAGTCATAGGAAATACTCTGGTACAATGGGCCAATCCTCTCCTCTATAATCGCCTCATTTTCTCTTATACTAAAGACTTGCGAGAGCGAATCATCCATAAGCTCCATCGGTTACCGATTGCTTTTGTTGATCAGCAAGGAAGTGGAGAGATGGTCAGTCGTGTGACCACAGACATCGAACAGTTGGAAGCTGGTTTGACCATGATTTTTAACGAATTTTTCATTGGTGTTTTGATGATTTTGGTTAGTATTCTAGCAATGCTTCAAATTCATCTCCTCATGACCCTCTTGGTCTTGCTGTTGACGCCACTGTCTATGGTAATCTCACGCTTTATTGCCAAACGCTCCTATCATCTCTTCCAAAAGCAAACAGAGACAAGGGGAATTCAGACTCAGTTGATTGAAGAATCGCTTAGCCAGCAAACCATTATCCAGTCATTTAATGCTCAGGTAGAATTTATCCAAAGGCTGTGTGAGGCTAATGACAACTATGCAGGTTATTCGCAGTCAGCTATCTTTTATTCTTCAACGGTTAATCCTTCGACTCGATTTGTCAATGCACTCATTTATGCGCTTTTAGCTGGAGTGGGTGCTTATCGTATCATGATGGGATCCACCTTGACCATTGGGCGTTTAGTGACTTTTTTGAACTATGTTCAGCAATATACCAAACCTTTTAACGATATTTCTTCAGTGCTAGCTGAGTTGCAAAGTGCTCTCGCTTGCGCAGAGCGTGTTTATGGAGTCTTAGAGAGTCCTGAGGTGGCTGAAAGTGGTAAGGAAGTCTTGACCAGTGACCAAGTTAAGGGAGCTATTTCCTTTAAACATGTCTCTTTTGGCTACAATCCTGAAAAGATTTTGATTAAGGACTTATCTATCGATATCCCAGCCGGTAGCAAGGTGGCTATTGTTGGTCCGACAGGTGCTGGAAAATCAACTCTTATCAATCTCCTTATGCGTTTTTACCCTATTAACTCAGGAGATATCTTGCTGGATGGGAAATCCATTTATGACTATAGTCGTGCCTCTTTACGCCAGCAGTTTGGCATGGTCCTTCAAGAAACCTGGCTCAAGCAAGAAACCATTCATGACAATATTGCTTTTGGCAATCCGGAAGCCAGTCGGGAGCAGGTGATTGCTGCTGCAAAAGCAGCCAATGCAGACTTTTTTATCCAACAGTTACCTCAAGGCTATGATACCAAGTTGGAAAATGCTGGAGAATCTCTTTCTGTTGGTCAAGCCCAGCTCTTGACCATAGCCCGAGTCTTTCTGGCTATTCCAAAGATTCTTATCTTAGACGAGGCGACTTCCTCCATCGATACACGGACAGAAGTGCTGGTACAGGATGCCTTTGCTAAACTCATGAAGGGGCGTACAAGCTTTATCATTGCCCACCGCTTGTCAACCATTCAGGATGCGGATTTGATTCTTGTCTTGGTGGATGGCGACATTGTTGAGTATGGGAGCCATCAGGAACTCATGGCTCGAAAGGGTAAGTATTATCAAATGCAGCAAGCAGCAGATTTTAGCTTTGAATAAGCTATTCTCTTTTGAAAGTTTATGGACAAAAAAAGTTGCCTTCGGGTGACTTTTTTGTTACAATAGCTAGAAAAATTGTTCACTGTAATACTCCATGAAAATCAAAGAACAAACTAGGAAGTTAGCCGTAGGTTGTTCAAAGCACTGCTTTGAGGTTGTAGATAAGACTGACGAAGTCAGTAACATATATCTACTCCAAGGTGAAGCTGATGTGGTTTGAAGAGATTTTAGAAGAGTATAAATTGTCTTTTAGAAAAGGAACCTAGAATGAAAGTCTTTCAGCATGTAAATATCGTGACTTGTGACCAAGATTTCCATGTTTATTTGGATGGAATCTTAGCAGTTAAGGATTCTCAAATCGTCTATGTCGGTCAAGAGAATCCAGAGATTTTAGAGCAGGCTGAGCAGATTATAGACTATCAGGGAGCTTGGATCATGCCTGGATTGGTCAATTGCCATACCCATTCTGCTATGACAGGCTTGAGAGGAATTCGGGATGATAGCAATCTCCATGAATGGCTCAATGACTATATTTGGCCTGCAGAAGCTGGGTTTACACCAGATATGACTACCAAGGCGGTCAAAGAAGCTCTGACAGAGATGCTCCAGTCGGGAACAACAACCTTTAATGATATGTATAATCCCAATGGTGTGGAGATTGAGCGGATTTATCAGGCAGTGAAAGATTCCAAGATGCGTTGTTATTTCTCACCGACCCTTTTTTCTTCTGAGGCAGAGACAACTGATGAGACCATAAGCAGAACACGATCTATCATCGAGGAAATCTTAGGATATAAAAATCCAAATTTCAAGGTTATGGTAGCTCCGCATTCTCCCTACAGCTGTAGTAGAGATTTGTTGGCAGAAAGCTTGGATATGGCAAAAGAGTTGGATATCCCCATCCATATCCATGTTGCGGAGACTAAGGAGGAATCAGGCATTATCCTGAAACGATACGGCAAACGCCCCCTTGCTTTTCTTGAAGAACTGGGTTATTTAGAGCATCCGTCTGTCTTTGCTCACGGGGTTGAATTAAATGAGCGAGAAATTGAACGCTTAGCAACTTCTCAAGTAGCTATTGCTCACAATCCTATTAGTAACCTCAAATTGGCCTCAGGGATTGCTCCAATCATCCAACTCCAAAAAGCAGGAGTAGCAGTCGGAATTGCGACAGATTCAGTTGCTTCCAACAACAACCTTGATATGTTTGAGGAAGGACGAACAGCAGCCCTTCTTCAGAAGATGAAAAGTGGAGATGCCATCCAATTTCCTATCGAAACAGCCCTCAAGGCACTGACAATCGAAGGGGCTAAGGTTCTAGGGATGGAAAATCAGATAGGAAGTCTAGAAGTCGGCAAGCAAGCAGATTTTCTCGTTATTAAACCACAAGGGAAAATCCATCTCCAACCTCAAGAAAATATGCTGTCCCATCTAGTTTATGCTGTCAAATCCAGTGATGTTGATGATGTCTATATTGCTGGAGAACAGGTCGTTAAGCAAGGTCAAGTCCTGACAGTAGAACTTTAAAAGAAAAATCACGAAAAAATTTAAAAAAAGTTTGCAAAAATCTTGCATTCTTTTTTTAACTATGCTATACTTATATACGGTTTGAAAAAACTGCCTAAGACAGTAGGGGAGCTCGACTCATAAATATCCTACCGAGGACAAAACGTATCATGTAAAAAGAAGCGTATTGTACTTTCGTGTCTAGGTTTGGGCGCGTTTTTCTTTTGGAAAAATTCCCCAAGCAAAATAATAACGGAGGTGAACACACTAATGAGTGAAGCAATTATTGCTAAAAAAGCGGAACTAGTTGACGTAGTAGCTGAAAAAATGAAAGCTGCTGCATCTATCGTCGTTGTAGACGCTCGTGGTTTGACAGTTGAGCAAGACACAGTTCTTCGTCGTGAGCTTCGTGGAAGCGAAGTTGAGTATAAAGTCATTAAAAACTCAATCTTGCGTCGTGCAGCTGAAAAAGCTGGTCTTGAAGATCTTGCATCTGTATTCGTTGGACCATCTGCAGTAGCATTTTCTAATGAAGATGTTATCGCACCAGCGAAAATCTTGAACGACTTTTCTAAAAACGCTGAAGCACTTGAAATCAAAGGTGGTGCAATCGAAGGCGCTGTCGCATCTAAAGAAGAGATTCTTGCACTTGCAACTCTTCCAAACCGCGAAGGACTTCTTTCTATGCTCCTTTCTGTACTTCAAGCGCCAGTGCGCAACGTTGTTCTTGCAGTCAAAGCGGTTGCAGACAACAAAGAAGACGCAGCTTAATCTTAAGCTACGCAGCGTAGCCTAGCTACGAAAATCTATCATAAATTTAAAACATATTTGGAGGAAATAACAATGGCATTGAACATTGAAAACATTATTGCTGAAATTAAAGAAGCTTCAATCCTTGAATTGAACGACCTTGTAAAAGCTATCGAAGAAGAATTTGGTGTAACTGCAGCTGCTCCTGTAGCTGTTGCTGCAGCTGGTGCTGCTGACGCTGGTGCTGCTAAAGATTCATTCGACGTTGAATTGACATCTGCAGGCGACAAAAAAGTTGGCGTTATCAAAGTTGTACGTGAAATCACAGGTCTTGGTCTTAAAGAAGCTAAAGAACTTGTTGACGGTGCACCAGCACTTGTTAAAGAAGGCGTTGCAACTGCAGAAGCTGAAGAAATCAAAGCTAAATTGGAAGAAGCTGGAGCTTCAGTTACTCTTAAATAAGAGGCATATACCAATTAGAATTCGGAATACTATAGTATCAGCCTTTTAGAATCGTGAACACATTTTAGAAACTGATAAATTAATTTAGTTTCCTACCAAAAACCCTACCAAAAATTAATTTGGCAGGGTTTTTGTTTTTAACAAATTTATCGTGGAGAACAATTGAATATTGTTCTCCTTTTTTTATTTTCAGGAGGGAAAATGACAAAAGAATTACAATCATCACGCTATATTGTCATTTCATTTTTAGTACGTGAAATGGGAATAGATATTGTTGAGGCCATCTCTCTTATGGCTGAATTGGAAAAAAGTGGCTTGGTTCGATTGGAATCAAGTGGAAATTTAATACTCAAAGAACTTGGAGGAGCGTTATGAAACGAATAACCGCAAATCAATATCAAACTTCAGAACGGTATTACAAATTACCTAAAATTCTTTTTGAGGATGAGAAATATATGGATATGAAACTAGAAGTAAAGGTAGCTTATTCTATTTTAAAGGATCGTTTAGAATTATCTCTCAGTCGTGGTTGGATAGATGAAGAAGGTGCGGTTTATTTAGTATTTTCTAATTCTAAACTTATGAAGCTATTAGGTTGTTCGAAGTCAAAATTACTGTCCATCAAAAAAATTCTTAAAGAATATGACTTAATTGATGAAGTTCAACAGTCTTCAAGTGAGAAAGGAAGACTAGCAAATAAGATTTATTTAGGAGAGTTGTCTTCTACCCCAGTAGCTAGTTCGAACAGGCCTAGTGTTAAAAAAAGACTAGGGCAGGACGAAAATGAAACGGCCCCCGTCTCACATTCAACCCCTAGTGAGACTGAAGTTAGTGAGACTAAATATAGTGAGACTGATTCTTTATTTATTGAGGATGAGGAGGAGAGGAATACTCAACCTATCTTGAAAAGAAAAGTAGAAAAGGTCACAAAATATGATCGAGATTATATTTGGGGATTGGTACAAGATCAATTTAGACGAGAGGGTTTTTCTGAAACAGCCAGTGAAATTGCTATGACTGATTTTGAGAGAATCTATCAGTATGCTCTTGACAATGTTCGATTTGTGAGACGAGCGGAAGTACTTGCTGAATTTGTGTTTAATGGTCTATATTCCGTTTGGAATAATCGTGTCAGAAAAGGAGGTGGTTAAATGTCGCCAATCGAATGGATATTAGTGATGCTCATTTTATTTTCAAGTGGTGTGACACTTTGGACATTGATAGTCGATCAGAAAGGGGTGATAAAGAAATGAGATTTATTGATTTATTTTCAGGTATCGGAGGATTTCGACTTGGAATGGAAAGTGTTGGACATGAGTGTATTGGATTTTGTGAGATTGATAAATTTGCTAGAGAATCTTATAAGTCCATTTTTCAAACGGAAGGAGAAATAGAATTTCATGACATACGAGATGTTTCAGATGACGAATTTAAAAAACTTAGAGGGAAAGTCGATATCATCTGTGGGGGATTCCCTTGTCAAGCATTTTCAATCGCAGGAAGACGATTGGGATTTGAAGATACTAGAGGAACTTTGTTCTTTGAAATTGCTCGGGCGGCCAAACAAATCCAACCACGTTTTCTTTTTCTTGAAAATGTTAAAGGCCTACTCAATCACGATAAGGGACGGACGTTCACCACAATCCTTACCACACTTGATGAGTTGGGGTTTGATGTTGAGTGGCAGGTGCTTAACAGTAAGGATTTTGGCGTTCCCCAAAACAGAGAGAGGGTGTTTATTATCGGACATTCTAGAAAGAAAGGTACCAGACTCTTATTTCCTTTCAGACGAGAAGGTCAAACAACTAACTCTGAGACTTTAAAAACACTAGGGAATTTGAATCCATCAAAAAGTGGAATGAGCGGTAAAGTCTATTATTCAGAAGGGCTTGCGCCAACCTTAGTTCGTGGAAAAGGAGAAGGATTTAAAGTTGCTATTCCTTGTATGACACCAGACAGATTAGAAAAGAGACAAAATGGTAGACGTTTCAAGGATAATCAAGAGCCAATGTTTACTTTAAATACTCAGGATCGCCATGGTATTGTCGTTGTTGGAGATTTACCAACTAGCTTTAAGGAAACTGGTCGCGTCTATGGAAGTGAGGGCTTATCTCCAACACTGACTACGATGCAAGGTGGAGATAAAATCCCCAAAATACTGATTCCAGAACCAATCCAATTTCTAAAAGTCCGAGAGGCAACGAAAAAAGGATATGCTCAAGCAGAAATAGGAGATTCAATCAATTTGGAGAGACCAAGTTCTCAGTATCGTCGTGGTAGAGTTGGAAAAGGCATAGCTAATACGTTAACAACCAGTGGGCAAATGGGAGTAGTAGTGGCTAGCTATGAAGGAGAAGATAAACAAGTTTATCATGTAGCCGGTGTCTTAATTGATGGGCAATTTTACCGTTTGAGGATACGACGAATCACTCCTAAAGAGTGTTTTAGACTGCAGGGCTTTCCTGATTGGGCTTTTGAAGCTGCTAGAAAAGTCTCTAGTAATAGTCAGCTCTATAAACAAGCTGGTAATAGTGTAACCGTTCCTGTGATTGCTGCAATCGCAAAGAAATTAAAAGAAATAGAGGAAAAAGATGAAAGCGTTAAATAAAGAGTCAATACTAGATTGTGATGAATTAGAAACAGAATTACATGATGCAGAAATCAGACAGCTGGATGAACAAATATTTTTGATGCCCAATTATCCATGTGAGTTTGAGGTGACATTTTTAGATGATTACCATAAAAAACACAACTACCCCCTATTTTACGAATCCTATCTTCAAAACATTATGGAATTCCTTGAAAGTCAGGATATAAAGAACGGAGCTGATGCCTTTGTAGATGATCATCAAAATCTTGTTTTTGTTTTATATGGGCAAGGCTATCGAGCCGAGGGAAAAGAGGGAATACTTACAACCCAAGTAACTGTAAAAGCTTATGATGAAGACAAGAAATCGATTAACTTCTCAAATTTATTAGATTCCTTAATCGTCTCAGAATATCAAATGGAACCGAATCTTTGGGAGGTCTCCCATGATTGATCTCTATCTAAGTAAAAATAGCCAAAGAAATCAGCTTCTTTTAGACTTCTTTCAAAACTATGGCATCGAGGTATCTTGTCATTCAGTTTCTGAAATGACAAAGGATAAATTAATTGAGATGATGAGCTATTCTTCAGATTGTTTTGAGTTTCTATCTCCCAATTTATTACGATTTAAGAACCGTGACAATCTAAGATTAACGGATTTCATTGAGATGATCTTAAAAAATCCTGAACTAACCATCAGACTTCCTCTTGCGGTTTCAAATAAGCGGGTTTATCCAAATCTGAATTTGGAAGAGGCTAGAGCTTTATTGCCAAGAGATACGAAACAATTGATTTACATGGCACAAACACATTATTTATCTAACTAAAGGAGAAGAAATATGGCTGAACGATTTTGGGAGAACTTGTCCATTATTTTGGCTGAAAGAAATATCAGCTGGATTGAGTTAACCAGAAAAATGTTTGCGGGAGAGTTTCACTATCCAAGTGAATTGAATCGTTTGTATCAAAAGATTCGCCACTACAAGATGGAACAACGAATGCCTCAAAGTCCATGGGTAGAAAGGATTGTGCAGGTATTAGATTTAGATTATGAAGATTTATTTCGGAGGTAACTATGAAAAGAATAATTCCAGTTTATATATTCCAACAAGTAAATGTCCTATTGGTATCTCTATACTTACTGAAATTTCTTTGTATAGGTGAGTTAACTATACTACAGATTCTCTATGGTTCGTCACTCATTTCTTTTTTATGGATGTATGGCCAACGCAAACAAGCTCATAAGGTCAATATGAAATCTAGGATGAAATGGCTTGGTATTGGATTCGTTAGCCTACTGATTATAAGTCTATATTTTAGTCTGATTCATGTTCAAGGGAGCACGAATCAAGCAAACTTAATTGGCCTTCAAAATCAAGTTCCTTGGTTTTCATTTTTATTGTTCTTAATCAATGCGAGTATGGTTGAAGAATTTCTGTATCGAGAAATTTTATGGAACTTTGTTAGAAAATTAGATATTCGAGTTGCTTTGACAAGTGTTTTATTTGCCTTAGCACATCATCCAGGAACCATTCTAGCTTGGTGTTTGTATGTTTCACTTGGGATGTTTTTAGGGCTTGTACGCTATAAATCTGACTTATGGGGCAGTATGGGTCTACATTTAGTGTGGAACCTATCAGTCTATGTCTTATTTTTTCTTTAATAATAGCTGGTCCGTCTTACGTATGGATTAATTTTGAAATAAAAAAACTAAATGAATTGATTTTAAAGAAATAAAATGCTAACATATATAGAAGATGTTAGCATTTTATTTCTAAGAAAGGAGAATGATATGGTTGATAAAAGAGAGAAACTGATGAACTCTTTCAATCAGTATGGTTTTTTAACTTTTAAACAAGTAATAGATGAAAATTTACACTACAAAACCTTATTAAAAATGGTTACAGAAGGAAAAATCGATGCTGAAGAAAAAGGGTTATATCGCTTACCTGATATTTATTTAGATGAGTGGTTTGTCCTTCAGTATCGATTTCCAAAGGGAATCTTTTCTTTGGAGACAGCACTTTGGTTACATGGTTTATCTTTGACCATCCCTTTTAACATGACGATGAGTTTTCCTTATGGTACGAATACCAAAAACATTAAGGAAGCAGATATATGTCCTATTATCTTACGCTCTCACTATAGTGAAGGAATTGTTGAAATAGAGCGTCTTCCTGGTCAATTTATTAAAGTTTATGAAATTGAACGAGTTTTGGTTGAATGTCTAAGACCAGTTCATCAGGTGGATCTTCAAATTATTGCACCAGCGTTTAAAAAATATTTTCAACAAAATCAAATTAATTTACACAAATTATTTTATTATGCCCAGCTATTTAAAGTAACTGATAAGTTACAATCTTATACGGAGGTGCTATCTTAATGTTTTCAAATGCGAATAGCTTTAAAGCAAAAATCAAAAATATTTCAAAAGATAAGGAAATTCCAGCTCAACAAGTACAACAACATTATTTAATTGAGCAAGTGTTAAAGATGATTTCTACTAGTTCTTACAGAGATTCCTTCATTGTAAAAGGAGGGTATCTAATAGGTCAAATGATTGGACTAGATAAGCGAACCACAATGGATTTAGATGTCACTCTGAAGGGAACCGAAATGAGCAGAGAAAATTTGATTCATATCTTTGAAGAGATTCTTTGTTCTAAAACTGATGGATTTTCATTTTCAGTAGATAAGCTAGAACCTATTCGCCAAGATGATGAATATGGAGGATTTTCATTAAAATTAAATGCAACTTTTGATACATTAAAGGAGGTTGTTTTTATTGATATTACTACTGGTGATAAGATCACACCAAGAGAAATTACTTATTCAATGACTTCTATCTTTACTAATGAAAGCATCAAGATATGGACATATAATCTAGAGACTGTACTTGCTGAAAAGTTAGAAACAATCATCAGTAGGGGACTAGCTTCGACGCGTCCACGTGATCGATATGATCTTTTCACCTTGTATAAACTTAGAAAAGAAGAGATTAATCTTGAAGTATTAAAAAATGCACTGGAGAATACGGCAGAAAAACGTAAAAGTAAAGATACTATTTATAATTGGGAAGAACAAGTGAGAGGAATTGAAATTTCTGATTATCAGAAAGAGCTATGGATTCGTTATCAACGCCAATTTAAGTATGCTAAAGATATCTCATTTGATAATTCTGTTCAGATTATTAAGGAAATTATGCAACAAATATTTTAGTACAAAAGTAACTCATTAGTAAAGCAGTGAGTTGCTTTTTTTATTATGTGACTATCAGTCCGTCTCACTTTGTTAGGTGCGAGACAAACAAATCACCCGTTAGACGGGTGGTCATGATTTTTGATTTTTTCTAAAAACCGGGAAAATCTATCTTGAAAGTACCTATTTAGGCAAGTGGATCTGTAAGCACATTTTAGTAAATAATTTGATTGCTGAATACTTGACTAA
Source organism: Streptococcus sp. 1453 (assembly GCF_013276955.1). NCBI lineage: Bacteria > Bacillati > Bacillota > Bacilli > Lactobacillales > Streptococcaceae > Streptococcus > Streptococcus sp. 1453. The sequence continues at coordinate 140,172 of NZ_VMLZ01000006.1, forward strand.
TACTGCGTTTAGAGGGATATATAGTGTGTAAAAATTTCTTGTTGGGGAAAAATGAACATAAGAAAAATTGAAGCAAAGAATAACAAAAGAAAAAAGAGAATTTGTGCATATGTTCGAGTTTCGACAACCAACGGAAGTCAACTTGATTCGCTAGAGAATCAAAAAGTTTATTTTGAAAAGTTGTATGCTGAACGTGAAGATGTTGATTTTTTGGGTGTTTTTTGTGACAGAGGGATTTCAGGTTCAAAGTATGAAAGACCTGATTTTCAAACTATGCTAGATGCTTGTAGAAAAGGACAAATTGACGTTATCCATACTAAGTCAATATCTAGGTTTGCAAGAAATCTTATCAATGTTCTTAAAATCAGTCGAGAATTAAAAACTCTTGGTATTGATATCTTTTTTGAAGAGCAGAATATCCATACCTTATCTAATGAAGGTGAAGTTGTCTTGACTGTGTTAGCAAGTTTGGCTGAGGAAGAGTTACAAAGCATGAGCGGAAACCAACGGTGGAGTTTTCGTAGAAAGTTCCAGAAGGGAGAATTACTCATTAATACTAAACGGTTTTTAGGGTATGATTTAAACGAAAAAGGTGAACTTGTTATAAACCAAGTAGAAGCGCAAATAGTAAGAACCATCTTTTATAGTTATTTAGAAGGAATGGGTACACATAGGATTGCTAAAAAGCTTAATGAGGACAAGGTTCCAACTGTAACAGAAAAGAAATGGTATAATAGCACAATTTGTAGTATCTTAAAAAAACGAAAAATACAAAGGCTCTTTACTGCTTCAAAAATACTTTCATGATGGTGTAAACGGTCCAAAGAAATTAAATCAAGGACAGTTGAAACAATACTATATCGAAGATAATCATGAAGGAATTGTATCTAAGGAAATATGGGAAAAGGTTCAGGTAAAAATGAAAAGCCGTTCTCGGATCCAAGGTACAAATAAAACCTATAAATTTTCCAGAATGTTAAAATGCCAATATTGTGGTTCAACATTAAAAAGACAGGTATCTTATAAGAAAAAGATTGTTTGGTGTTGTTCCAAATATATCAGAGAAGGAAAAAAGTCATGTAAAGGTATGAGAGCCCCTGAAAGGGATATTGAAAATTGGAAACTAAGTTCACCAGTAATTGTGTTAGAAAGGATAGAAGATGGAGAAAAACATTACGGTTATCTACAGCAAACAGTCATATCTCAAATTCAGAAAACAATCAGAGTAGCCGCTTATTGTCGAGTGTCTACAGACCAAGACGAACAGCTATCAAGTTATGAGAATCAGGTCAATTATTACCGTGAATTCATCTTAAAACATGAAGATTATGAGTTGGTAGATATTTATGCAGATGAAGGTATTTCAGCAACTAATACAAAAAAACGTGAAGCTTTTAACCGACTGATACAGGATTGTAGAGAAGGTAAGATTGACAGAATTTTAGTTAAATCTATTAGTAGATTTGCTAGAAATACATTGGACTGCATTAAGTATGTAAGAGAACTGAAAAATCTAGGTATTGGAGTAACTTTTGAAAAAGAGAATATTGATAGCTTAGATTCAAAAGGGGAAGTACTACTAACTATTCTATCGTCACTTGCACAGGATGAATCAAGATCTATTTCAGAAAACTCAACTTGGGGAATTCGTAAGAAGTTTGAGCGTGATCTAGTTCAGGTAAATACTACAAACTTTATGGGATATGACAAAGATGAAAAAGGAAATCTTATTATAAACCCTGAACAAGCAAAGGTAGTAAGGTATATATTTGATAGATTTCTAGAAGGATACAGTCCAGAATTTATTTCCAAAGAGTTAAGAGAACAGGCAATACCAGGTTGCACAGGTAAAGCAAAGTGGTGCCAAGTGCTATATGGAAAATGCTTCAAAATGAAAAATACAAGGGTGATGCTTTGCTTCAGAAAACCTATACCGTTGATTTCCTGACGAAGAAACGAATTGTTAATGATGTGCAAGTTAATCAATATTATATTGAAAACAATCATGAACCAATTTTAAATAAAGAGAAGTGGGAGATTGTTCAGTTAGAAATAGCAAGAAGAAAGAGATTTAGAGAATAACATAAGCTTCAATTTTATATCATGCAGAAAGAAAACAATCACTTTACAACAAAAGTATTTTGTGCCGAATGTGGTTCAGCATTTGGTAGAAAAAATTGGACTACAAGTCGAGGTAAACGTAAGGTTTGGCAATGTAACAATCGATATAGGGTCAAAGGACAGATTGGCTGCCAGAACAACTATATTGATGAAGAAACGTTAGAGAAAGCCGTAGTAATGGCTGTAGAACTACTAAGTGAGAATGTTGACTTGTTGCACGGAAAGTGGAACAAAATCCTAGAAGAAAAGCGTCCGCTAGAAAAGCACTATAGTTTGAAGTTGGCTGAAATGATAAACAAGCCCTTGTGGGAATTTGATTATCATGAGATGTGTCAGATATTGGATAATATTATAATTACAGAGGATGGACAGATAACTGTCAGATTCTTAGAGGGAACTGAGGTAGATTTGTAGAGTAGACGAAAGGTTATAATGACAGTGGGCAACCATTGTGGTTATAGCTTTTTTTTGCATTTTTGTGATAGAATATATAATATTAGAGATAGTTGGAGTTGTAGTAAGAATTATGGAAAAAGAAACTTTTCGTGAGAGATTAAAGAGTCCTGAGTTTGAGGCGGTGATTTTGCCAATTTTTGACTTTTTTGAGCCGTTTATACATCAGGAATCAAAATTTAATGAAAGTGAAGATGAAAATGACTCTGATGAATCAGTATTGAAGTATTATCAAATGTTGGTTGAGCAGAACATCAGGGAAAGTATCTCAGTATTACGTAAAAAAGTTAGTTCAAAAGATTATGTAGCTATGAGAAGTTTTGTGTTGTCTCTTCAACAAAATACAATTCAATTTTTAACTAATGAGAAGTACAGAACGAAAGTTAAATGGAAAAAGATTTTGAATTCCTATATAAATGTTTCGAGAATTTTTTTAGAAAACGAAAAATTACAACTTCTTCACGATGGTTTTCCTGGAGTGGGGCAACAAGTAGTTTTGGCGATTAGTTTGATAGACTTACAAGAAGATAATATCAAAGCAAATGATGAAATTCAAAACATCTGTGATTTGTTTGCGAATGATCCGAATGTAATGGTTGTTCCTATTCATGGATGCTCTACTGATGTATTTAGAACAATTTTGGATAGATTCCCTGTACTGAATATTATCCATTTAGCTGGCCATACATATACGAAACCTAACGGGGAGATACTACTTTCTTTTGTAGATTCAAACATTACTTTTATAAAATTTAGTAATTGGATTTCTAACCATAGATTTTATTGTTCATTTCTTAACTGTTGTTCAACTTTAGAGTTCGCATTGTATTCACGTTTACAAAATTCAAACTTTTCTATTTTTCATAGAGGGATAGTTGAATCGAGCATAGCATATGAGTTTTCGGAACATTTCTATAAAGTGATTCAAATTAGTGGAGATTTTAATCAAGCCTGGGAACTAGCTGTTGCAAATTGTACTGAGGTCCCCTTGAATTACGTCAATTGTTAGTATGTTTAGTTATATAGGGAGGTAGATAGTGATATGGCTAATAGCACTGAGAGGATTGGCATACATCATTGTGGATGTATTGCAGAAAGAAATAGTTGGATGTTTAGAGAGCAGCCAGTTAATGATATAGGTATAGATGCTCATATGGAATTTGTTGTAGATGGTAAACCAAGACAACACCTTGCATTACAAATCAAATCAGGACCAAGTTGGTTTAGGGAGAAAAAAGATAACTGCATTATTTTTCGGACCATAAATGAGAGACAGTATAATTATTGGACGATGAATTCTCTTCCGTGTATAATTGTTCTGTTTAATCCTGATGATGGTATGTGTATCTGGCAAGAGTTAACTCCTAAAACAATTAAAAAAACTAAAGAGGGAGGAGGCAAAGGATATTATGTGAAAGTTCCGATAAATCAAGTTTTTTTGGATAAACAATCAAATAATCACCTTCTTTCCTATACGAATTTACCGCAACATATTCAAAATTATAACTTTCTACTATCTCAGAAAAAATTTATGGAAATTATACAAAATGGAGGTGAAGTTAAACTACATTCAACAGAGTGGGTTAATAAGTCTAGTGGTAAAGGTGATACTAAGTTAATTGTTAATGATGGTCAAGAAACTAAAGAGTATGCCTATCCTTATTGGTTTCCGTTTACACCGTATACCGATGTTTTTCCTCGATTATTTCCATGGGCAGATTTTTCTGTTGATGAAGAATTTCTTGAAGAAAGTGATTATGAATTATGGCAACAACTTCATTGTTGCTATGATAGTGAAATGGATGATTGGATTGTTGTAGGAGACACATTTGAGCAATTCCGCCCCAAATTAGACCCTATGCGCTACGTTGACCATGCTGGTGAAGTTGCAGAATATATGTTGATTCTCAGTTTGAATGAATTGGGAAAATCGTTCTTAGAGGTAGAGAAATTTATATCTGAAACTAGACCATACACCAAAGCAAGACCAGAATCAAAAGATGAATAAAGGAGAATAATCATGAAAAAGCTTAAACTTAATAGTGGTATGAAATCAGAAAAAACTATAGATGGATATAGACTAAATCCTACTGAGAAGTATGTTATTAATTTAAAAAATGAAATGGGATTTGCAATATCTACAATGCAAGCAATTCATATGTTTGGTTTTCCCCCAGCATTTAAAAATTGGCATGCTTGGCTATTTGAGAATGGTTTTAGTATGGAAACACCAAATCCAACAAATGAATTTGTAGCAAAGTTTTATGGAAGAGAACCTCTTTGGAAAACTCCATATTCAATGGGGATAGTTGTAAAAGCAGAGGAAGATGATGATTACTACATTGTTATGGAATGCAGTAGTAAAAATACAGGTTTCGAACACACTCAAATTCTTCTTAATATGGGTGGTTGTATGCAAGAAGATTACACCCACTTGATGTTTGAATTTCCTGAAAAATAATAATCGGTCAGTAAGTTACAGTTTGCTTTATGGATGGAGCTGAAGTCGTATTATAAAACTCTAAAAGTATAGATAAATTCTCTGTTTTTGGTATATAATAGAGTTCAAGAAAGAAGATTAGTTATCATGGAGAACGTGTTACAATGGAATATTCTTAATGAAAAAGAATTTATACTTTGAAAGAATTGTATAAATCAATATGTGGTTTAGTAGTCCAAACTGGGACTTTCATAAGTAATTAATAGTGCAGAGGTATTAACAATATGAAAATTGAGATAAGGTCTCTAAGTTTTGATAAAGTCAAAGATAAGTATGATTATTTATTGAAGGAAATTGATAAACTTCCCGAAAATGATAAGGAAATAATATTAGATTTTAGATTTCTTAGGTGGGCGGAACCGATTGCAATGATATATTTTGGTTATCAATTTAGAAAAATTATTGAAGGCCTGGAAGGAATAGTAGTTTCTATCATTGAAGGTACTGGAAAAAATAGTGGTTACTATGGATGGGCTTATTTAAATATTTTGTTCCACATGCTACTGAAGGTAAAAAATACTGGTCATGTTCAAGGAAATAATACCTATATCCCCATAACAAATATAAATGTAAAAGAAGAGTATGGGAAAAGTTTCTTACGTGGTGAATATTTCTAGAGGGGAGATTATATCATTGGTCGTGCTACTCAATTTGCGCAGATAATTACAGGTCGCAGTGAGTTGCAAGAAATATTGAAATATATTATCAGAGAAATAATTAGAAATGTTCCTGAACATTCAGGTAAAGACGATTTATGGATTTGTGTTCAATCTTGGCCTAGTAGTATCTATTCCAGAGCTCAAATTGTAATAATGGATGAAGGAATTGGAGTTCATAGGAGCTTAACGGAAAACAAATTTCATAAAAGAGAGAATGAGACCAATCTTGATTCATTACGTTCAGCAATAAGACCAGGTATATCTAAAGCATTTCGAAGAGGAACAGAAAATAGGGATACTGATAGATGGAGTAACTCAGGATTTGGACTATATGTAGTAAGTTAGTTATGTAAGAAATTAAATGGGAGATTTTTATTAATAAGTGGTGCTAACTACGTTTATACAAGTGGCGATATTGAAGAAATTGAATATGGATTGAATCAATTAGATGGAACATTAGTTGCAATTGAACTTCCACTCCAGAATACCGATATTGATAGTACTGCACTGTTGAGTTCAATAATTGAAACTGGAGAAAAAACGGCAACTCACGATATAGTTTCTATTTCTAAAGCATCATTTCCATCTAGAAATATAAAATTTTAATGTATTTAGTTCAATAGTATAATACTAATTTTGAGCAACTTGATTTCGTTCTATAGTATTGGTAGGCACTATCATTACATGTTGAATGTGTAAGCTTGTTAGTGAAACGTAGCTAATCTTCAAAAGGTTCTCCAAACCTTTTGAGTCCCACAAACGCATCATGTTGAGGCGGTAAGTTTGCTAGTCAAGGAGTAAAACGACGAAGATTAGCATTTACTTCCGCCCATGCGATAGCTGTCCGTGATTGACAAGTGCTAGCACGCAGACAGAACGGAGATAGCGAACCGCTGAGTGTGTCGCTCTGCTCGTAAAAGCTTAGAAACCTTTGAACGAAAGGGATAATGAAAGCCTTGATTGCAAGGCTTTTTGCTTTATGGTGGGTAAGTATCAGAGTGAGAAAATTTTTGGAATGAGTAGAAGTGATAGCTAGAAATTATCAGTTTCTATTTCCATTTACCCTGTGGGTACGTGTTTGTTTCCATTGACAAGGAGTTTGTGGGAATAGAAATGTACCCACCTTGTTTGAATCAAGTGAAGTGTAGTTGAAGGAAATCTGTTGAAAGCAATACTTCATTTTACCGAATAAGTAATAATTTAGGCAACTTCAAATCGATTAAAAAAAACTATTTTAAAGGTTAAGAGTAGACAAAAATTGTCCACTCTTTTTTGCAAACTCAATTTATCAATAAATGAAATGAGGGAATGTAAAATGAAATATTTTGAGGTTGAGTTAGAAAATCCTGATGAATTTTTAAAACTACAAACAGAAGATTTTGTGAAAGCTAATCGCTTGCTACTAAGGAAGATAATCCAGAGCGTTACAGTCTATGAAGAAAACTTCGTCATATCCTTTAAATCTGGCATCGAATTGGAAGTATGAGTCTCATTCCATAACTTTTATATTGAACATATCATCTTGTTGTGTTATACTATAAATTGATATAAACAAAGATGTAGGAGGAACCGAAACTATGACAGCCTCAATGCGTTTAAGATAAGCTGGCAATAAAAAAAGCAGAATCTATACCCGATGATAGGCTTTTTTGTTGTGCTTATTTATACGATATTGAGCATTCATTAGTTACGGTGAGGATATTGGTTATTTAACTATACCTTTATTTAACTATGTCTTTAATATGAATGTTTCCAAATTGTATGTATGCAGACCAAAAGCCACATTGTGGGGTTTGGCCTGCATTTTTTATTGCCTAGAATGCTATTCAAAATAGAAATTCAAGCAAAATAATATGCAGGAGATAATATAAATGGAAAAATACAACAATTGGAAACGAAAATTTTATGCAATATGGGCAGGGCAAGCAGTATCATTAATCACTAGTGCCATCCTGCAAATGGCGATTATTTTTTACCTTACAGAAAAAACAGGATCTGCGATGGTCTTGTCTATGGCTTCATTAGTAGGTTTTTTACCCTATGCGATTTTGGGACCTGCCATTGGTGTGCTAGTGGATCGTCATGATAGGAAGAAGATAATGATTGGTGCCGATTTAATTATCGCAGCAGCTGGTGCAGTGCTTGCTATTGTTGCATTCTGTATGGAGCTACCTGTCTGGATGATTATGATAGTATTGTTTATCCGTAGCATTGGAACAGCTTTTCATACCCCAGCACTCAATGCGGTTACACCACTTTTAGTACCAGAAGAACAGCTAACGAAATGCGCAGGCTATAGTCAGTCTTTGCAGTCTATAAGCTATATTGTTAGTCCGGCAGTTGCAGCACTCTTATACTCCGTTTGGGATTTAAATGCTATTATTGCCATCGACGTATTGGGTGCTGTGATTGCATCTATTACGGTAGCAATTGTACGTATACCTAAGCTGGGTAATCAAGTGCAAAGTTTAGAACCAAATTTCATAAGGGAGATGAAAGAAGGAGTTGTGGTTCTGAGACAAAACAAAGGATTGTTTGCCTTATTACTCTTAGGAACACTATATACTTTTGTTTATATGCCAATCAATGCACTATTTCCTTTAATAAGCATGGAACACTTTAATGGAACGCCTGTGCATATTTCTATTACGGAAATTTCCTTTGCATTTGGGATGCTAGCAGGAGGCTTATTATTAGGAAGATTAGGGGGCTTCGAAAAGCATGTATTACTAATAACAAGTTCATTTTTTATAATGGGGACCAGTTTAGCCGTTTCGGGAATACTTCCTCCAAATGGATTTGTAATATTCGTAGTTTGCTGTGCAATAATGGGGCTTTCGGTGCCATTTTATAGCGGTGTGCAAACAGCTCTTTTTCAGGAGAAAATTAAGCCTGAATATTTAGGACGTGTATTTTCTTTGATCGGAAGTATCATGTCACTTGCTATGCCAATTGGGTTAATTCTTTCTGGATTCTTTGCTGATAAAATCGGTGTAAATCATTGGTTTTTACTATCAGGTATTTTAATTATTGGCATTGCTATAGTTTGCCAAATGATAACTGAGGTTAGAAAATTAGATTTAAAATAAACAATATTGGAGGAAATGTTATGGAATTAATATTAAAAGCAAAAGACATTCGTGTGGAATTCAAAGGACGCGATGTTTTAGATATAAATGAATTAGAAGTATATGATTATGACCGTATTGGTTTAGTAGGAGCAAATGGTGCTGGAAAAAGCACTTTACTCAGGGTACTTTTAGGAGAATTAACTCCCCCAGGATGTAAAATGAATCGTCTGGGTGAACTTGCCTATATTCCCCAGTTGGACGAAGTAACTCTGCAGGAGGAAAAAGATTTTGCACTTGTAGGCAAGCTAGGTGTTGAGCAATTAAATATACAGACTATGAGCGGTGGTGAAGAAACAAGGCTTAAAATAGCACAGGCCTTATTGGCACAGGTTCATGGTATTTTAGCGGATGAACCTACGAGCCATTTAGACCGTGAAGGAATTGATTTTCTAATAGGACAGCTAAAATATTTTACAGGTGCACTGTTAGTTATTAGCCATGACCGCTATTTTCTTGATGAAATAGTAGATAAAATATGGGAACTGAAAGATGGCAAAATCACTGAGTATTGGGGAAACTATTCTGATTATCTTCGTCAGAAAGAGGAAGAACGTAAGAGCCAAGCTGCAGAATACGAACAATTTATTGCGGAACGTGCCCGATTGGAAAGGGCTGCGGAGAAAAAGCGAAAACAGGCTCGTAAAATAGAACAGAAGGCAAAAGGTTCTTCAAAGAAAAAAAGTACTGAAGACGGAGGGCGTTTAGCTCATCAAAAATCAATAGGAAGTAAGGAAAAAAAGATGTATAATGCTGCTAAAACCCTAGAGCACAGGATTGCGGCCTTAGGAAAAGTAGAAGCTCCGGAAGGCATTCGCAGAATTCGTTTCAGGCAAAGTAAAGCATTGGAGCTCCATAATCCATACCCTATAGTCGGTGCAGAAATTAATAAAGTATTTGGGGATAAGGCTCTGTTTGAAAATGCATCTTTTCAAATTCCGTTAGGAGCAAAAGTGGCGTTAACTGGTGGTAATGGAATCGGAAAAACAACTTTAATCCAAATGATCTTAAACCATGAAGAAGGAATTTCTATTTCGCCTAAGGCAAAAATAGGTTACTTTGCACAGAATGGTTACAAGTACAACAGTAATCAGAATGTTATGGAGTTTATGCAGAAGGATTGTGACTACAATATATCAGAAATTCGTTCAGTGCTAGCATCTATGGGGTTCAAACAGAACGATATTGGAAAAAGTTTATCTGTTTTAAGCGGTGGAGAAATTATAAAATTGTTGCTTGCTAAAATGCTCATGGGTAGATATAACATCCTAATAATGGATGAACCCAGTAACTTCCTTGACATACCAAGTTTAGAGGCTTTGGAAATACTAATGAAGGAGTACACCGGAACTATCGTGTTTATCACCCACGATAAACGATTACTCGAAAATGTAGCAGATGTAGTTTATGAAATTAGAGATAAGAAAATAAATCTGAAACATTAAATTTAAGGTAGTCGCTGGTCAGTATAGTCTGTTCTGGTTGGCGACTCCATTGTTAAAGAGTATAAAGACTTTAGATTTTATGAATATTAAAAATAGGAACAGTCAATTGAACTGCTCCTATTTTTCTGCTAAATATATTGTAGTTTTCTTATATGTATAATGATAGATTAGCGGATTCTCATCTACGGTACTTACTTCAAATATGAAGAAGTGATCGCGGTTATCTCTGGACTTTTCCTTATTGAGGACAAAGTAATTCTTACGTGAAGTCGCCATTGTTTTTAGGATATCATCAGTTAGGAAGGTCAATGGAATATTCATGTTAGAGTAGCGGTAGAAGTCACGTTCAAAATCTTGGTAGCTCTCGCTATAATAGTCCATTTGTAGGTGATTACGCTGAAACTCAAGCTGATTCATAGAGCACCTCCTCGACAAGTTCAATACTAATAATGTCTTTTAATTTCAAATTGATGTGACCTGTTGTAGTTTTTATCAAAATGAAATCTTTGGTCAGACTTGGTATTGTTCCAGTGTAGGAAACACGCTTGTTTTTTTCAATCACTTGAATGCGTGTGCGTAGCTGCCCGGCGTATACTTGACTGAGGAGTAATAATTTCTTCTCTAGTGATAAGTCAGACATGTACGTTACTTTGTTTGTATCATCAGAGAGTGCTGATGCATGTTCAGATAGGAAAAAGCCCATCCATTTTTGCATCTTTGTATCCTGGTACTCTCTTGCTGATTGAAATGGTAAATATGAACGGTCAATCATATCAAATCCTTTCTATGCAGAGGCAAGGGTATTTTTATCAAATTGAATCGTAAAACCTTGAATTCCCCCACCTGTGTAACATTCTTTAAAGCGATTGATTACCTCAGTATAGATTATCACAGATGAGCTTGTTGGCTTAATGCTAAATGTAAATTCCAATGGTAATCGGTTTTCAGATTTAGCATGTACTAGTCGTATCGATATTTCAGTTGTTTTGAGTTTTCTCTGACGAAGTTTTGAAGTTGCTGTTTCAACGATTCCATGTAAAAATCTTTCAAGCATTTCAATATCATTACATCCTTTGCTACGGATTTCTGAAAATTGTACTGTATTTTTTTCTTGTTTCATTTTAATCCCTCCAATCCACCCGCGGAATGACCACCGATAAGTTTACTGCGTTCAATATTTCTGGAACCTTCAGTTAGGACGGTTCCTTTTTGTATGGCTAAAAAACCAAACTGTTCTCTGACAACATCAATAGCTGTCTGAAGTCTATTATCTTTTTCAATTTGTTCTACATCATCAAAGAGTGATAGTAGAGTATAGCTTTCATCTACGAAGCCACTATAAGATACACCAATTTGTCTCACTGCACCAGAGGTGTATTTTTTCGGAATAATACAAGTACATGACTCACCATTGTTTTGGGGAGATTTGCGGGTTCAATTTTATTCTGAGCATTTATAGATTTTTTCATCTCAGTCCTAGAATAGCCAATATGAATAGAAACGACAGTAGTCAATACTAGGGCTACTGTTCCGTTCCACAGTATCATTTAAAAATCATTTTCACACCCTTTCGTCTATTAGTATAGAAGAAAGCTCTCAGCACATATTGAGGTAGTGGGATTGCTGGTGAAAGAAGGATAAACCCCACAGTTTCAGAGTTTAGAAAAGGCTTGATTTCAAGCCTTTTTGTCATTATCGAGAGGAGTATCAGTTTAATTGTTTGAAGTGAGGTAGTCGGAATAATAGCAGAATTATTTAAAATCTATTTCCAAATACACATGGGAGTCAAAATGGCAAAAATATAAAGGTGTCTGTGGGTGTATATTGCTCCCTTTTTTATTAGGAGTTTTTTTCTATATTTTTGGAGTAGTGATTTAAATATTGTTCATAAATACTTTTTTCTCCAAGTATTTCAAATACTTGGAGTGCTTGTTGCATTTTAGATTTTCCAGCATTAGCATCATGGTGAAATTCAAAATATCCTTGTGCGTAGAGAAATACAGTTTGTTCATAATAATTTAGTTCATTTTCTAGTAATTGTGATATTTCTTTTATTAGGTATTTACAATTTTCAAATTGTTCAATGTCAACGCTTGATATTAAGCAATTAATTGAGAGTTGCGTAACTAACTTTTTATTAGTTTTATTTAGAGAAGAGTAGATATAATTTTTTAACATTTCTTTTGTAAGTAAGAACAATGCTTCATATTTTATTGTTCGGGCACAATTTCCCAGAAGAATAATTTCATAATATCCCCACTTTTCAACTTTAAAAAGAAAGTCTGTTAATTGAAGGATTTCTTCTTCAGTTGGAGCGACATCATTATCTAGTGTGTGTATGATAGACTTTATCATTGTTTTTTCAAATGAATTTAAATTGTAATTTGAGGAATCAGAAAGTAAAGTTGAAATATTTTGGATATTTTGTAAAGAATACTCTTTTCTAATATACTGTATCAAGTTAGCAAACGATTCAGTTTTTGTATAATCATTATCATGTAAAATGAGAAATTCATCCAGAGATATATGTAATTTGTCCAAAATATTAATCAGTCGGATGCAAGATATCTCTGATTCGCCTCGCTCAAAACGAGAAATCTGTGATTTCGATAAATTATCATCAGCAATAGAGCACAAGCTGATTTGTTTCCCTTTACGAATTTTTCTAAGTGTTGTACCAAGTTTTGATTTCATATTTTTCCCACTTTCCCAACAAAATTTTAAATACTTTTTATTTATTATACAATAATTAAAAAGTAAAAGGAGGAATAATATGAAAAAAATATCAAAACTTATACCAATTTTGATATTGGTGATGGATATTATTATCATTGTTGGAGGATAAAATGCTTAGGTGTACACCTAAGTCTTTAGAATATCTAAAGACTTAGTATTAAGGAAGATATTTATAAATGATAGTCAGATTAATATTTGAATTGCCTTTGGTAATAAATCACAAATTATTATATTTAAAATAAGAATTTCCCTGCATCAGCGAACTCGTTTATATTTTATTGTTTGCAGTTTCGAGATTTAAATATTTTATTTATACGACTCATGAATCTATTATAATTGAGGTAGAAATTTTATGAAAATAGTTTTACTTGTAATTGATGCGTTAGGGCTGAAAAATGAACAGTCATTCGGAACATTAAACAGGATTTTAAAGTATAGTAGTGCAAATAATTTTTTCTCAACCTTTAATATTTGTAATAAAGAATTGAAAAAACAAGAAATAAATAACATTAATGTAAATAGTACTTATATCACTCCTTCAACTAGAATTCCAGATTCATATTTAGGACATTCTGAGATGATTGATGCAAGAATCGAAGTACAAGAAGTTTTCATTACGGAATCTTTGTGTGAAAAATTATCATTTTTATCAAAATATGGAGAAGTGAGATTAGACAATGGAATCATTTTAGTAGGAGATAAATTTGTCATTGGGAATAATGGGGAGTGTCAACCTGGCTTGAATTTAAACATTCTCTGGTTAACTAAACCAAATATAGGAGAAAAAGAAATGGACAAATTAGCTCAAAATTTGTTAAACGTTTCTAATTGTACTAGGGTGATACAAATGTGGGGAAATGAGGTAACTTTAGAAGAAGTATACAATAAAGCAATTAAGGAAAGAAATTACTTGGGCAAAACATATGAATTTCTCTGTATACCACCACTTAATATTTATAATGAAAAATATCAGGTGAAGCACTTTGGTAAGGAAGCAACTAATAGAAACTTGTTGGAAACATTGGCCGAGTCAGGAATCAATATTCAATTAATTGGAAAAGTTGGGAAAATGTTTACACTGAATTGGAATAATGTAAAGATAAACTATTCAGGAGCGGACACTCAAAAAACCATAAACGAATTGATTGAACATATCTCGAATCAAGATAATAATTGTTTTATTTTTTGTAATATTCAGGAAATTGATTTAGCTGGCCATGAACAAAATATTGAAAAATCTGTTAAAGTGTTAAGGATAATTTCGGATAATTTAATGAAAATAGTCAATGAGGTTGAAGAAGATGATATTATAATAATTACAGCTGATCATGGAAATGATCCAATGGATGGAAGCACATTTCATTCATATGAAGATGTACCACTAATTATTTTATCTAAAAAGAATATGTGTTTTAATCGCGATTTTGGTATAAGTCTGAGAGAAATCGCTTATTCAATTGAGAGGCTTTTTGGATTAAAAAGTACTGGGAAGGAGCTATTTTATAGTGAAAATTAATAGTAAGACTGCGGTTACATTTGGAAGATTCAATTACTTTTCAAAAGGTCATATATATTTCTTTGAAGAGATACTAAAAAAATGGGAAAAATTAGTGATTGTCTGTTTAGAGAACTCTACTAGTGATGAACGGTTAGACACCTCAGATGATTTGCTTCTTAATGTTTTTTACAAAGAATGTGATGCAAATTTTGAAAAGACTTTGCTTCCAATCACAACGAGATTGGAAGCGATAAATATTTTTGCAAAAAAATATCCAAATAGGGTAACGGTGACTCAAGGTGGAAGACCAGAAAACAGTCCAAACGATTTTAATAGATGTTTTCCCGTAAGTCAATTTGATCTGGTATTTAGTAAGGATTATAGCAAGTACTTTGATCTTTTAAGATTTGAAGCGTTCGAAAAAATTTTAGAGAGAAAGGTAATTGCGATACATCCTTCGAAATATATACATAATACAGAAATTGCTAGACTGTCTGATAAAAAGGATATGTTTTGGCCTGAGGTTTGGAACTACTATAAAAAGAAAGGTATCAGAGTATAAATCAATGTTTTTTGAAAATAGGGATGATATACATATATTCGAGAGGATAGTTAGTCAATTAAAAAATCATACTATTTTGCCAAGTAGTAATTTAGTTAGAAATGATGAAAGTTATTTTACATTTAGTCCATTTCAAGATACTGAGCAATTCTTTATAAAAAAATCACTAAATAGTGGAATAAAAAAACAGTTTTGTGTACGTTATATCAATAAACTAGACTTAACAAATCCATTATGCCTAAATAGCCAATTGACCATTACGATTCAAAATTATAATCGAATAAATCAAGTAAGTGAAATGGAAAAAATCATAAAGATAATTTCAAAAATTATCAATAAAAGTTTGATTATAGAGGTACCTGTATCGATAAAAGAATATTTTCATAACTTTAACGGTTCTATACGATATACCTCTGATGTTAAAAAAGCTTCTTTACCTGACGTTGAAGGAGAGCATTATTATCTAAGATTATATACAGATTATTATGATGAAAAAATTGTTGTTGGAAATTTTTTACTGGTTGATTTCAATAAAGAAACTAACATTTCACAATTAGATAGTATTTTTTTTCAAGAACGTATAGGAATGATTCAAGAAAATGTAGAATATATTTTTCAGCGGAAAAAATATCACTATTGTTATCAATTATTAAAGAGTAAACAATTAGAAGAAATCAATATTCATCGCTTATTAAATGATTTTATAACTATATCTACCTTATTTGAGAACAATATTTTACCTACTGCAAAGGGGATTGGTAGTGAGTTGTCTCGGAAAATAAAAGATTTATTCATTTATTCCAAATATTATTGTAATCTTTCCAGTGATGAATTGATTTATTTTTATAATGAATTTTTAAAATATTTTAAAATAGCTAAGCACTCGGAAAGATTATTTAGTGATAAAATAAATAAAATTAAAGTTGGTTTAAAAAACAATATCAATAGTATCAAAAATATGAATTCTCTTGATTGGGAATATTACCATAATACATATGGGATTCCGAAAGAATACTTTGGAATCATGGATCAGATTTCAATAACAGATTATAATTTTAGGAGAGCATAATGGATTATATAAAAAAAATAAGAAAAAAGGTCGGTAAGGATAAAATTTTTTTAAACTTTACTAGTGGAATACTGCATAATTCTGGGAAAATACTTTTACAAAGAAGAGCAGATAGAGGAACATGGGGATTACCTGGAGGTGCTATTGAATTAGGAGAATCAGCTGCAGAAGCGTTGGTGAGAGAATTTTATGAAGAGACGGGAATTAAAGTTATACCTGTGAAACTTCAAAATGTTTATACAAAATATACTGATTCATATCCGAACGGTGATGAAGCACAAGTTATTACTATTTTGTATTTAGTTAATGCCGTAAATGATTTTATTGACCATAACTTTAACAATGATGAAACCCTAGAATTAGCTTTTTTTGATTATGATGAAATTCAAAATCTAAAAATTGTCAATCAACAACATGAAGATATGATTAAGGATTTTTACGAAAAAGATACTCCGGTAGAAAGGTAATTTTTCATAATCGGAAAATAATATCCAATTCCTTTAGTAACTACAAAATATTTACCTGCTTTATAAAAGTGTTAAAACTAATAATTCAATAGAAAGTTAAAATTGATGAAAAATATACTTATCTTACATCCATATAGAGAAAACTATACAGATATACTCAGTTGTCTTCCTACTAATCATCACTTCACCTTACTAATTGATGAGTCAAAGAGAGAGTCGTTTAGAGTTAAATTACCCAAAAATGTTAAATTGGCTGGTGTTGCTGGAGACCAGAATACACGTAGAGAAAAGGCAGAAAAATTACTTAAATCAGAGTCTTTTGATGCGATTATACCTTTAGATGAATTTGATATCCTATTAGCGGCAGAACTGAGAGAAAAATTTCATATTGGAGGTCAAAAAGTAGATGAAGCGATTATTTTTCGTGATAAAAATGTAATGACAAAAAGAGTTAAAGAGTTAGGAGTTAGAATTCCTGAATCACAAAAAATAGATTGTTTTTCTGAACTTCAATATTTTTTTGATAGACATCAAGATATTATTTTAAAACCATTAAGTGGTGCAGGGTCTGTGGACACTTTCCGTGTTCAAACAATTAATGATTTGGTTAAACTAAAGGAAAGTTTATTTAATCAAGGGGAACAAATACTTGTTCAAGAGTATATTGAGAGTGATATTTATCATATTGATGGTTTTGTGAGCAATGGTGAAATTATCTATTGTGAGCCTTCTAAGTATCTTTATAATCCATTGTTAATCAAACAAGGAGGCTCAGCAGCAGCTGTTTCGTTAGATAAGGACAGCACTGGCTATAAGGAACTAGTAGGTTATGCTATTTTTTTATCAAGTAAATTGGATTTACAAGGGACATACTTATTTCATTTAGAAGTCTTTTATGATTTGAAGGATATTATTTTTCTGGAAATTGCCTGCAGAATCGGAGGCGCACGTATTAGGCAAAATTTAGAATATAAATTTGGTTGCAATCCTCTTAAGCTGCTGATTTATAGTATCAGCGGAGAAATATTACCTGAACTTCCCAAAGAATTTCCAAATACAGGTTGGCTTCTAACCGCAAAACGAGCAGGAACTATTAAAGAATTACCAACTATAACTAATGAGATAAAACAACAGTTTTCTATTTTTGATTATATCGAGTACGTGAAGGTGGGACAAAATTTGAATAGTGCCTTTCATAGCGCAGATGCAGTAATTGGATTATCACTATACGGTAAAGACTTTAAGAAAACTGAACAAGCGCTCCTATCTATTGAAAAGTGGCTACTGCAACATACGAGGTATAACTAATGAAGTTTTTTATTTATCGTTATCATCCATCTGGTATCGGAATTAAACCAGATATTAATTTGTCAATAATATGTCCCGAACATTTAAAAAATGTATACCTAGAGCAGTCATTTTTAGAGGAAAATATCTTTACTTTAGAGAACTTTGATTTTTCTGAATTACTAACTTTTTTTGATAACCGAGATAGCATTTCTGATATTTTTACACTTGATGAAGGATTAATGCATATTGTAGGTATTTTAAAATCTATTTTTACCAATACTAAAGATGCATGGAAAATAAATTTTGCGTATAAAGATAAAAAATTAATGAGACAAATGTTAGCCGGAAAAGTCTTGCAACCAACTCTACTTAATCCAATATCAGTGTTACCTGAGGAGTTTATGATTAAACTTCGTAGTGAAGCATCTGGGAAGGGAGTTCGTAAAGTTTCTCAAGTACCGAATTACTACACTAGTAAGGATTATTTACTCGAAACAGTTGAGCAGTTCGATGCGATGTTTACTTGTGATGGAATTGCAGTAAATGGAAAAATAGCTTATTTCTTCACCCATGAGTATGTTGGAAATATTTTAGATATTAAAGATAGCTTCTTTAATGTCATAAAAACAAATTCGAAATATAGTGACACTTCCTTTATTAAGAGATTGAAGGAAGAGACGCAGACAGTTTTGTATAACTTAGGGACTGAAGCTGTCCATCCCTTTCATGCAGAATTTTTTTATCATTCTGAAAGTGATCGATTGAGCTTTTGTGAAATTGGGAAACGGTTTGGAGGCGGAAATATTCCTTTATTGATTAAGCTGGCTTTTCAATTTGATATCCTTGAAACTTATTGGCGCTTAAAAAACGATATTTCATATCATCCAAAATGTTTAAATCAACCAAAGCGTTTTGCGTCAACATTAGCAGTTTTTCAAAATGGCAAGAGACAAGAACCTCCAGTTTTACCAGTAAAATATGACTACTTCAGAGAATATCCCGAAAAATTAGGGGAAAAAGCTACTTCATTAGAGGATTTGAGATACTTAATTACATTTTCAGCTGATATTAAAGAGGATTTTGAGCAAGTTTTTGAGAGTTTAAAGGAATATTTATATGAACAAAGAAAATAAAAATATCTTGCTGATGTTAGTTCAAGGTCAAACCACAAATTTCGGAAATATTATCTTTGATTATGCTAACAAGGTATTAATTGCGAACTTGGCAACAAAATCGTCTTTTTTTATGATGTTGTACCAATCCAGTGAATCAATTATTCAATTGCTTCTAAATTTATTTGCAGGTCATTTTGCAGATTTTAACGAACGGAAAAAAACTCTTATAATCACAGATTTAATTGCTGGCATCGTTACCTTTTTATTATTCTTATTTTATAATCCACAAAACATTTGGACTTTTATTGCTGTTAATATCATACTTGCCATTTTATTTAGTTTTAATAGACCTACATATAAGGCAATTGTTAGAGATTTATTATCGCAAGAGGGAATTTATAGATATAACTCTTTATCCAAAATCTTATCAGAGGTTGTTGCAGTCTCAGCACCATTGTTATCTGTTTTTGTTATACAGCAGTTCGGTTTTAAATATGGAATGCTAATCAATTCATTGTCTTTTTTTGTCTCAGCATTCTGCGAGTCTCATTTCCAAACTATATTTCGTAGCGAAACAAAAAAGGTCAATTTATTTAAAGGAATTAGAGAAGGTTTTAACTATGTTGTTTCTGATAAATCTCTATTAGTGATTTTAGTTGCTAGTGCTTTTTTAAATTTTTTGGATGCCATTTATGCATTCTATCTACCATTTACTTCTTCTTTTTCCGGGTTTGATCATATCTATGCTTTTATCCTTATTGCTCAGTCGTTTGGTAGTATTGTTGGTGCCTTGCTTGCTGGATTATATAAAAAGCAACTGGGGCCAAAGGAGTTCTTTCACCTATTATTACCAGCTTCCATAGCGCTACTATTGCTAGGATTTTTTCATTCTTCACAGATTGTTGTATTATTACTCTTTGGTTCGTTTACATTTTGTGTGACGGTATTTAATATCAATCTAATGTCATATCTACAAATATCAGTTGATTCAGAATTTTTAGGACGAGTGTTTAGTATCATTTTTATGATAAGCGGTCTATTTATTCCATTTGGTAGCTTTGTCGCAGCAGCTCTTGATATGAAAAGTTGGTCACTCTTTCAATATATAGGAATTGGTCAGCTATTTATTTATTTCATTGGATTTATGATTTTTATGATGACAAAATGTAATGATGAAGATAAGATATAGTAAAAGTCGTTATTAACTTTTAAAAAATATAAATAAGAATGGTAGAGCATACTCCACCATTCTTATTTATATTTTTCAATTCGAGGAAAGTTATTTTCAAACTTATATTGAGCCAGCTAATATTAGTTTACATAGCCACAAGATTTAAAATTCTAAGGTAAATTTTATAATCATATTTGTATTTTTGCTAACAAGTATATAATCCTAAAGATTAGCGGTATTTCATACGGTAAAGCAGATATATCTGAATCCGTAAAAGCAGTTCATTGTACTGCTTTTTTCTTTTACGACTTACTCTGTTTGGTTTCATGAGCAAGCCCACAAAGTGAACTAATAACAAATCGTGAGAAGTCATAGTGATGAAATTTCTGTAACAGAAGTAGTGCGAATTGCTGAACCATTAAATGAGTATCTCTCGAAGTAGAAGCGCCTATTTTGACTTTTAATCTGATAGAGTGGTAGTTTGAAAATGTAAATGATAGCTACTGTTCATAAAACATAGAATGTATGTAGGGTGTTGTGAGAGGAGCTAGAAATTAGCACTTACCTGATTATTCCAACAACCCCAAAAATGTGATAAAAATTTCAACTACTCTTATCTATAATAAAGCTACCTGTTCTTTGAAAATTGAATCCACTCCGTCTTGATTAGCGTGCCTGTGTAAGTAGGGACTGAGAGTATTTCCCTGTGAAGGGCAACTGGCACAAGACGTGTGTGAGAATTTTCTAACAGACACGGAGTTTATCGTTACCAGACTTAAACGATGCGACAAACTAGATAAAGGAGTTAATCATGAAGGTAGTAAACTTGTATGATTTGAAACAAATGGGAAATAAAGGTGGTTGTACCATCCAATTGATTCATCACTTTCCCTTTGGTATGGGCTTAGGACATCTCAAAAAAGACTACATTGAATTTAAACGTGTTGGTATCTTTGATGGGAAGGCAGTAGAAGTTACTCTTCGAGAACCTTATTCGAGAGATCTACTGCAGGTTGTCAAGTCGATTAAGCAACATCAGAAATTGATAGCTTATCGCTATAAAGAAGGAAAACTGCTATTTGTGAAGAAGGAGGCGTCAGATGTCCTCTGAACAACAGGAACGAATGGCAGTTCAATATGCAGAGCGTAGTCTTTTATTTACTGTAAAAAGTCTTTTAAAGATTCTAGAATGGTCTAGACGTCAGGCTTTAGCACAGGATTCCGCCTATAAGATAGGAGTGCAGAAATTAGAAGAATTGCTACAATCTCCCTATGCGATTGATACGATTAATCTGAAAAAAGATTTTTTAGACAAACCAATTGATATAGAGAAATTTAAAGCTTTTTTAGAAAAAGAAGAGATTCCTTTAGCCATCGCTTGGCAAGGGGATTCTCTACATTTCTACGCGAAAGACCGTTCGATTTTAGACAATCATTTAGACCATCTTTTAGAAAAAATGGTTAATGATCCGGAGAAATTAGCTGATTTTACCATGGATAAGTCATTAGATGATGCTATTGATGAAGCTAAATCCCAAATTACCTTTAGACAAGAAGGAGCCGTCAAACAGAAAGAGATGGTGAGATGATGTACAGTGGAAAAAAATTCCTACTATTCTCACTGTTAGGTATCTTACTAGGCTATCTTTTTCATCGTTTGACGCTTTTGTATGATTCCTATACTGGAAATACCTTAGATAAATGGACTCATCTTCTGATGGAAGGTCAAGATGAAGTTCTTCAGTCGCCATGGAATGTTTCTTTTACTGGAAAATCAAGTGCTTTTTTTCTACTAGGTTTTGTGATGATGTTACTGGTTTATCTCTATCTAGAGACTGGTAAAAAACAATACCGAGAAGGGGTAGAATACGGGAGCGCCCGTTTTGGAACTCTAAAAGAAAAGAAGCTCTTTTACGGTAAGGAATTTTCTCATGATACGATCTTAGCACAAGATGTTCGTTTGACATTATTAGATAAAAAACCACCCCAATATGATAGAAATAAGAATATTGCGGTGATTGGAGGTTCAGGAAGTGGGAAGACATTTCGCTTTGTGAAACCCAATCTGATTCAGATGAATAGTTCTAATATTGTAGTGGATCCTAAAGATCACTTGGCCGAGAAAACAGGCAAACTCTTTTTAGAACATGGCTACCAAGTAAAGGTGTTAGATTTAGTCAATATGAAGAACTCAGATGGCTTTAATCCTTTTCGCTATATAGAAACAGAAAACGATTTGAATCGCATGCTGACTGTTTATTTTAATAACACCAAAGGCTCTGGCTCCCGAAGTGATCCATTTTGGGATGAAGCTTCTATGACTTTGGTTCGAGCTTTAGCCTCTTACTTAGTCGATTTCTATAATCCACCTAAAACAAGAGAACAGCTCATAGAAGAAAGTCGTTTAAGTCAAAAGGAATATCAAAACTTGTTGAAACGTCAAAAAAAAGAAGTGGAAGAGCGAAAAAAACGAGGTCGTTATCCAAGTTTTGCTGAAATCTCAAAACTCATTAAACACTTATCTAAGGGTGAAAACCAGGAAAAAAGTGTCTTAGAAATTCTATTTGAAAATTATGCTAAAAAGTATGGGACTGAAAATTTTACCATGCGAAATTGGGCAGATTTTCAAAATTATAAGGATAAGACTCTGGATTCTGTTATAGCTGTAACCACTGCTAAATTTGCCCTCTTCAATATTCAAAGTGTCATGGACTTGACCAAAAGAGATACCCTTGATATGAAGACATGGGGCAAGGAAAAATCAATGGTTTACTTAGTTATCCCAGATAACGATAGTACCTTTCGCTTTCTTTCAGCCCTCTTTTTTTCAACCGTATTTCAAACCCTAACAAGACAAGCAGATATTGATTTTAAGGGTCAATTGCCTCTTCATGTGAGAGTTTACTTAGATGAGTTCGCAAATATCGGAGAAATTCCAGATTTTGCTGAACAAACCTCAACAGTCCGTTCTCGAAATATGAGTCTCGTTCCTATTCTTCAAAATATTGCCCAACTTCAAGGGCTCTATAAAGAAAAAGAAGCTTGGAAAACCATTTTGGGGAACTGTGATAGCTTAGTCTACTTAGGTGGTAATGATGAAGATACCTTTAAATTTATGAGTGGCTTACTCGGTAAACAAACCATTGATGTTCGAAATACTAGTCGTTCCTTTGGCCAAACAGGTTCAGGATCCCTTTCTCATCAAAAGATTGCTCGTGACTTAATGACACCCGATGAGGTCGGAAATATGAAACGGCATGAATGCTTGGTTCGAATTGCCAATATGCCTGTCTTTAAAAGCAAAAAATACAATTCCACTAAGCATCCAAACTGGAAGTACCTAGCTAATCAAGAAAGCGATGAACGGTGGTGGAACTATCAAATCAATCCTTTGAATCAAAGACAAGAAAATTATCTTGACGACCTTAGAATTCGTGATTTAACTTTTGAATCTAGTTTAAAATAAAAATAGAAAAGAGGAAATAGATGATTACGCATTTTAAAGGTTTTGTTTATGGAGTAGACGCAAGTGCTATGTTTGCACAAGCTATGTCTTTGTTACAGAAGGGATTGATTGCAGTTGGTGCCTTTCTCGTTGTTGTGGGGATTGTCAACCTTGCAACCAACATTAAAGATGGTGGACCAGGTGTTCGGAATGCCATTCTTGAAATTGTCGGTGGTGTTATGGTAGGGGCTGCTGGAGCCTTTGTAACCCAGATTTCAATTTAGGAGGATAAACAATGACATGAATCTTAGTTTAGTCTCACCCTTTGTTTACCTTGCATCTGAAAAAATATCAGCTGAAAATTTATTTGAAGGATTTAATGTGGATTTACAATCTACGGTAGATCTGATTAAATCCCTATCTAGCTACAATCCAACAGTTTGGACTTATATGTCTAGTATTACTAAAAGTGTCATGCAGCCTCTTGGAGTTGCGATTTTATCAGTTGTTCTCATCTTAGAATTTTCGAAGATGGCAAAGAAGATTGCTAACTCAGGAGGAGCGATGACCTTTGAAGCATTAGCGCCGATGTTGATTAGTTATATTATGGTCGCAGTGGTAATTACCAACACTACCGTGATTGTAGAAGCCATCATCGGGATTGCGAGTCACGCCATTGAACAAGTGGCCTCGATTGTGGCTCACGGTGGGGCAAAGTATGATACCATCTCTGGATTAAAAGGTTCAGGATTTATTGGCCGGATGATTGTGGGATTTTTCGCCCTCCTCATTTGGCTAGTTCGGATAGTAAGTGCAGCCATGGTTAATCTTTTGGTATCTATTCGATTTATTCAACTCTACCTTATGATTCCATTTGCCCCTCTTACGATTCCAACATTTTTAAGTGATGAGTGGAAGTCTATTGGTATTGGCTATTTAAAAAATATTATGGTCTATGCGGTACAAGGGATTCTTATTTTTCTGATTGTTTCTCTTGTTCCTTTGTTTGAATCTGCTGGGAAAATAGCTGTTTCAAATGGTGCAGGAGTCTTGCAATCTCTTGCGATTATGTTTGGTAGTTTAATACAAGCTATCTTACTGATTATTGCCCTCGTTGGTTCTCAACGTACGGCTCGCTCAATCTTAGGTATGTAATTAGATAAAGGCTAGGAAGTGATTGCTTCTTAGCCTTTTTAGAAAGGAAAGTCATGAATACACGTGTCTTTAAAGACATCTCAAAATACCAACACAGGGCTTGGTTAGGTTTCACCACAAGACAAATCATTTTTGTTTTACCAGCCTTTATTGTCACAATTATTGTTTTGGGCTTGAATCTCTTTTTCTGGCAATTTGGAGATTGGTTTGTTTACGGTTTTGTGTTTGCCTTTACCATTCCCCTCATGCTTTTTGGAGTCTATAAACCCAATGATTTATATTTTGAACATTATTTGAAATACCGTCTTCATTTTGAACTAACGGTTCCTCTACGCACAATTACAGGAAAGAAAGGACCTGAACATGAAAAGAAAATCAAATACATTAAAGAAACAAAAAACTTCAATGACTAATAAAAAGAAAGAAGTTAAAGGGAAAAAAGAGGAAGTGTTACCCTCTACGGCTAATACTCTCTCTTATCAAGCCCTGTATCAAAATGGTCTGATGCAGGTGAAAGAAGATTATTTCTCACAAAGCTACTTACTTGGTGATGTCAATTACCAGACCGTTGGTTTAGAAGATAAGGGGGCAATCATTGAGAAGTATTCTGATTTGATTAACTCTTTAGATGACCAAACCAACTTCCAATTGACCATTTTTAATAAAAGATTGAATTTAGAAAAGTTTAGACAAAGTGTTTTGTATGAGGAAAAAGAAGATGGATATGATACCTATCGTAAAGAATTGAATCGGATGATGAATCAGAATTTAGACAGTGGGGAAAATAACTTTTCGGCTGTGAAACTGATTAGCTTTGGAAGAAAGGACACTAATCCCAAACAAGCCTATCGTTCCTTGTCTCAAATTGGAGAATATTTCAAGAGTGGTTTCTCAGAAATTGATGCACGATTTGAATCCTTGGCTGGAGAAGAACGGGTGAACTTGTTGGCCGATATGCTTAGAGGAGAACACCATCTTCCTTTTTCTTACCGTGATTTAACGAAATCTGGTCAGACAACTCGTCACTTCATAGCGCCTAATCTCTTAGATTTCAAAAACAAGAATTACCTACAAATAAATGACCGCTTATTGCAGATTGTCTATGTGAGAGACTACGGTATGGAATTAGGGGATCAGTTTATCCGAGACCTCATGCAAGGAGATCTGGAATTGATTGTAAGCCTTCATGCTCAAAGTTCGACCAAGGCAGATGCCATGAAGAAACTACGAACAAAGAAAACCTTAATGGAATCCCAAAAGATTGGGGAACAACAAAAACTAGCTCGTACAGGTATCTATTTGGAAAAAGTAGGTCATGTATTAGAAAGCAATATCGATGAAGCTGAGGAACTCTTAAAAACCATGACCGAGACAGGAGATAAACTATTTCAAACGGTCTTCTTGATTGGGGTCTTTGGTCAGGATGAAGAAGAACTCAAACAAGCCCTAGACACTATCCAACAAGTGGCCGGCTCAAATGACCTAATGATTGATAAACTTCCATATATGCAAGAAGCAGCCTTTAATAGTTTGCTGCCATTTGGTTGTGATTTTTTAGAGGGAGTATCACGGAGTTTATTAACATCTAATGTAGCAGTAAACTCACCTTGGACTTCAGTAGATTTACAAGACCGTAGTGGGAAATATTACGGTATCAATCAAATCTCAAGCAATATTATTACCATTGATCGCAGCCTATTAAATACACCGTCTGGTCTGATTTTAGGAACATCTGGAGCTGGGAAAGGGATGGCAACTAAGCATGAAATTATCACGACCAAAATCAAGGAATCTGGTGAAAATACTGAAATTATCATCGTGGATCCAGAAGCAGAATACAGTGTCATTGGACGAGCTTTTGGGGGAGAAATGATTGATATTGCGCCCGATTCCCAAACTTATCTCAATGTCCTTGACTTGTCTGAGGAAAATATGGATGAGGATCCTGTAAAGGTAAAATCAGAATTTCTTTTATCTTTTATCGGCAAATTATTGGATAGGAAAATGGATGGAAGAGAAAAATCGATTATCGACCGAGTCACCAGACTCACCTATCAGTCATTTAAAGAACCTTCTTTGGAAGAATGGGTCTTTGTCTTGAGCCAACAACCAGAAGAAGAAGCGCAGAATTTGGCACTTGATATGGAACTGTATGTCGAAGGTTCTCTTGATATTTTTTCTCATAAGACCAATATTCAGACAGGATCTAATTTCTTAATCTATAATGTTAAAAAGTTAGGAGATGAGCTGAAACAAATCGCTCTCATGGTTGTTTTTGATCAGATATGGAATCGTGTTGTTCGGAACCAAAAATTAGGGAAGAAGACCTGGATTTATTTTGATGAAATGCAGCTTCTCTTATTAGATAAATATGCCAGTGATTTCTTCTTTAAATTGTGGAGTCGTGTCAGAAAATATGGAGCCAGTCCGACTGGAATAACTCAAAACGTCGAAACCTTATTGTTAGATCCAAATGGTAGACGGATTATTGCCAATAGTGAATTTATGATTCTCCTCAAGCAAGCAAAAAATGACCGAGAAGAACTGGTTCAACTCTTAGGCTTGTCAAAAGAACTCGAAAAATACCTTGTCAATCCAGAAAAAGGGGCAGGACTGATAAAAGCTGGTTCAGTTGTCGTACCCTTTAAAAATAAGATTCCTCAAGGTACTCAATTGTTTGATATCATGAGTACGGATCCTGATAAAATGGCTTCTAACTAAGGGGAAGGTAAATGAAGGATAAAAGAAAAATCATACGTGCCCGAAAGGCATTTAGAAGAAGCCTAAAAGATGAGAAAAAATTCTTGAAAAAAGGAAAGAAGGAGGTAAGGAAACAGAAAAAAGATTCCGCTGTACTGGATGAAAAAGCATGGAAAAAAGAGATAAAGCAAAAGCTAGAGGAGATGAGAGAAGCTTCAAAGGAGAGAGTAAAACAAGCAAATGAAGACTACAATCATATTCTTCAAAATAGTCCTCCCTCTCTTTTGAATCGCAAAGAATTAAGAGACAGACGGTTGCCTCATGCTAGGAAACGATTGAAAATAGCCAAGAAGCAATTTAGAGAAGCCAAGGTAGAAGCAAAAGAAGAAAGAAAAGAGAGTCGTAAAGAAAGAAAAACCAATCAAAAATTTCTCTACGGTCAGGAATCGAAACAAAAATCTAATTTTTTCTTTCAAGGGAAGAGTTTAGAAGAATTAAAAGCTAAGAAAGAAGTCAAGGCCGCCAAAGAAAATTTAAAATCTACTAAACAAGCCTATAAATCCAAAAAGGTTAGTAGGAAAGCCAAAACTTTCCTTTATGTCCTTGGACGTGAAGGTGGAGAGTTAGCTTCAGAAAATGAAGATTTAGAAGGCTATCGCACACTTCAAGAGACCATTAGAAAAGGGAAACGCTACAGTCGGCTTTCTTATAATCTTGGAAAAGCTAGTGTCAAAACAGGACAAGCAACAGGTCGTTTTACCAAGAAAAGACTGACCAACACAAAAGAGCGATACCATCATTTTAAGGATGGAAAAGGATGGAAACTAGCGAAAGAGAATCCAAGTTCCTTTAAAAATCGGTTTCGAAAATTAAAGAAACAAGGTCTTACAAGTGTTCGAAATATCTATCAAAAACTAAAAGCAGCCTTTTCCTTCTTTACATTTGCGGCTGGAAATCCTGCAACCTGGATAGTTGGAGGATTAGTCTTTCTTCTCTTACTTATGATGAGCTTCTTTTTAGGATTTTCATCTGCTAGTTTGATTCAACAAGATGAATTTGAATTAACAAAAGCTTATACCCACCTAACTTGGGAAGATGCAGAATATACTCGCACAAATGACAAAGGAATTACCTATTACACAAAAGTTGATGATGTGATGGGGTATATGAACTTTAAATTCCATGACTATGAGTTAGACAAACCAGTTCACTTATTTAGTTCAGAAACTTACAAGGATTATCTATCTACTTTGTGGCATGATTTAAACGATGGGGAAGATTTGAAATCCATGCAAGACCTTTATGAAACTCCTAAGTATAAACTATCGAAAGACGATCAAGAGGAAATAAAGGAACTAAAAGAAGAGGGTGTGTATGCTTCCATGCAGGAATTGGACAATCCATTTGAGGGGAAAAGCAACGAAGATAGTCTAACCATGACTTATCGTTATGGATACTATGATTTAGACGGAAAACCTACCCTTCAGGAGTACATTCTACTAGAAGCGAAGGCTCACCAAACAATTGTCGCACCAATGGATGGAGTTGTATCTCTTGACGGAGATGATGTTATCCTTACTAACGGAAAAGGAGAGAATGAGAGTCGATTGACCTTGTATTCTATTCATAATGGCCGTGCGATTGAGGGAACAAGGGTCTTAACTGGTGATGTTATTGGTGAGACCCCAGACGATACAGGTTTGAAAGTTTCCTATCAAAAGTATAAGAACAAGAAAGAAAAATTGGTGTATGTCAATCCGCAATTTTATTTTCCAAAAGTCATTCAACTTCAGACAACTATCTTACCTGCCATTGGTCAGTTTGGTGGGGATGAGTTTGAACGAGCAAAACATATTTATGAGTTTTTGAAATCTCAAGGGGCAAGTCCCCAAGCCATTGCGGCTATTTTAGGAAATTGGTCGGTAGAGTCTTCTATCAATCCTAAACGAGCTGAAGGGGATTATTTATCTCCTCCAGTTGGCGCTACCGATTCCTCATGGGATGATGAAAGCTGGTTAGCGATAGGAGGGCCAGCCATTTATAGTGGTGCTTATCCTAATATCCTTCATAGAGGTTTGGGGTTAGGTCAATGGACGGATACCGCAGATGGTTCAACACGTCATACAGCTTTGTTAAATTATGCACGCACCCAAAATAAGAAGTGGTATGATTTAGACCTCCAACTTGATTTTATGCTTCATGGGGATAGTCCTTACTATCAAAGTTGGTTAAAAGATTTTTTTAAAAATACGGGCAGTGCAGCCAATCTCGCCCAACTCTTTCTGACCTATTGGGAAGGAAATTCTGGTGATAAACTACTGGAAAGACAAACCAGAGCAACGGAATGGTATTATCAAATTGAAAAAGGCTTTAGTCAAACAAATGGAGGACAGGCAAAAAGTGACCCACAATCCCTTGAAGGGGTTCGTGGGGACTTGTATGATCATTCTGTTCCTGGTGGTGGAGATGGTATGGCCTATGCCTATGGACAATGTACATGGGGTGTTGCGGCTCGTATGAACCAGTTAGGATTAAAGCTAAAAGGTAGAAACGGAGAGAAGATTTCAATCATTAATACCATGGGAAATGGTCAGGACTGGGTTGCGACAGCTTCAAGTCTTGGTGGGGAAACTGGCTCTACACCAAGAGCAGGTGCCATTGTTTCTTTTGTGGGAGGTACACATGGCACACCAGCCATCTACGGTCATGTGGCTTTTGTCGAGAAAGTATATGATGATGGTTCTTTCCTTGTGTCTGAGACAAACTATGGGGGTAATCCTAACTATACCTTTAGAAAAATCTCTCAAGCAGATAGTGCCATCAGTTTTGCCTATACTACGAAATAAAAGAATCATGTCATCAGTTTAGGTGACATGATTCTTATTTTTTATAGAGCGACATATTTAATGCCATAGGCTGA
Organism: Streptococcus sp. 1453; assembly: GCF_013276955.1. NCBI lineage: Bacteria > Bacillati > Bacillota > Bacilli > Lactobacillales > Streptococcaceae > Streptococcus > Streptococcus sp. 1453. Next base: position 170,606 of record NZ_VMLZ01000006.1, read on the forward strand.
TAACTTACTTGATGATCATCTTTAATCAATTGACTGTAAGCAACAAATCCGAACTGTTCATAAAATTGAATGACTTTAGGATGATTGATACTATCTAAAAATACCATCTGAGTTCCTACAATTGCTCGAAATTCTTCAATTTTTTGAATTACAATTTCAAATAACTCTTGTCCTGATAGTTTATTTAGCTTTGTGTTTTTGCCGAATTGACCGATAAGTAACACAGGGAGATAATCAATATTTTTGGGACTTTTCCCTTTTAGGACGAGTTTCTTTTTTAAGGATTTCTCTAAATCAGAAATATCAACAACTTTGAGAGATAAACTAAAGAATCCTATGATGTTATTTGTTTCAGTTTCTTCAACGATAAAATTACGAGAACGATGTTGTTTTTCAAAATTGGGAGCTTTATCAGATAGATAAGTCAACATCTCTTCATTACCGTTGAAATCAACATTTTCTAAAATGATAGTTTTAAATAGATCCTGAACTTGTTTCTCAGTTTTATCAGGAGCTAGCACTTGAATATTTTCAAGATATTGCTTAAGTGGTGTTACTTGAATTGTCATCTTACAGATACTTTGAAATGAGTTTATTTTTCGTTGGATCGGTAGCGTCCTGTGATTCAATAGATTTCAAGACGGCTTGTAGCTTTTTAGATGGTTTATGATTAAGAATTTTTAGAGCATCTTCGTTTGTTAGTTTTATATCACGTGTTAAACTGATTGTAGCCATTTGTTCTACCTCCTGTTTCTACTTAAATTCATTATAGCTTATTTTGAACAAAAGTTCAATCTGAAGATAGTGTATGTTTTTTACAGTGTATAAATCCAAAATAAGTTTTTCTCTTGCGTTTGTAGCTCATATTCGTTAGAATAATGGTGTAGATGAGTGGTTGGCTCATGGTCAATCTGATAGTAATCTTGGACATAAGGGCCAAGCGGTGGCGGACACCAGAACAAAATCCGATAGCAATCTTGGACGTAAGGGCCAAGCGGTGGCAGACACCAGAATAAACCGACTGACTAGGTGGCTTACAGGTTCTGTAAGTCATCTTTTTTACTTTGATAGTAACGTTTTATCATTTTAAGGAGAACGAGGTTTTGGCTCGTTCTCTTTTTTTGTTGTGATACTTCTTTCAAGGAATATTTGGTAGGATTGGAGTGAAAAAAGATTAACTAGGAAAGAAGGAAGTATATGGAAACCATTTATCAACGTGATTCGGATCAAGATGGACTGACTGATGCTCAAGAATTTGCGCTAGGAACCAATCCTCTTAGCGCAGATTCTGATGGTGATGGACGTTCAGATTTAGTGGAAGTAGAAGAAGGAACCAATCCCTTAGAAAAGGATTTACAAGACATAGACCAAACAAGTATAACTGAACCATCTTCAGTATTTATGGAAATGAAACAAAAGATTTCAGATATGATGGAGAGTCACTACAAGGAATTTATACAGGCTCTGATTAGTATTGAAACAGGGATTGAAAACGAACAAGACCTTGAAGACTTATATACTTACTACATGAGAACAGATGCCGTTTCTCTTTTGTCTAGTGATTTAGAAACCAGTCCTCAAAAGGTTGAAATGGAGATAGAGTTGTAGGGGAATCATGTGATTCTCCTATTTTCGTATAGATGAAAGGAGCAAGTATGGAAGTAATGCAATTATTGGCTATGTTTCGTGGAACAATTCAAAAAGATAGGGAGAAAATGACCCTATTTCTTCGTTATCAAGCGCAACATTTTGATGAGAAATGGCAGGATTTGGTAGAGAATTTTTTGACTGAAGAGGGCAAGTTAGAAGAGATTCCTCACGTCTATTCTTTTGATCAAGATATTATTTCTTTCCTAGAGGCTAGTTCTGAAAATAATGACCAAGATTTAGAAAGTTACACAAGAAATTTTGGACAAGCAGGTCTAAGTAAATTATCTCAATTAAGTAATTTTGAGAAAAACTTGGTGCTAGAAGTCGCAACCTATAACCTTTCCACTCGATTTTATATCCAATCTGAAAAAGAGAAGCTAACACCATTAAGTGAGCTTGTATGTCATCAGAAACAGGATGTCAATTTAGTCAATGTCTATCGGGTTGCGAATAATCTATCTGACCGCATTAGTAGAGATATAGAGGAGTTTCTTCTAATGGTTGACTCAAAAGAGCTTAAAAAAGAAGTTCTTGAGATTCATTTTGAAGAAAAAGAGGGAGATGTTCTAGCTTATTTGGGTTCAGAATTGATGGCTACTTTAGATACTGTTACGGATCTTGTCCATCATGAAGAAAACTACCAACAACTTCCACTGACACAAAAGCTGAAGATTATTACTCACTTTGATGATGTAAAGGCTATAAGCGAAAAGTCTAAGCAAGTAGCGGAATCCTTATCTCCTTCAAGCGATATTGAACAGGAAACGGAAGAAACGAACCCCTTTTCTAATGTCGATAAAATTGTAGAAGACGCTTTGAGGGAATATCCAATCGGTTCACAAGTAAGTTATAAAGGACAAGTATTTCAGTTGGTTTCGATTGAAAATGCCCAGTTAAATGACTTAGTTCGCCTAGAGCTATTCAATGATTCCAACCAGTTATTTGAAGAAAATCCTATCTTATACTTGAACAGTTTAGAAGAGATTGGACAAGTATTGTCTCTCGTAGAACTTGAAAAAGAAAATTCAGAGATTGAGATTGATTCATCAAGTGAAAGTCAGGAAATAGATTTGTTTTCCTACCTGGAAGAAGAAAATGAAAATGAAAAGGAAACAGAAACGCTTATTGTAGGCATAGAAGAGACGGATGTCCCTGTTCAAGATTTTGTTTTTCCAGATGATTTAGAGGACTTTTATCCTAAGACAAATCGAGAAAAAATTGAAACGAATATCGCCGCAATTGATCTTGTTAAAAGATTAGAAAAAGAGAGACGACAAGCAAGTCCAGAAGAACAAGAACTACTAGCCAAGTATGTTGGATGGGGTGGTCTTGCTAATGAATTTTTCGATGAACTCAATCCAAAGTATGAAGCAGAACGTTTAACTCTTAAGAGTTTAGTAAGTAAATCAGAATACTCCACCATGAAACAAAGTTCTCTCACAGCCTATTATACAAACCCAATGATTATTCGCCAGATTTGGCAAAAATTACTGGATGATGGTTTTGAGGGAGGAAGGATATTAGATCCTTCTATGGGGACTGGGAACTTCTTTGCGGCGATGCCTAGAAGTATACGAGATAAATCAGAGCTCTATGGGGTTGAATTAGACAGTGTGACAGGCGCAATCGCAAAACAACTCCACCCCAATACCCATATTGAAGTGCGAGGATTTGAAGAAGTTCCCTATCAAAATAATAGTTTTGATTTAGTCTTAACGAATGTTCCTTTTGGAAATTTTCGCATTGCCGATAAAAACTACGATAAACCTTATATGATTCATGATTACTTTGTCAAACACTCACTTGATTTAGTAAGAGACGGAGGACAAGTGTCGATTATCTCATCTATTGGGACAATGGATAAGCGGACAGATAATGTCTTACAAGAGATTAAAACCAACACTCATTTTTTAGGGGGTGTTCGTTTGCCGGATACGGCTTTTAAAACGATTGCAGGTACTCGAGTGACCACAGATCTCCTCTTCTTTCAAAAGGATCAAGCAAAGAATCTTAATGAGGAGGAACTTGTCTTTAGTGGCTCTATTCCCTTTGAGGAAGATAAGCGTGTCTGGATCAATCCTTATTTTGATGGGAAATACAACACACAAGTTTTGGGTGAATATGAAGTACGTAATTTTAATGGAGGAACCCTCAATGTAAAGGGGGAATCAGAAACATTATCTACTGATATAATGAAAGCATTCGAGAATGTGGAAGCACCTAAACAAATTGACAATTCTTTGAAAGCACCTGTTTTTATCCAAGAAGAAGTGGATAATTCGATCCCAAGTCGTATACGTGAGGACTTAGCGCTCTATTCTTTTGGATATGAGGGAAATCAAATTTATTACCGAGATACGCATGGCATTCGGAAAAGTTCAAAAGTAGACGAAATTAGTTATTATGTAGATGAGAAGGGAGATTTTAAAGCTTGGGACAGTTCTTTGTCTGAACATAAAATAGACCGATTCGTGCAACTTCATTTGACAGAAGAGGAAGCACTAGATGTTTACAAGTCAGAAGAAGCGAGTAAAAGAGGGAAATATAAGGGACTGTTCAAAAAAACTGTCTTTTATGAAAGTCCCTTATCGGATAAGGATATTAGTCGCATTAAGGGCATGGTTGATTTGAGAGAGACCTATCAATCCTTAATTGAAATTCAACGTCATCAAGATTATAGTCGGACAGAATTTCAGGTGTTACTTAGTAAACTCAATCATAACTATGACCGCTTTGTAAGTCAATTTGGATACTTGAATGCCTCAGTCAATCGGAACTTATTTGATAGTGACGATAAGTATTCTTTACTAGCAAGTTTAGAAGATGAATACATCGATTCTAAAGACCAGAAAGTAAAATATAAAAAATCTTTAGCCTTTGAGAAAGCATTGGTTAGACCAGAGAGAGAGATTACAAGAGTATCAACGGCTTTAGATGCCTTAAACTCCAGTTTATCGGATGGTAGAGGAGTTGATTTAGACTATATGGTATCAATTTATCCCGAACATAGCCAAGCTGCTATTTTAGATGAGTTAGGTGACCAGGTTTTAATGGATCCAGAAAGTTATTTAAGAGGGGAAAGAAAATATCTTTCTAAGAACCAGTTTTTGTCAGGAGATATTCTCAATAAGATAGAAGTAGTTCAACTATTAGTAGATGAAAACAACCAAGAATTTGACTGGTCTCATGCTTTAGATTTGTTAGAATCTGTTCGCCCTCCACGGATTCATCTGGCAGATATTGAGTTCAAAATAGGGTCACGTTGGATTCCTCAATCCGTTTATGGTAAATTTGCCTTTGAATGTTTTACCAATCGTGAATTTGAATTGTCTTCGCCAGATGTTGAACAAGTCATTGAAGTGAATCCTGTCGATGGCCAGGTTCATTTAAGGACATCATTTGTTTATCGCTATCCAAGTGCCAAAGATAGTAGTCTTGGAGTTAGTGGGTCACGTTATGATACAGGAAGAAAGATTTTTGAGAATTTACTTAATTCGAACCAACCGACGATTACCATGACTGTTACGGAAGGGGAAAAGAAAAAGACTATCACAGATTTGGAAAAAACCTCTGTTCTAAGAGCAAAAGAGCAGCATTTACAAGAGCTCTTTCAAGAATTTGTCTCACGGTATCCAGAAGTCCAACAGGTCATTGAGGAAAGCTATAATCGTCTTTATAATCGAACAGTTAGTCGAGAGTATGATGGTAGCCATCTAGTCATTGATGGCTTGGCACAAAACATCAGTCTTCGTCCTCATCAAGAGAATGCTATTCAAAGAATCGTAGAAGAAAAAAGAGCTTTATTAGCTCATGAGGTAGGTTCAGGAAAGACCTTGACCATGCTTGGTGCTGGGTTTAAATTAAAGGAGTTGGGGATGGTTCATAAGCCCTTGTATGTGGTGCCCTCTAGTTTGTCTGCTCAGTTTGGCCAAGAAATCATGAAATTTTTCCCTACTAAAAAAGTCTTTGTGACCACTAAGAAAGATTTTGTGAAGGCGAGAAGAAAACAATTGGTGTCACGTATCATTACAGGAGATTACGATGCCATTGTCATTGGGGATTCTCAATTTGAAAAAATCCCTGTCAGTAAGGAAAGACAGATGAATTATATCGAGGACAAACTCAATGAACTACGAGAGATTAAAACACATTCTGAAAATAAGTACACCGTTAAAGAAGCAGAGCAATCAATAAGTGGTCTTGAGAGACAATTGGAAGAACTCCAACGCTTTAATCGTGATAGTTTTATTGATTTTGAGAACTTAGGAATTGATTTTCTCTTTGTGGATGAAGCACATCACTTTAAAAATATACGTCCAATTACTGGACTTGGAAATGTAGCAGGGATTACCAATACAACGTCTAAGAAGAATGTGGATATGGAAATGAAGGTTCGACAGATTCAGGAAGAACATGATTTTAAAAACATTGTCTTTGCGACAGGAACACCTGTTTCCAATTCTATTAGTGAGTTATATACTATGATGAACTACATTCAACCAGATATCTTAAAACGCTATCAAGTTGATTATTTTGACTCTTGGGTAGGTGCTTTTGGAGAAATTCAAAACTCTATGGAATTAGCTCCTACAGGGGATAAGTACCAACCTAAGAAACGATTTAAAAAGTTTGTCAATCTACCTGAGTTGATGAAAATCTACAAAGAAACAGCCGACATTCAAACACAAGATATGTTGGATTTACCTGTTCCAGAAGCTCATATTATCCCTATTGAGAGTGAGTTAACTGAAAACCAGAAACTCTATTTAGAAGAATTGGTTATGAGGTCAGATATGGTCAAATGTGGAACAGTAGATCCGAGTCAGGATAACATGTTAAAAATTACGGGCGAGGCACGAAAACTAGCAATTGATATGCGTTTATTGGACTCTAGTTATAGTCTAGCAGACAATCATAAACTGCTTCAGGTAGTGGATAATGTTGAGAGAATTTATCGTGAAGGAATGGAAAATAAGGCTACTCAGATGATTTTTTCAGATATTGGAACACCTAAGAAAAAGGACAATGGCTTTGATGTTTATTCTGAGATTAAGGCTTTATTAGTTGATAGAGGAATCCCTAGTAAGGAAATTGCCTTTGTACATGATGCCAATAGTGATGAAAAGAAGAATAGTTTGTCTCGAAAGGTCAATGCAGGAGAGGTGCGGATTCTCCTTGCCTCAACTGAAAAAGGAGGAACAGGTTTAAATGTTCAGAGCAAGATGAAAGCAGTTCATCATCTGGATGTCCCTTGGAGACCAAGTGACATTCAGCAACGCAATGGACGGATTATCCGACAGGGAAATGAAAACAAGGAAGTGGATATTTACCACTACATTACCAAAGGTTCATTTGATAATTATCTATGGGCAACTCAGGAGAACAAACTCCGTTATATTAAGCAGATTATGACTTCTAAGGAGCCGATTCGTGCTGCAGAAGACATTGATGAGCAAACCATGACAGCTTCTGATTTTAAGGCATTAGCAACAGGTAATCCTTATCTCAAATATAAGATGGAACTAGAGAATGATCTAACTCTATTAGAAAATCAAAGACGCGCCTTTCAACGCAGCAAGGATCACTATCGTCATACAATCTCTTACTGTGAAGAAAATATGCCCATTCTTGAGAAACGATTAAGCAAGTATGAAGGCGATATTCAACAGTCTGAAATATCGAAAGACCAGGCATTTTCTATGAGGGTAGGTAAACAAGCTTTTGATCAACGAGCTGAAGCAGGGGAATCCCTACACCGTCTTATCCGTCATAATCAAGCTGACAGCAAAGAATTTCGTACCCTAGCAAGCTATCGAGGATTTGACATTAAAATGCTTAGTCTTCCAATAAATCAACCTCTTCCTGAAACCTTCTCTGTTAAGATTGTAGGAGAAAATCAATATTCTGTCAGTTTAGATTTGTATTCTCCTTTAGGGACAATTCAAAGGCTTCAGCATACGATTGATCACATTAAAGAGGACCAAGTGAAAACTCAGAACTTATTGGATGAATTAAAGGATAAATGGACTACTGCTAAGGTAGAAATTGAGAAAAATTTTCCAAAGGAAGAGGATTATCAAACAAAAAAGGCCGAATACGATGTACTCGCACCATTGATTGAAACAGAAACGGATTTAGATATTATTGATCAGGCCTTAAGACAATTCCACGAAAAAGGAAAAGAAAAGCAAGAACAACTTTCTTTTGAATTAGATTAAAAAATAGATACAAATAGCGGACAAGAAAAGAAAAGCGCGGTAAAATAAAGATAGAAAGAAACGAGGTAATAATTATGATGGAAGATACCTATTATCAATTAGAAGAGGCTTTGGTACAGGGATTTCAAACGCCTGAAGAATACCAAGCCTACAAGGAGCTAAAGGAACATTATGAGGAAGTGACGGGGGATTACAGTTTTTCTAAACGAGAACTCACTAGTCAATTGGAAATCTCTCTTCAGAATCATCGAAGTGTGGACTTTGAAGAACATGAAAAGGAGGAGTATTTGGACTTAGTTCAAAAATTAGAAGAGTTTGATTCCTCTCTTGCCACTCATTATCGTCAATTTATTGTCTAGAAAGGAGAAAGTCATGAATGATTTACTCCTTATCCCAGTAATTTTTTTAGCAGTAGGAGGAATACTCATTCTTTTATGGCGGCTCTTTCTTATTGCCAGTGGACTTTTCCTGATTGGTTTTGTCAGTTTTCTTATTTTCGTGGAGGGATATGGAATTTATCTTCTCTTTACAGAAACTGAACTTTACACGGCAGATTTAGCTCAAAATGGATTATTTGGTTTTACGACTTTCTTTATCATCTTTAATTTAGTTTTACTTGCTTTAGCATGCTGGGCAGGATACAAGTGGAAGAGGGGATATTAACGTTTGAGCAAATTTCAGAAAGTTCAAGCCAAACTTCCGAAATCTTAAAAAACACTGTGACAAACAAACAGTTTGAAAAAGTCAAGACTAAATGGGAGCAAGAAAGCAATCGAAAAAGCTCATAAAGGATCAGAAAATTATCTTAAATAAAGAGAAACAGCTTTTTCAAAGAAGATCATAAAGACAAACATCAGTTTTGGTGCTTGTCTTTTTAAATCACTCTGCTATTGAAAACTGATAAATGTTTTAATTTGTACTAAAATAGATTGAAACAAAAATATTCCCTTTTGATACTTTTAAGGATATGAGGTTCAAAAATAAATGGTAAGACAAACTAAATGTAATCTTGTGTCAATTTCATTATTTTCATCACTTTTTGTTAGTCAAAAGGTAACTTGTTTTTGAGAAGATAAAACAGATTGAAATTGCTCATGGATTGTGTCAGAAAGAAGTTTATAAGCGGTGATACTAGCATCTTTCTTATCAGTTTTGGTCTAATGAATTGATAATGATTTGGCAAACTACTTGATTAACAAAGGGTTATAGGTGTAAACTTTATAGTTTTGTTCATGTAGGAGATTCAACTAATTAAAGACATAATATCCAGTGTCTTCAAGATCTCTGTATCAAGGATACGGGAATCGGAATGAAAAACAGTGATGTCCTCCGAGTTTTTGAACGGGGTTTCTCAGGATATAATGGCCGCCTAACCCAGCAGTCATCTGGACTTGGCCTCTATCTAAGAAAATTTCTGAAGAACTAGGTCACCAGATTCGTATCGAGTCTGAGGTCGGAAAAGGAACGACAGTGAGAATTAGATTTGCTCAAGTGAACCTAGTCTTTGGATGAGAGGAATTACTAAGAGCTTGGGAGATTTCTTTCAAGCTCTTCTTTAGGATTCAGTTTGATGAGAAAAAAGCCTCAATCAGATAAAAAATATTAGTCTTACAAAATTGTAAGATTACCATTTTAAATGTAAGTTAACTGTAAGATATAGCAGTAATATTTCTGATATAATTTTTAAAAAAAGATAAAGAGGTGATGTATGAAAAAGTTTAATGCTTTTCAACTTAAAACATTTTTTATGATTCTCATGGTTTTTGATCATTTATACCTTATTCCTGGTCTACTTCCACCATTGTGGCAAGATATTTTCCATGTGTTAACACGTGCTGTAGGTCCTTTCTTTGCCTTTATGACTGTGGAAGGATTCCTTCATACAAGGAATCGGTTCAAATATAATGCTCGACTCTTCCTGTGGGCTGGAATCATGTTTGCTGGAAATTTTGGGTTAAACCTTCTCCTTCAGCAAGAAAGTCTAGTTATTTACAACAACATTTTCTATACTCTGGCAGTCGGTGTGTTGGCTCTAAACACTTGGACTTTCCCAGTTGAAAAATTAAAGATTAACCAAAGTTTTGCAAAAATTATCAAAGTATTTTTAGCTCTTCTAATTTCTATTTATGCCTGTGTTGCCTATGAAGGTAGCATGTCTATGATTCCATTTATGGGTTCTATAATTTTTAGGGTTGATGGAAATTTTCCACCAACCCTATTTTAGTGTATACAAAAAGGCCAACATCCATTATATTAAAAGCGCTGAAACCTAAAACAAAAGGATGATGACCATATGAACAATATACTAGAAGCTACACTACAAATCAAAGATAAAAACATTATTTGGGATAATAAAGTTCAAGAGAAGATATTTAAAAAGAGAAAATCTTTATTTTATGCAGCTACTTATACGCATAAACCAGAATTTTGTACCGTTTGTGGGTGTGTTAGCCGAAATAATAATATCGTTAAAAACGGCACGAAAACATCTCGTATCACTCTCTGTTCTGTTTCAGGCCTAGCGGCCTACTTAAATCTACGCAAGCAGAGATTTCTCTGTAGAGAATGCGGCTCTTCATTTACCGCAGACACTAGTCGAATCGTAGAAAAACACTGTCATATCTCTAAACGCTTAAAAAACGAAATTAAATCAAAAATAAGTGAAACAGTATCTGAAACCTATATCGCAAAAGAAACAAATGTTTCAGTTCATACGGTAAGACGTATCATAGATGATACAACACGTTTACTAAAGATTAAACCATTACACGATTTACCTGAGCATTTGTGTTTTGATGAATTTAAATCCGTCAAATCTTCCGATAGTAATATGAGCTTCATTATTTGTGATAGCACTACACACAAGCTGGTCGATGTTGTACGAGATAGAAAATCTTACAGCTTGAAAAAGTATTTTCATCGTTTTGAGCCTAAGACTAGATTAAAGGTAAAAACTATCTCCATCGACATGTACTTACCGTACATTCAATTAATAAAAGAAATGTTTCCTAACGCTAAAATTATCATTGATCCTTTTCATATCGTACAAGCCTTAAATAGAGAATTAAATCGAACTCGGGTACGTGTCATGAATAAGCATCGCTATAAAGACTCTAAATTATATCGAAAGTTAAAACATTATTGGAAGTTAATTTTAAAGAACTCTAATGAACTTCAGAACTATAAATATAATCGTTATAAGCTTTTTGAAAGCTTCATAACAAGTAAAGGAATCGTAGATTATATCTTAGAAAAAAATCCATCTCTTAAAAATGATTATGAGGTTGTACATTCACTTCGTGAATGTATACAGGATAGAGATTATATAGAGTTCAAGGAAACGATTGAAGCAGCTACGCAATTAGACCTATCTCCTGGTTTAAAAAGAGTATTAAAGACTCTTATGACTTACTTGCCATATATTCAAAATACTTGTGAGTATCCAACTAGAACAAATGGCCCTATTGAAGGAATAAACAATAAAATAAAAGTGCTTAAAAGAAATGCCTACGGCTTTAGAAACTATTACCATTTTAGAAATAGGATTATTTTAATAACAAAAATGTTTGGCCCAAAACAAAAAGGAATTAAGCAACAATTAGTTGCTTAATCCCTTCCTAAATTTCTTCATCAACACTATTTGACAAAGAGCCCTTTTTTAGTGCTCAAAATAGCACTCAATTTTAAATGGATTTGGTGTTCAAAAAATATAATCAAATGCAACAAACTAATTTCATTTTTAATAGGCACAATTAATTTTAGAAGATAGTACGAAAAAATATTGACTATTTTCTTTAGAATGTGTAAAATTTAGATAGATTATTTAAAGTGAGGTTTTTTTATCTTGTCTATATTAAAGAAGAAAGTTAATATGTTTAGTGTACTATTGAATGTGGTATTAATAGCTATTATAGCTATTGGAGTGCTATTTTTCTTACCTAAGGAACATAAATCAGAAATCAAATCGTCAATTAATATCGAAAGTATTGAAAAAGTGAATGAAGTTGTATTTTTGAATGCGGGAATTAATGAAATTATTTCTGAAACAAAAACAACTCAAGTTTTTGGGTTTGATGTGCCGTTCTCTAAAAAAGCAGCATTAGTAATTTTAAATTATAAAGCTAAATTTGGAATTAAAAGTAGTGTAAAGGTTGAACAAATAAGCGAAAAAGAATATAAGGTTATTGTTCCAAAATTGGAAGTAATTGGTGTTGAACTTTCAAAAGATAATCCTTATGATTTATATGATAGTCATGGAGAGTTATTAAGTGGAACTACAGAAGATATTGATACTGGGAAATTGGTCGCTAACCAACTTTCTAGTGATAAACAAGCAGAGTATTTAGATAAATTTAAGAGTGAAATTAAAGAATCTGCAATCAATTATTATAAAACAATATTTTCTTCAATGGATTCTGAAGTAAAAGTAACTATAGAATTTACAGAATAATTTTTGAAATACAAAACCCTGGCCATCTCTGGTCAGGGTTTTGTGTGGTTCTATAATTTTTAGGGTTGATGGAAATTTTCCACCAACCCTATTTTAGTGTATACAAAAAGGCCAACATCCATTATATTAAAAGCGCTGAAACCTAAAACAAAAGAATGATGACCATATGAACAATATACTAGAAGCTACACTACAAATCAAAGATGCACACAATGAAGGTGTTACATTCCATTTCTTAGAGAATATTAAAGAAGTATTGCGTGATGAGAGTGGGAAAGTAACTGGTGTAAAGGTTATTACAATGGAACTTGGTGAATCAGATGAAAGTGGAAGAAGATCAACGCATTAGGTATGATGATGTTGTATATCTGAGGTGTTTTAACGATCTAGTTTAGAGTTAGACTATCGCTAGGTAGCTTAGAAAGGAAGGGGAGTTAAACCATGGTTTTATGAAGAAGGTTGTAGTAAGGTATATAATGTGTATGAGAGGATATAGATGTTAAAATTTTAATAGATATGTTTAACTCATTATGTGATAAAACTTACAAGTCCTTTTTGTTATTCTTGACCTAGTTTTTATAGAAAGAAGGTCTAAGATGTTAAATAAAGTCAAAACTAAAGCCTTAATTAGTGTTGGAGTAGTAGCCGCAACTAGCTTTATTCTCATGATGGGATATACTGCTGGGCAACATTCTACTGCCAAACAAAGTCGCAAAGAGATTGAATTGGCTGCAGCTAAACTTGTAGAGGACAAACAAGCAGAAGATAAGGCAAGTATTTTGTCATCTGATACTGTAAAAGAATTTTTGACGCAGTACTATACGAAAGAAAAGCTCGGAGAAAATAATACACGTATTCAACCTTATATGACTGAATCGGCTTATTCTCAAGAATTGACAAGTCAAAACGATGCTATGAACCAAGTATATAAGGACTATATTTTGGATTATCATTTTGAAAAAGCTGATATCTTTGTCAACCAGACTACGAATCAAGCCATTGCCATGGTCTCTTATAATGTAACCTATGTATCTGATTTAAAGAATGCTAACCAATCAAAGACCAATCAGACAGAAACTAGAACGGTTAAGTTGTCTTATTCGAAACTACCAGGTAAGTTATTGGTCAACCAAGTACAGGTTTGGAAATCTGGCTTAGATGATTTAGATAAGACCACTCCTAAAACTTTAGAAGAATCCTCATCAGTTCCATCATTGCCAAATACTACAACAAAATGATGATGTTTTATGAATATAGAGGAATGTAAGCAAATTTCAATTCTTGATGTAGCCAATCGTTTGGGGATCTCCTTTAAACAAGTTTCGAGCAGTGTCTATGAACATCCTGAACACGATTCATTTCGGATTTTTTCAACTACCAATACTTTTAAATGGTTTTCAAGAGATATTCAAGGTGATGTCATTGATTTTGTTCGACTTGTTCAGGGAATTTCCTTTAAAGAAGCTCTAGACTTTCTTTCTGAAGAACCTTTTCAAAAAGAAGCTGTTCAAGAAAAAAGAGAGAGACCATTTTATTATCCTTTAAAGAGAGTTGAAGATTCTAACTGCAGTCTGGCTAGATATTATTTAACAGAATGTAGAGGAATCTCAGAAGAAATCGTACAAAAGATGATTCAACAAGGTTTGATAGCACAAGCCAGTTGGAAAACAAATGAAACAGTTGAACCTGTTATTGTATTTAAAAGCTTTGATCATCGTCATAAGCTGCAGGCAGCAAGCTTACAAGGGATACATAAGAATCACTCTCTTCCTAGAGAGAGGTTAAAAACGATTCTAAAAGGAAGCCATGGACATGTTGGAATATCCTTTGACATAGGTAAACCAAATAGACTGGTCTTTTGTGAATCGTTCGTTGACTTGATGAGCTATTACGAGCTACATCAACAAAGTCTATCAGATGTTCGCTTGGTATCTATGGAGGGATTAAAAAGGTCTGTTGTGGCTTATCAAACTTTACGGCTGATAGCTTAAGGAAATCAAAAGTTGGAATTCTTAGATACAGTAACACCTTCAAAGTTATTACCTTTGATCAATACAATTCGTGATACCACTACCTATTTCGATAATCATCCTGATTTATTGACATTTGCGGTAGATTGTGATGATGCAGGAAAAGATTTTTCTGATAAGTTATCTCAAGAAGGATTGCCTGTTTTACTGGATTTACCTGATAATGAATTTGGGAAAGAAAAAATAGACTGGAACGATATTCTTCGAGAAAACAAATCAGATTTTCAATCTATGATTGAGACTGCAAAAGAGAAATTGGGGAATCAACCAGTAAGACAAACCTCTCAATGTTTAGAATTGTGATAACAAAATCAAGATGTTCTAGCTAAAATTAGTATGAAGGAGGATCGTATATGACCATAATCGAACGCTTAGAAGAAAAGGTCACTAGGCAAGAAAGCAAGGTAGCAAGAGAGTCAGAAAAACTAGCTGCTTATAAAGAGCAACTAGAGACAGCGATGTTTGCGACGTTCAAAAGGCGTCAAAGCATCAGTCACATGAGTTTTGAAGAAGCTCTTGACCATGCCTTTGGTAGAGAAAGACAATTCGATGATTCTGAATTTAGAAAGGATGAAATGAGTGAATGACAAAAGATTGGAATTTTAATCAACCATTAGAGAGTAAATCAGAAAATCAAGAAGATCCAGATAAAATTGCGGCCTTATTTGGAAATCATCAAGGAGGTAATGATGTAAATTATGAAGCAGCTTTTCAAAAGCGAAAACAAGCACCTGTGACGGAATCAAATCCTAGTTCTAAACCTAAAGTTACAGAGGTTAGAACAGGAAAAGAGACAGATATCACTACAAGTTATCAGCAACATCTTAAAAGACTGATTGCGGATAACAATAGCGATATTCAAAGCAGTCAAAAGAAAATTGAAGAGCTACATACGTTGATTGACACAAAGAATAAAGACAATAAGAAATTGCAGTCCATTTATGATGCGATTTCAGAATTACACTAAGCAGTCCTGATAGGCTGCTTTTTTTGAGAGGTTATAGATGTTTACAACATTTTTTAAGAAAAATCACGACAATAGTGATGTATTTAAAAAGCTGATTCATAGACTATCTGATATGTCTGCCCAAGATCTTGAAAAAATAGACCGACTGCTAGATATCATTTTCACTCCAGATCAAGGATCAGAACAACTAAAAACAGAAGCAACTTATAGAGAAGAAACTTTGGACGACACATTAAAGGAAGCTAAGAATCAACTTCATAAGGAACAATTGGAGAAGAATTTAGAGAGATTTAGGAAAAATAGTCAATAATGCACCAAAAATGGTGCATTTACTTTTTCTAAATGTTATAATGGTGGTATAAAAATAAAAGGAGTTTGCCATGATTGGAAAGAACATAAAATCCTTACGTAAAACACATGACTTAACACAAGACGACTTTGCCCGAATTGTAGGAATTTCTCGAAATAGCTTGAGCCGGTATGAAAATGGAACGAGTTCAGTCTCTACGGAACTAATAGACATCATTTGTCAGAAGTTTAATGTATCTTATGTCGATATTGTAGGAGAAGATAAAATGCTCAATCCTGTTGAAGATTATGAATTGACTTTAAAAATTGAAATTGTGAAAGAAAGAGGTGCTAATCTACTATCTCGACTCTATCGTTATCAAGATAGTCAGGGAATTAGCATTGATGATGAATCTAATCCTTGGATTTTAATGAGTGATGATCTATCTGACTTGATTCATACGAATATCTATTTCGTAGAAACTTTTGATGAAATAGAGAGATATAGTGGCTATTTGGATGGAATTGAACGTATGTTAGAGATATCTGAAAAGCGGATGGTAGCTTAATGGAAATCCAAGATTATACTGATAGTGAATTCAAACATGCTTTAGCAAGGAATCTTCGTTCACTGACAAGAGGAAAAAAGTCCAGTAAGCAACCTATAGCGATTTTGCTTGGAGGGCAAAGTGGTGCTGGTAAGACTACAATTCATCGTATTAAACAGAAAGAATTTCAAGGAAATATTGTTATCATAGATGGTGATAGTTTTCGTTCTCAGCATCCACACTATTTAGAACTGCAGCAAGAATATGGCAAAGATAGCGTTGAATACACCAAAGATTTTGCAGGAAAAATGGTAGAGTCTTTAGTAACAAAATTGAGTAGTTTGGGATACAATCTTTTGATCGAGGGAACTTTACGAACGATTGACGTTCCAAAGGAAACAGCACAACTCTTGAAAAGTAAGGGATATGAAGTACAATTAGCCTTGATTGCGACAAAGCCTGAGCTGTCCTATCTGAGCACTCTTATCCGATACGAAGAACTGTACGCTATCAATCCAAATCAAGCACGCGCAACTCCAAAAGAACATCATGATTTCATTGTAAATCATCTAGTTGATAATACACGACAATTGGAAGAACTGGCTATCTTTGAAAGCATTCAAATTTATCAACGAGATAGAAGTTGTGTATATGATTCAAAAGAAAATACAACTTCAGCAGCAACAGTTCTTCATGATTTACTATTTGGAGAATGGAATCAAGTGGAGAAAGAGATGCTTAAATCTGGAGAAGAAAGATTGAAAGATTTAACTAATCGAAATGGTGGTTAGATCACGAATTTTAAAATATAGTCTATTTAGGATAAAAAAAGTCTTTAAAATCAGAACAACGCATAGTATTAGGTGTTGAAACTTGATACTATGCGTTTTCTTGTAGGAAGATTTACTCCATTTTCTTCTGAGATTGAGTTTTTCCTCATCTATATTTAAGGATATTTGAAAGTTATATTTTAGAAAAACAATTATGGAGTTCTTAATACGGAATCTAGTATAAATGATGATTCAAAGTGGAGTTTTGTATGCTTTTTGCTTTTGTTGAGTATAAAATTTATTAACTGAAGTCGAACTACAAACATTAATTTAAGATGAAGTAAACTGTAACATCCGGAAATGTCTCTTACTAGATTTCAGAATAAATCACTGACATAGGATTAAAAGAACTAAGTATTTCTTTTTGTTTTGAATGAGATACGTGAGTATAGATTTGTGTAACTGATATAGAACTGTGTCCAAGAATTTGTTGAATGTATTGAATATCTATATCATTATCTAGAAGCATTGTTGCAAAGCTATGTCTAAACATATGTGGTGTAATAGTTTTAGATAAGCTATTTTGTTCAACGATTCTCTTTAAAATTAAACGTACACTTTGCTCTGACAATGGTTTAAGTGAATGTTTCCCTGTGAACAAGAAATCATTGGATTCATTTCTTGTTTTATTTATATATGTTTCTAATAAATTGAATGTTTTTTGATCTCCTAAAAATAGGATACGTTCTTTCTTACCCTTTCCTATAATATGGAGTGTCTTATTGGAAAGATTAATGTCTTTGAGATGAATGTGGCAAAGTTCAGAAATTCTGATGCCTGTTGAAAGTAAAAGTGAAATAATTAGTAGATTTCTTTCAGCGTGTTGTTTTTGATAGTCAGTTAATGTTCTTGGGATGAAAACTAGCATTGTCCATGACAATAACATGAGATGTCTTTAAAGCAGGCAGGAGTTGCGTTTTGAACCACTCCACAAAGAAGTCACTCGTCATGCTTTCCTTGTAAACCATGGGAGCTATAAACTCTCCGTCTACCTGTCCTGCAACAATTGAAGTCCGCTAATCTTTTCATAAACTTTCTCCCCTCTAGGAGCCCGTGCATAAGGACGATAGAAGTAGAAATCGATTCCCGTTTCGTCAATATATACGATTGGTAAGTCTTTTAGGTTATCCAAAATATCAACAAATCCAGCGACTTTCTCTGGATTTTGTTCCTTAAAGCTAGTCGTCTTTTTTAAAGTGACCTTAATCTGCTTTAAAGCTGCCCATACTGAAGAACAGCACAATCAAAATGTGCTTCATTTCCCGAAAAAAAGCATTTGGATGAGCCTCTACAAAGGCTTTTAATTCCTCTAAAGGAATCTTTCGCTTTTTGACGGCTTGCTTTTCCGCTCTAAATGTCCTTGTTCACGTAATTTCTTTTCCCAAGTGAAGAGAGTTCTGACGCCAACATCAAAAACTTTGGCTACCTCGACATGGCTGTGTCCCTCTTTGATGTAATATAATGCTCGTTGTTTAAAATCTGTACTATATGCCATAGCTTTATTATGACATACCCGTTTGAAACTAAGCAACTATAATTGGTAGAGAATCATTTCATCTATTCTTTGTTTACCAGTTTATAGAAATGGCTAGTATAGTGTAATTTTAACTTGTCTTCTCCTAAAATATCAAGGACTTGTATGGCCTGTTTCATTTTTTCAATTCCGCTATCTGAATGACGCTTAAATTCAAAGTAACCAGTTGCATAGAGAAAAACTGTCTGTTCATAAAAGTTTAATTCATTATCTAATAATGCTTTTATTTCGGTGATTAGACAAGTACAGTTTGAAAATTCTTCCTTATCTACGCTCAGAATTAGACAATTGATGGCCAACTGAGTGACAATTCGCTTATTTGTTTTATTCAATGAAGAGTAGATGTAATTGTTCAACATTTCCTTTGTTAATAGGAAGTAGGAGTTGTAGTTTATTGTTCGTACACAGTTACCTAATAAAGTGATTTCATAGTAACCCCATTTTTCAACTTTAAAGAGATAATCTGTCAATTGAAGTAATTCTTTATCTGATGGAATAATGCTGGAATCCATTGTATTTAGGATGGATTTTATCATTGTTTTCTCGAAAGAATTTAAAGTGTAATGTGATGAGTCAGAAAGTAGAGCAGCTATATTTTTGATGTTATGTGATGAATATTGCTTACGAATATATTGAACCAAATTAGCGAATAATTCAGCATTAGTATAATCTTCATTATGTAAAACAAGAAACTCATCTAAAGTAATGTGTAATTTGTCTAAAATATTGATAAGTCGAATACAAGATATCTCTGATTCCCCACGTTCGAATCTAGATATTTGAGATTTTGAAAGATGTTCATCTGCTACAGAGCATAGACTAATTTGTTTTCCTTTACGAACTTTTCTAAGTGTGATGCCAAGTTTTGATTTCATAATTTCCCATTTTCCCAACAAAAATTAAATCCGTTTTTATTTATTGTACAATAAATAAAAACGGAAAGGAAGTCCGAGTATGAAGAAAATTTCAAAATTTTTGCCGATTTTGGTTTTGGTGATGGATATTATCATAATTGATGGTGGGTAAAATGCTTAAGTGTACACTTAAGTCTTTAGATACTCTAAAGACTTAAGATTTTATAGATACATAGTATGAAATACAGAGATAAATTTACATAATATCAATTTATTTTAGGTACATTTTATAGAATAAAATACGGTATTTATAATTTGGGAGGTTTTAATTGAAAAAACAGAATTTATTTAAAATATCAAATAATGTACAAGAATATTCGAATGCTTTTAATACTATGCGTTTAAATTTTCAAGGAGAAAATCCTGTTTTTGTTGACCACAAAAGAGAAGATTTACTTCATAATATTAAGCGAATTAACAACGAATATTCCGAATGCTATAAAACAACGCTAATTTACCAATTTCTTTGCAGACGCCTATTTATCTTGGTAGAGAGGTGAATTATTCACAACCGAATCGATTTATGAAGGATACCAATCAAAATTCAGAAGTACATGTTACAATAGGGACAGTTGCTTTATGGTTATTCATAAACTTGTGATATGTTTTTTCCAGTGAGAGAAAATTATTACTGTGTGATAAAATCATGATTAATTGAAATTCTAGCTACGTATTGGTATTTTTAATAATTATCCGTAAATTAAGAATAAATGAATTTGTAGCAACTTAAAGAAAGCATAATATTTGAGCTCCGGCAGTAGCTAACTGTACTAAATATCAAGTAAGGACTATCAATGTTAATAAACCCAAATTTTAAAATAGAGGATTTAGGAGAAAATCAGTTGTTTTTTATCAATAAAAATAAGGGTACGGGATACTATGTTGATAATATTAATCTAAGCAGGCTAAGAAAACTTGAAGAGCAAGGAATTTTTTTACAACCTTTGAAAAAAATTGGTTATTATATAGAAGAAAATATGAATATTCCCATTGCAAAATTAAGTTGGACTAATAACCTTTACCCTAATTGTAATTTATCCAGTAATACCGTTTTTTATTTGCTTATATCAATGTTTATGATTTTCCTTAGCGTTTTAGCATTAACAGTTATGAAATTTCCATTACCAGATATAAATAATCTCAAAATGGAGGGGATTGGGTATGTATATATATTAGGGATATTTTATACTGGTATATATTTGATACATGAAAACTTTCATATTATTGTAGCAAGGTTACAAGGGATTGAGGTAAAAAAAATAGGGTTTAAGTTTAAATATTACATTTTTCCAATTGCTTTTGTAAAAATTTTGCCAACAGGCAAGGATAGAGTTAGAGCTAATATCGCTTTAGCTGGAAATGTTGCAGATTTATTACTATTAATAATTTATTATTTTATTTGCTTGATATCAAAGAATGTTTATTTTTATTACGTACTTTTTTTTCAATTTGGTTTAGCATTTTGGAACTACAATATTTTATTGCCAACAGATTTTCATTTATTTTTAATATCATACTTTAAAAGACGTAATTTTAGAAGCAAAGCGCTTAATTACACAAAAGATTTCTTTTTCCATCCTTCGTTCGAAAAGATTACAAAGATAACTAAGACTAATGTCATATATCTATTATATGGTGGTGCTACAACATTTTTTTTTATTTATATCTATTTCAGTTTATTTTGGATGGCATATATATATATAATTAAAGGAGGGTGATGCTATTGTATTTTAAAAGAGAATCATTATTTAATAATAGTGATAAGGAAAAGCTTATAGATATTGACACTGACTATTTTAAAAAAATAAAAAAAATTGAAAACAAATTGGATTCCATAACAAATGAACTATTAACCGTTTTGAATGTTGAAATGCAATCATTTTATGAAATTAATAATAAGATTGCTTTGAAGAAGCTGATGAAGTTGAAGAGAAGTATAAAACAAAATAAGAAAATTAAGCAAAATTTTAGCTCATTTAAAGAGATTGATGCTTTAATCAGAAAAAGAGAAATTTATAAAGAAAAACTTGTTTCTTTAACGAATCAGCTAGAGGAAATTTTTCAAAAAAGAATAAATAATTATGATTTTTTTATGAATGATCCCTTATTTGTTAGAGCCTTAAATTACACGAATAGAGATTTTTTTGAAGAATTAAATAAAAATAAGAGAGAGAAGGCGACATTAAGCATAAGAAAAGAGAAAAGCTTGTATAACTATATTCAAAGAGCAACAGTTAAATGTAGCCCTCTATCTTATTTCGGTACAACTGTATTTGAGGGAGATGGTTTAGACAAAATTGATAGTTTTAATAATAATAATATTTACATTACAATATTATTATTTGCTCTATCTAATATAGATAGTACAAAGTATAAATTAAGATATAGATTCGGTCCATTGATTGAGGATAGAGGTAAGATGTTTATTTTACACGAGAAATATTTTCTATCTAGTCAGCACAAACCATGGATATTAAAAAGGGAAGATAGAGCATACCATAACTCCTTAATAGAGTTATTTAGAATTATGTTTAATAATAATGACTCAGTTTATGGTGAATATATTGAAGATATGTTAAAAGATAGTCCTTTTTTTGACTTTGATTTTTTAGTTTCATCTGAGTTAATTTATATAGACTTTAATTATTATTTGAAGAATCCTCAAAATCTGCTAACCCTATTGTATAACGATAAAATGTTTAGTGATAAAAAAAATCTGCTTAATTATTTGAGAGGCGAAGTCAATCCTGATATGGAGCAGATGATAAAAAAAGAGTTTCATGAGGTACTTAATTTTATTGACAATAGATCAATAAAAAAAAGATTTAAAGATTTTATAACTCGCGTCCCCCTTATTTACCATAATTCTTATTCATTAGGTAGTGTCGACAAAGAATTCAATATAGATGTTGAATGTTTTAAGGATTTTATTGAGGAAAATACTTTATCAAAGCTCTACACAACTTGTATGGTTCAAGTATCAAGTAAGTTTGGAAATACAAATGTATTAGAACTGTTAAACTATATAAATGATCACTTTAAAGAACTAATTACTCACACAAAACCTAGTATTACCTATTCTGATGTAAAAAAAAGCCTATTAGTTTTTTTTCAAAAAACCAATGATGGGATGATTTTAGAAAATAATTTAAATATAGGAGTAGGGGTTCTTTCAAGAGAATTGTCATACTTGAAATCTTATAACTTTGATATTTTTCAAAAGTATCATGAGAATATTCAAAAGTTGTTCAATAATGAAGCGGAGGTGTATGAATTAGTGATAGATTCTGAAAGTTCAAATAACCTTCGTGAAAGTTTTTCTAATTTTCCGAAGCTTTATTGGCCATATGATATTAAATATTTAAGTTTTCATATTGATGATAATAGATTACAATTTTTATTTAAAGGTAAGCCTATTAATCTTATTTATACTGGTGCGGTTCCTTATCATTTATTTTTTGGAACTAAACGTTTATTGCTAGAAATTATTCACCCGTATAAAGTGAACTATGAAAGAATGAAAAAAAGTAATGATGAAAAGAGGAAGAAGAAGGTTTTATCTAGAAACTATTTTCAAAATATTAGTAATAAAACAAATTTTGAATTTTATCTATTTATTCATAATTTTTTTGAGGAGAATAAACTACCAAAAGAATTTTTTTTAACGGAAAAATCTTCTTTTAGGAATAACAAACCAGTTTGGTTTTCACTTGATTCTTCAAACTCTTTAACTATTTTAAAAACTATTCTAGATAAGAGGGATTACGACTTACATGTAGCTCTTCCCAATAGTTTTGAAAGTAAGACAACAGAATATGTAGCTTGGTTAATAGAAGGTTATTAGTATGTGGTACAGTTTTCATATTTATGGTATAGAAGCAATAAATTTTTTCAAAACTATTTCAAATGATAAATATAAATCAATAAAAAAATTTTTTATTTATTATATGGATGTGGAAGGATTTCATGTTCGTTTGAGAATCTTTTTAGAAAATAAAAATAAGAAAAATGTGATTTTCAATGATTTATCAAAAGATTTTAATGAGTACATTATTTTAGAAAAGTTATATGATCCTGAATACAATATTTTAGGAGAAAAGCTAGATACTTATGAGGAGTATTCTGCCATCTTGTCTAGAGATATTATTGAAAAAAATATATATAAACCGTCTTTTAACTTTATTAAAATAGCGATTTTTAATTTTGTTTCTGAAATTTTAGCAGATGATACACTATATTTTTTAGAAAAATATATAGATTTTTGGAAAGGTTCTTTCTTTATAAGAAAATTTCACTCAGTTGTTTCAAATTTCAATGAAGATTGTGGAGATTTGGATTATTTTGAAATACTGAGTCAATATTGGATTAAGGAAGCTGAGGCTATCCGGAATAATTTAGATTATGAAAGTATCAACAGTTCATTACTATTTAAAATTTGTCATATGACTTTTAATAAATTAGGGTACACAATTGTTGATGAAGTAAATCTTTTTGAGGAAATTTTAAATGAACACCAGGGAGTAAAATATGGAAGGTATTAATATTCAACATAAAGAATTGATTTCACCTAGAGGAATTAAAGGTGATGTGAGACTATTTTTAAGTAGAGTGTCAACAAAAGGATATCCTGAGCTTCCTTCCTCTATGTCAGGGGCTGGAACAAGCCCATTTAATGATAAAGACAGAGGGATATTTCTTTCAGAGATGGAAGCTATTGAACGTATAGCGAATAGTATAAGTACCAGTCGTTGTCTTGTATCTGATGCAGAGTCTCTAGGTGATTTGGCAGCAGATATGGATGAATTTCCTACTATTTCAAAAATAAGCGAGCCAGCTTCCATTAATAATGAATTTAGCTCTAAGAAGCTATTGCGATGGGTACAATCTATTGAGATACAAAGTAAAAGTCGGAAATATATCCCATTAGAATTCGTTTGTTTATACACAAATCGCCTATTTAATGGGGAGGGCATTACTAATCCTATATCAACTGGTATGTCCGTACATGATACTTATACACTTGCTATTTTGAATGGAATTTATGAAGTGATTGAAAGGGATGCGATTGCTTTAACATGGTTATTGCAGTATCCTGGGAAAAGAATAACCAATAAGCCATATGGATTAGATTTTAATGTTTTTGATAATGAGTTTTTGGGAAATACAGAGTTATATGATGTCTCAACGATTGACGGAATATATACATTTTGCTTAAAAGCCAAGAGTTATCATAATCAAAATATTTCTACAGTGTTGATGTTTGCTACTCATATTAATCCGATGGAAGCATTAAAAAAACTAAAAAAGGAATTAATTTCAGTAATCTATAGTATGGTTGAATCTAGTAAATTTTTCCCAGATATTATTAATCAGAATTATAATGATTTTGTCTCTGTGGAGCAAGGTGGCTTATATATGGCTCATCAAAAAAATCAGGATTATTTTAACTTTTTTAATACAGCTCAAGAAATTGTTTTTGATGAAAAGTTCAATAATATATTTGAGAATGAGGGTGAAGAACTAAAATATATCAAAGGTCTGTTGAAAAATAGAAGTATTTATGTTACAGACTTAACAAATCGTGAATGTAGAGAGAGGGGCATAAAAGCTGTTAAAGTAAATATTCCATCTCTGCAACCGATTTCGTTTGTTCATAGAAGTAGATTTTTATGTCATAAACGCATAAAAGAGTATTCAATAGAGAAGTTGGGTCATTATGAATTTGAAAAACTGAACTTAATGCCCCTACCCTTTTCGTAGTAGAAAGTGAGAGCAATCATTTATGAAAATTATCGTTTCGGGAATCAGTACTGTACTTAATGAATTTTATAATGAAGCGCAGAAAGTGTTTACTAATCAAGGTGATACCGTTTTGTATGAAGCTTATAAAATTGAAAAAAACTATTATGATAGTGACATATTGTTTCTTGTTTTTGATGGTATGCCATTAAATTTTTTTGAAAATCAGAGTATTTATAGTACTGGGATTATCATTCCGATTTTTATAGACTCTAGTAAATTTTACGTAGGCGGAATATTAAAGCAGTCTTATCATAAAGGGGAAGTTTGTGGGAAATGTATGCTTGGTAGAATGAAAGAATTTATTGGTGTTAGTCCGATGTATGATTGTATTTTTTCTCAAACTAATTTCAATCCAGTAATGGTTAGAAAAATAACTATTTATAATTTTATGAGAAGTCTTTTCTCATATATTATAAAATCAAACAACAAATTATGTCAAAACATCTTAGTATATTCTTTTGATATGAATACTTTTTTTACAAGTTATCAGATAGGATATACCAAGTGTCCTAATTGTGATTTTAATGATTATAACCAAATTGATAAATTATTCGATGAAATGGAGTTCTTATGATAAGCTTTTTTAATGATCCTATGGTAAAGTTCCCCAAGTATCCGTTCTTGTTGCCAACTATTTCTATTTTTGAAGATTCAGGTTATATTTTTTATGGTTCTATTGATGGGCCATTTAAACTTAATGGTAAGAAAACATATGAAGTTGTTTCAAAGATTATACCCTTAATCCGAAAGAAACATACTGTTTTTGAAATTATAGAAAAAACGTCTTTATCTGAAGATGTTGTATTCAAATTTCTACAGATTTTGTATATAAAATCATGTCTAGTAGATTATGTAGAGTATGAAAGGTTGAGTTTAAATGATAAAAATCTGCTGACTTCTTTGTCTCATCATAAGAATTATCATTCCCTAGCTGATTATAAAGTCTCTTTAGAAAAAAGAAATATTTTTATTTCATCTCACTTTCAAAAACTTGTTTCCCGATTAGCTGCCCTGCTTACGGAGGTAGGCTTTAAGATTATAGATTCAGCCAATGAAATAGATAATGATACATTGATTTTATGTATTAACAATACTACAATTATTGAAAATTACTACCAAAATAATGAAGTGATTTATTTTGGTATTCAACGAGACTATTTACAAGTTGGTCCAGTTTTTTTTGATAAGGCAGTAAAACCGTCAATGTATATGCCAGACATTGATAGTAACAGTTTTATTAATGAATTGAATTGGTGTAGTCAAATAGCATCTATGATTATTAGTTTTTTTATGGAATGTAGCCAAACAATTCCCGTAGATCGATTTTATATTATTGATGCTAATGGAGAACTAAGTAGTACTACGAAAATTCCTTATTTTAAGAATTTTACTGGTGTAAATAAAATTGTAGCTGAATATGAAGATTCTTGTAAATTTCTTGCAACTAAATATCTTAATAAAAATAATCATTTGGTTCACTATAAAGATTCTAATTTAAAGCTAACATTTAACAATAATACTTCAAGTTTTTGGGAGAAGTTGCCTGTTGAACAAAAATTTAAATCTTCTAACATTGATAACCTTATAAAGAGTATTACTGATTTTAAAGAAAATAGTAATAAAAAATTTAGTCCAACTGGTGGCGGTCTAAATTCAACATTGTTATATATCATAAATTATGATGATGATGAGCTGTATGGCAGAGGAATCTATTATTATTCAAATATAGATAAATCCTATTATAGAATTAACGATAAAGTGGACAATCCGAGTATGGAGGAAATTGTTCGACATGATTCGCATCAGTATAAGTGTATTATCGTACCTGTAAGTGATATATCTGTTATTGCATCTAAATACAATGAATTCGCTTTTAAAGTTGCAAACTTGAATCTTGGAGTAGCTCTATCTTATATTTTTGAAAAAGCAAGTTCAAGTAACGTTTTGGTAGATATTATATTTGAATTTGATGAAGAGCAATTGCTAAAATGTTTTTCAACGACTAATAATAGTGAAAGTATTGGATATGCAGTGGGGATAAAAAATGATTAAAAAAATTGTACAAGAAACTAGAGTTTCTCTTGATAAAAAAAGATTATTACAGTCATGCTTGTTTGAAGATAATTATGTAAATATTGGAGAACGATCTTTAAACTCAAGGGAATCTTATAGAGAGTTTTCTAAGAATGTAGCTCCAAAATCTACTTTAGAAGATCTAATGGATTATTATGAACATTTCAAACAAAACCTTTCTCTATTTTCTTTGACTGAAGATGATGTAAGCTTTTGTTTCGTAGATAATAAATCAATGATTTCTAGAGAGAAAAAAATTTATAAAATTATTAATAATAATGTTGAAGAAATTATATCAGAAAGTTTGATTACTAAAGATTCGCTATATATACAAGAAGAAATGCACAATGCAACGGTTGTTATCTTTTTCTTGTGGAATACTCAAAATTTGGAAAACGTTGATACAGTTTTTTACAAGGATATTCTCTTTATCAGCGGATTTCTTGGACATCAGTTATCAATTTTAGCTACTCGAAAAGAAACTAGAGGAACAGTTTTTGCGGGAATTACACTTGTTGAATTTTATGGTCTGACTAAGAATTCTTTGAATACCCAAATGCCAGTTTTCGCGTTTGCAGTAGAATAGGGGATAAAAATGGAAAAATTAGTTATATCTAATGTTGTTAAAACATACAAAGACACAGTTGCTTTAAGGGATGTGAATCTAGAATTGGAAAAAGGTAAGAGGTATTTTTTACTTGGAAAAAACGGATCAGGAAAATCTACTTTAATTGATTGTATCGCAGGGCATATAAGCTATACGGGCAGTATTACTTATAATAAAAAGGTTCAATTTTATAGAGAAATAGCTTATCAACCTCAGCATTTTAATATACTAGAAAATTTGAAAGTGTCAGAAGTAATCAATTTTTTTAAATCTTCGGTCTCGTCGTATCGGTTTGATCAGGAGCTCTATAATTTTCTTGAGATTGCTAATATTTTAAAGAAAAAGGTGAAATCTTTATCAGGTGGACAGCGTAAATCCCTATCAATATTCATTTCATTGGTAATGAATAAGAAAATTGTAATTTTGGATGAACCATTTTCAGAGTTGGATTTTGAAAAGAAAAAAGAACTCAATCAGTACTTATCCCAAAATTATCTTGATAAATTATTCATTGTTATTAGTCATGAATTAGAGGATATGCAGTTATTCACGAGTGATTTGATAATTTTAGATAATGGTAATGTCAAGTGTTGTGGAGACTATAATAATCTGTTTTCTAACTATAAAGTGAATACCATAGAAGATTTATATTTGGCAGTTACTGGGAAGACAATATATGAAAAGAGGATTTAAATATTGAAAAAAATATTACGGATGACTAAGTTTAGTTTTTTAGAAAATATGAGAAATTATGGAATCATTATCAGTTCAATTATTCCATCTACTGTATTTTTAATTATTGGTCTAGCAATTAAAAATATATTAAATAACACAGATCTTATAAGTTTGTTACTCTATGGGCAATTTTTACCTATGAGTTTGATGCTACTCGTTTT
This sequence comes from Streptococcus sp. 1453, assembly GCF_013276955.1. Lineage (NCBI taxonomy): Bacteria > Bacillati > Bacillota > Bacilli > Lactobacillales > Streptococcaceae > Streptococcus > Streptococcus sp. 1453. The sequence goes on from NZ_VMLZ01000006.1 coordinate 199,413, forward strand.
ATCATTCTCTTTCACTTTAAACATTAGTAGTTTTACAGAAAAAAGACAAACAAATTTTTTTAATTTTTTATCACATACTGATGTTAGTAATCTAGAATTTTATATTGGTACTTTTGTAGCTATGCTCTTGTTGTTTAATGTATTCCAATTACCTCTTTTACTTTTGTTTTTATCAATAGTGAAAAATATGTATACTCACATTATCCATCTTAGTATTGCTTCAAATATTATTTTTATAGTGATGTATCCATTAGGAATATTAATTTCCTTATTTATTAAGAGTATGTCTAAAGTTAATGCAATCATGACACCTGTAAATTTGATATTGATGTTTTCAATCTCAATGCCAACTTTATTCGCTAGTTTATTAGGAAAGGAAGTCACGATATTTTACACGTATCTTTTTTGGAATCCTCTGATAATTTTGAATGATTTTATTTTATTTGAAATGAATATAAGTGAAAAAATGTGGTTATCCAAAGAACTCTCTCTCTTTTTATTGTTTATCTTGTTTTTTGTATTCACTTTAGCGGCTTATTGTTTGGAAAAAAGAAGAATTCAGGAAATTTGAAAATATCTCCTATTAAAAAATAACTTATCTTACGACATAAATGTCCCCCGGTACTAGCAGGTTAAATTCTATTTTAACCTGCTAGTACCGGGGGAGATTAAAAATACGTAAATTGTAATTGAGAGCGGTGATAATCTTATGCAACAGTTAATGTATTTTTAAATTATAAAGAGAGGAGGAATAGAATAATGGAACATATTCTTGAAGAAATAAATCCATTTATTACTGAAGAACTTTTTTTGGAAGAACAGTTAGAAATGGATAATATGGCAGCTTCATGGGGCAGTGTTAGCTCAGTAAGTTCAGGTTCTTGTCCAGCATCAACGGTTGCTTCAGCTTCTTCAGCTTCTAGTTTTGGGTAATAACGACATCAGTAAAATATTTTAGAAAAGGATAAAAATGGAAAATATTATTGATATTGAATTAGTAAGTTCAACGGACATTTTTGTAGAGGAACAGTTGGAAATGGATAATATGGCTGGAACATGGGGTTCTGCTTCAACATTTTCCTCTGCATCGACTTTTGGAGGTTGTGCAGCTACTGCTTCAAGCGGAGGCAGTGCATCGTCCTTCGGTTAGTTTGCATAATTTATCATAGAAAAAGGGTATTGAAAATGGAAAATATTTATAACACTACTATCTCTACTATTAATCCCAGTGTTATGGAAGATGTTTATATAGAAGAGCAATTTGATGAAGCGGAGCTAGCAGGTTTCACTTCTGCGGGTTCATTTGCGACTGGAGGTAGCTTAGCATGTGCTGGTAGTTGCGGTAGCTCTATATCATCTGCTTCCTCAGTATCTAGTGCAGGTGACTAATCTATTATGAAAAAAACATTTAGAACCCTAACGAGTGGGTTTGGAAATACAGATGATGTTATTCGACTAAGGCTTGACATAACTTCCTCTAAGGGGTTTATAAAAAAGGGGGTTGAAGTAAAAGCTATTGTTGATGATCAAACTGGAGAAGTTAGATTATTTGTGGATCCAGACATGCTTAGGTAGCAATAACTAAATAAATATCTCCCCCTGGTTTGGCTACTTGAAGGTATTACTTTGATTTTTCTAATTATTTAATAGATCTATTAAATAATTTTGTTATTAAACTGTAAATTCAACTTAAAATTGAATTTTGAAACTGGGCAAAAACTCAATTTCAGGAGAAAATGAAGTAAATCTTTCCACAATAAAACGTATAGCATCAAGGTTTTAACACTTGATATTATGCGTTTTTTTTGATTTTAAAGATTTTTTACCCAGTCTCCATGATTTCTAAATGTTGCAATAGTATTATCAAGTAAAAAGAAATTGCCATGGTTGGAGACCATATTAAATCTTTACGAAAGTCACTTGACATGACATAACCATAATTTGCACGAATTTGGGATACTTTACGAAATACCATTAGTCGTTACTAGAACGGCACAAGTCTAATTTTAGCAGAACTGATATTATAGTATTTGCCAGAAGTTCAACGTATCCTCCGTAGATATTGCGGGAGGAGAAAAGATGTTAAATACAGATGAAGATTACGAACTGACTTTAATCAAGGAATGTGCGAGGAATATCTTAACTCGACTTTATCGTTATCAATACATTCAATATATTTCCTTTGATGATGTGACTAATCCGTGGATTTTGATGAATGATGACTTGTCTGTTATAGTGAATACCAACATCTATCTGCTGACTAGTTTAGAAGAACTGCAATGTTACAGTAGATGTATCGTGTACATGCTAAAAAAATCAGAAAAGTGAATGGTAGGCTTAATGAATTTACATGATTATAGTGAGAATGAGTTTGCCCGTGCCGTAGATTGCAATATTCGAATACTAATGAAAGGATAGTAAATGTGCCAAAATCCAATAGTTATCCTACTACGTGGACAATGCGAAGTATAAAGACAACTGTTTATTATATCAAGCTTAAAGAGTTTCAGGGCAATATAATCATTATTGATGGTTATAATTTTGGAGCGCAGCATCCACATTACCTGAATCTCCAATAATTTATGGAAAGGATAGTATTGAAAACACCAAACGATTTTCAGGTAAACTGGTGGATTTCTTTGTAGAAAAATTAAGTGATATGAGCTATCATCTTTTAATCAAGGTAAACTTGCGAACGGTTGATGAACCAAAGAACTAACAGAATTATTGAAAAGTAAGAGGATGATGTTCAATTAGCTTTAATCACCACAAAATCTGAACTGTTCAATCATAGCATCCTTATCTAAAATAAAGTACTATATGCTATTAATCTCGACTAGACACGAGCGAATACTAGAGAACTTCATGACCTAATAGTGAACAGTCTCGTTGATAATACACGGCAATTTGAAGAACTAGCTATCTTTGAAAGAATTCAAATTTATCAACGAGATAGAAGTTGTGTATATGATTCAGGAGAAGATAAAACTTCGGCAGCAAATGTTCTTCATGACTTACTATTTGGAGAATGGAATCAAGCGGAGAAAGAGGTGCTTAAATCTGGAGAAGAAAGATTTAACTAATCGAAATGGTTGTTAAATCACGAATTTTATAATATAGTCTGTAGGACCATCATTAAAAAATAACGATTCTATTTTTATTTTCTCTATTTGCTTGCTCTTCATCTTTTTTAAAAGTTATATTCTTTCTTCAGTGATGATTTCTTAACAATATAAGTACGAATTCAGCATAGTTTATGATTAATTTAAATCTAGGTTCTTATTAAACTCTTGATTTTTTCAATTAGCTATGGTATTCTTTTGTTAGTTAATAAACTTACAAAGGAGAAAAGATGTTTTCACCTACTAAATTAAAAGAAAAAAGAGAAAGACAAGGATTGTCTCAATCTCAACTTGCCTCTAGTTTGGGAATTAGTAGAGCCTCATACTTTAATTGGGAATCAGGTAAAACAAAACCGAATCAAAATAATTTAAGGAAGTTGAGCCAGATTTTAAATGTAGATCCTCGATATTTTGAATCAGAGTATGAAATAGTAGAAACCTATCTCAAGCTAACGGAGAAGAATCAAAAAGCGACACTTCATTATGCTATAGAACTGTTGAACAATCAAAACTCTAAAGTTGTAGAAGTTTCTGAACGATTTGCTTATAAGGTCTATGAAAAGTTATCAGCTGGTACGGGAACGGCTTACTTTGATGATGGTAATTACGATACAGTTTATTTCAATCACCAATTTGATTATGACTTTGCATCATGGGTGTTTGGTAATTCAATGGAACCGACATATGAAAATGGTTCAGTTGCCCTTATTAAGCAAACAGGATTTGATTATGACGGAGCTATTTATGCGATAGATTGGGATGGTCAAACTTATATAAAGAAAGTTTATCGTGAAGAAAATGGGCTTCGTTTAGTTTCTCTCAATCGAAACTATTCAGATAAGTTTGCGCCTTATGATGAGAACCCTCGCATTATAGGGAAAATCGTTGGGAACTTTATGCCTTTAGAGGACTAAGTATGAGTTGGTTTGATTATAGTCTCGAACCTAAAAGTGACATTGCCTTTATTGATATGAAATCTTTTTACGCAAGTGTAGAATGTGTAGATAGAGGATTACACCCACTTAAGACTTCGCTTTGTGTTATGAGTCGTGCAGATAATTCTGCTGGTTTAATTCTTGCATCCTCTCCTATGTTTAAAAAGGTCTTTGGAAAGACGAACGTTGGACGTTCCTATGATTTACCATTTGATGTAAAGACTCGCAAATTTTCTTATTATAATGCTAATAAGCAAGGTTTACCGACAACGATAGACTATGTTCGTTATATAGAGGAATGGGCAAAATCAACCGTGATTGTCCCTCCGAGAATGGATACTTATATAGCAGTCAATATGGAGATTCAAAAAATCTTTCAAGATTTTGCGGCACCAGATGATATTTATCCCTATTCAATTGATGAAGGATTTATTGATTTAACAAGTTCATTAAATTATTTTGTACCGGATAAAAGTATTAGTAGGAAAGATAAATTAGATATTATTTCTGCTGCTATTCAAAAAAAGATTTGGAGAAAAACTGGAATCTATTCAACTGTAGGCATGTCTAATGCCAATCCCTTATTAGCTAAGTTGGCACTTGATAATGAAGCTAAAAAGACTCCGACAATGAGAGCCAATTGGTCCTATGAGGATGTCGAAAAGAAAGTATGGACTATTCCTAAAATGACAGATTTTTGGGGAATTGGAAATCGCATGGAGAAGAGATTACATAATTTAGATATCTTTTCGATTAAAGAATTGGCTCAGGCTAATCCTGACTTGATTAAAAAAAAGCTTGGTATAATGGGTCTAGAGTTATGGTTCCATGCCAATGGGATTGATGAAAGTAATGTTCATAAACCTTATAAGCCAAAGTCAAAAGGGATAGGGAACTCTCAAGTTTTACCAAGAGATTATATTAAACAAAGAGATATTGAGATCATACTTCGTGAGATGGCAGAACAAGTTGCAGTTAGATTGAGAAGAGCTGGTAAAAAAGCAACAGTAGTTTCTATACACTTAGGGTATTCTAAAGTGGAACAGAAACGATCTATTCATACTCAAATGAAAATTGAACCAACCAATCAAACGGTACTACTAACAAACTATGTTTTAAAGTTATTTCACACTAAATACACTTCAGGAGCTATCAGAAGTGTTGCAGTGAACTACTCTGGTTTAGTAGATGAATCCTTTGGATTGATTTCATTATTTGATGATATTGAAAAAATAGAAAAAGAAGAAAGGCTGCAGTCCGCAATCGATGCTATTCGAACAGAATTTGGTTTTACTTCATTATTGAAAGGGAATGCCCTAGACCAGGCTTCTAGAACAATTGCAAGGAGTAAACTCATCGGAGGACATTCAGCTGGAGGATTAGATGGGCTAAAATGATAAATCGTTCTTATTTACCTTTTTTGTCTGCAAGAGAGTATCAAGATCGTGGGATGGCAAAGTGGATGGGATTCTTTTTATCAGAACATTCAAATTCTCTTTGGGAAGAAAAAAATAAAGAAGATATCTCCATTTCCCTATCAATGGAAGAGAAAGTTCTATTTGTTCGTCAACTTTATACGAATGTGTTCCCTGCAACGTTTGTTTTCAAGTTCTCCAATAGAAGAAAAGTAGTATCGGGTACTGTTAAAGAGATAGGAAAAGAGTTTATATCTATTAAATCAGACACTGGTTTTCTTCGATTAAGATGGGAAGATATACTCGATATCCAGATAGAAGGGGTGGATTTATATGAATCGTAAAGAATTATATGATGATAAATTGCAGCTGGACTATTTTTCTGATTCTTATTTAAGGTTTGAGTCAGATTTTTATAAGTATTCTGCTTTAGACATACCATTAACATTTATCACTGATGATATTTTACGCACAATGGCTATGTCTCAAAAACATTATTTTAAACTTAACAAAAGTAAATCTTTAGACGGTCGTGACCATTACTTTATTTTTTCTATAAAGATGAACAAAGATAGTAGTGGCATTAGACAGTATGAATATCAGAGACATTGTTTTAAATTGTGAGAATTTACTAATTTTTTTTAAAAACATATAGTTATTTCAATCAATATATTTATCGGAGGTTTCGTATGATGAAAAAGATAAGAAGTTCATTATTTAGTTTATTTATTAATAAGCCTATGAAATGGCATTATGTTGTAACGATTTTGATACACAGTATTTTTCTTTTATTTTATTTTATTAGTACGCACAAAATATTTGATCTACTAGGAATACTTTCTTTTATTTTTCTAATAGGTTTTGCATATATAAATTATAAAGAAATCAATACAGATTTAGGCACTATAAAAATCCAAATGTTAAAAAACGTACAGAGAAAAGATATAGAGTATTGGTGTACACTAGGTATTAATTTTCTGACTTATATATTTATCTTCATCTTATACGTAAGTATTGAAAGTTGTAAACAGTATTTTATTTTTGATCTAAAATGGTTAGTGAGTATATTGCTAGTTTATCGTCTAGTGTTTGATCTTATAAAGATTGCCCCATTCATTTCTTTCATCTATATTGTAATTCCAATAACAGTGCTTTCAGTTATTGGAATTAATGATTCGTTGTTAAATTGGACCTTTGTATCTCTAATATTAGTAACTATAGTTAATCATTTATTAACTAATGAAATTCAATATTTCCTATCTAAAAGAGAAAGAAAGATAGCATTTAAAAAACATTCACTAAAAATTAGATTGTTTAGAATAAAATGTAAAATCTTATTATTTATCCCATTGTTATACTGTTCGTTATTGTTTTCAGAAATTATTTCGAAAAGCGAAATTTTTTTATATTTGATAAATCGGATATCCCATACCAATCTTGAAATGGGTGAAAATTCGTTATTATCTTTTTTTAATTTTTACACAATAGCAATAAAATTATTGTTTTTAACATTTTCAATAGTAATTTGGGGTGAGTATAGTGACAGTATTTTGAAGAAAATTGCCAGGTTGTTAGTCACAAAAAAAAATAGTAACTTTCACAATATTACCAATAGTCATAAACCTAATCATAGTATTTGGATTTTCTTTATACTGCTACTATCGACTTCAATTGTAGTTTCACAGTTATTGTATAATGATATGAGATCGAGATATAGAGGTAGCTATTATTTGTTAGTTAAGGATGAAGAAAAAAATTACAAAATAGATAATAATAAAAAATTATCTTTTCAAAATCAAAAAATTAAGATTGAGGGGGAGGAATTTTTTTACGACAATGCCAGTATGACGATAAAAGATAAAAATAAAGAAAAAGTGGGAGAAATAAATGACTCAGAGATAAGGATTAATATCCAAGATAAAAATCTAATTTATGTTTTAGAAGATTCAGATAAATATAAAAATTAATTTTCAGAGAGCATTTGCTCTCTTTTTAATCCCCTCATTTCTCTGTGATAACTTCTTCGAATAATCCTTGGTATCCTAATATCATCCTAAGAAAATCAATCCTCAATTTTCTACTGGGGGGTTGGGGGCTAGCCACCACATTTTCATATCGTTTGTTTTTTGAACCATAAGGTTTGAAATGGCAAGCGATATGATTTTTGGGATATTGTGGACACAATATCTGAGCTCGCAAAGCCTTACAAGATGATAGATTTTGTCTTTGCAAGTTTCCCGTGGTTAATACGGGGTCGGGGATTGTCCAACCATTGATGAAAGTGAGGAAATAGTATGTCAGAACAATACAGAGACATTCGAAAAGAGGTTAATTTAACCGCAAATGAATTGGAAATGATTGAAGTGATAATGAAAAATAAGGGATTTGAACATTTTTCGCCCTTTGCTCGAAATAAATTGCTGGAGGAAGAGTTTGAAATGACTGCTGAAAAGTGGTTTTCCCTTTGGCAATCCCAAAAACTAGAACAAATCAGTCGTGACGTTCATGGTGTTTTAATATTGGCACAGTCCGAACATCAAGTTATCCAAGATCATGTATCTATTCTCTTAACCTGCGTACAGGAGTTGATTAAAGAAGTTGGAAACTCCATTCCCCTCAGCCAAGACTTCCGTGATAAATACATGAGGTGAGTACATGGAACATCGTTACCGAACCAATCTCAAGAAAGTGTTTCTGTCTGATAGCGAATTGAGTCAGTTGAAACATTGTATCGACCAAAGCGGTTGTCAATCTTTTTCAGAATATGCTCGACGAACCCTACTTGACCCTGGCATGAATTTTATCACCATTGATACAACTGGTTATCAAGATTTGATTTTTGAATTAAAACGAATCGGTAATAATATTAATCAAATAGCCAGAAGCATAAATTATTCGAATTTAATAACGGAAGTTGAGTTAAATGAATTGAGAAAAGGTATAGAAGAGTTAATAGTAGAAGTGGAGAAAGATTTTCTTATTCAATCTGAAAAATTGAGGAAATTTTATGGTCATCACTAAACACTTTGCGATTCATGGAAAAAATTATCGTAGCAAACTAATCAAATATATTTTGAATCCAAGTAAAACAAAAAATCTAGCACTAGTTTCAGATTTTGGTATGAGAAATTATTTAGATTTTCCTAGTTATAAAGAACTAGTGAAGATGTACAATGATAATTTTTTAAGTAATGATGGTCTTTATGAATTTCGTCATGATAGGCAAGAAGTAAATCAACGAAGAATTCATTCTCATCATATTATTCAGTCTTTTTCTCCAGATGATCATCTTACTCCCGAACAAATCAATCGGATTGGTTATGAGACAGTTAAAGAGTTGACAGGAGGTAGATTTCGTTTTATCGTAGCAACACATGTCGATAAAGGTCATATCCACAATCATATCATTCTAAATTCAATTGATCAGAATTCTGATAAAAAGTTTCTATGGAATTATAAGTCAGAACGTAATCTACGAATGGTTTCAGATCGTCTCTCAAAAATTGCAGGTGCAAAGATTATAGAAAATCGTTATTCGCGTCGTCAGTATGAAGTTTATCGAAAAACCAATTACAAATATGAAATAAAACAACGAGTATATTTTCTAATCGAGAACTCGAAAAATTTTGAAGATTTCAAGAAAAAAGCAAAAGCTTTACATTTGAAAATTGATTTTAGACACAAGCATATTACTTTTTTTATGACTGATTCAAATATGAAACAAGTCGTACGTGATAGTAAATTGAGTAGAAAACAACCTTATAATGAAACTTATTTTAAGAAAAAGTTTGTTCAAAGGGAAATCATAAACATCTTAGAATTTTTACTTCCGAAAATGAAGAATATGAATGAATTGATTCAACGAGCAGAATTTTTTGGATTAAAAATAATTCCGAAAGAAAAACATGTTCAATTTGAATTTGATGAGATAAAGCTTTCAGAACAGGAATTGGGAAAAACGAATCGGTATAGTGTTAGTTATTTTCAGGACTATTTTAATAACAAAAATGAAACTGTTGTCTTAGATAATAAAAATTTAGTTGAACTTTACAATGAAGAAAAGCTAATTAAAGAAAAAGAGTTGCCGACAGAAGAGGTGGTATGGAAATCCTATCAAGATTTCAAGAGAAATAGGGATACTGTTCATGAGTTTGAAGTAGAGTTGAAACTTAATCAAATAGAAGCAGTAGTAGACGATGGAATTTACATTAAGGTACAGTTTGGTATCCGACAAGAAGGACTTATTTTTGTACCAAATATTCAAATCAATATGGAAGAAGAAAAAGTTAAAGTATTTCTCAGAGAAACTAGTTCTTACTATGTATATCATAAAGATTCAGTAGAAAAAAATCGCTTTATGAAAGGTAAAACTTTGATTAGGCAATTTAATGTTCAGTATGAACCTCAGTATATGTATAGAAGAATTCCTCTTAGCAAAATTAAAGAAAAAATAGAACAATTAGATTTTCTTATATCTGCTGAAAATAGTCCGAATGATTTTGAAGATATAACTAATGATTTCATTTCTCAAATATCATATCTAGAGAATATGATTGAACAAGTCCAAGATAAAATTGATAATTTGTCTAGTTTAGAGGAAATATTGTTGAATGATACGGAAAATGGTTCAGGAAATTTAGAAGATAATATTAAAGTCAAGATATCAGTAAACACAATAGAGAAAGATTTATACGTATATAAAGGAAGAATTGAAAAACTGAAGGAACAACATAGAGAAGCTATAAATTTATTTGAGATGTTTAATCGTACGTTAAAGAACTACAAGAAAACAAAAAATACGAAATCTAGCAAGGAAAATGAGATGCATTTAGAGTAAACAATTTCCTAAAAAGTATATATAGAATAGTTTCATGTGCCAATTTGTCACATTTTTAAATATATGAAATTAACTATATTATACTTGTTTTAGGAGACAACAAATGTTGAAAAGGATTAGAGATTTACGTGAAGATGATGATTTAACACAAGAATATATTGCGAAAATCGTTTTGAATTGCACAAGATCAGCTTATTCTAAAATGGAAGCTGGTAGTAGGTTAATCTCTATAAATGATCTCATTAAACTAGCAGATTTTTATAAGGTAAGTCTAGACTACCTTGTAGGTCGAGTGGATAATAAAGAAAACCATTACACCAAAAAGTAGTAGGTTAAGAAAGCACATTGACAATTGAATAGTCCAAAATGGTACTTTCCTCATTTGTGGAGCAGATTTGAATGGCTCGCCATGATAAGAGCGATTTTAAAACCATCAATAAAATAGAGCGATACTTTATATGCCATGATACAAATGATATACAATGATACTTCTGACCGTTCAGGCTGCCACCGTAAAAGAGCAGCAAGTGAAATTCTTATGATGACTTCATCAGTCATGCCATGGAGGTGAAAAAATCTAAGAAAGGAAGTAGTAAAATCATGGAAACAGTAAACTATAAAGATTTAGTTGCGATTGGTTTTCCAGAGCACACATCGAGAAATATTATTAGACAAGCAAAAAAAATTGCTGTAAAAAAGTTTGAAGAAGCTAGAAAAAATGATAAGAATGCGGTACAATTAGGATGTTCACCTTTCGATAATAAAAGGTTAGGCATTGCTCCTAAAAATATTGTAGAAAATTTAATTGGTATTTCTTTTTCAGATATAGAAGGTGAGAAAAATGGTTATATCAAAGACAAAGAAATATAAAGGTGTATACAAAGATTCAAAAGGAAAAATTTACTTTCAAATTGAATTAGGAGTTGATCCAATAACTGGGAAAAGAATTCAAAAGAAAGGAAGGAAAAATCAACAGGGACTACCGTTTAATTCTTTTAAGGAAGCTTATGAAGAGATACTTCGTTTAAAACATGAATTTGTGAACTCTACTATTAATAATAGTTTTCTAACTTTTAGAGAGTTTATGGAAGAGATTTATTTAAAATATTATCAACAAAAAGTTCAATTTGTAACTTATCAGACCGCTTTACCACATCATCAGTTATTTATTAAGCAATTTGGTAGTAAAAAATTATCAGATATTAGTACTATTGACTGTGAAAGATTTCGCTTAGCTATTATAGACAAGTATTCTAGTAACTATGCTAAAAATATGTGGTCTAGATTTAAAGCGTGTCTGGGCTATGCAGAAAGATTGGGTTATATTGATAGAGTTCCTTTTAAAAGATTAGATAATCCTAGAGGAAAACACCCTGATACAAAATTTTGGACATTTGATGAATTTAAGAAGGTAATAAACTCTTTTGATATTAGTGAGTATGAAGGACTCCATAATTACATGACGATCTGGTTATATTTTATGACTGGTTTAAGAGTTAGTGAGGGTATTGCTCTTAAATGGGAAGATATTGATTTTGAACGTAAATGGATTCATGTTCATTCGACAATTGAGAAAGATAAAAACGGTGTATGGTATGCTAAACAACAAACAAAGACAGTAGCAGGGAATCGTAAAATTGATTTAGATGATTTTACGATTACAATACTTAAGAAATGGCGAGAAGTTCAAATCAAGAATGATGATAAAGATTATGTAATATCACGTTTTGGTGCCCCCTTGTGTAAGTCTACAATTTCTAGGATAATAAAAAGGCATGCTAGGGTTACTGGTGTACCAGAAATTACGGGGAAAGGTTTAAGACATAGTCACGCTTCCTATCTTATAAATGTATTGCATAAGGATACCTTATATGTTTCATATCGATTAGGACATGCTGATAAGTCAACCACGTTGAATACATATAGTCACTGGTATTATTCAGGTGATTCAACAATTTCAGAAGAGATTACAGACAGTTTAGATAATCTTGGATTATCAATTTACCTACCAAATTCCTGCCAAAGTTGAAAATGGAGGAATTAACCCACTAATACTGGGAGAAAATAAGATTAGCAAATTGTTACTCTTAAATAATAGAGCGACTACATTAGTAGCTTAAAAACATGATTAAACCGTTATTCTTAGGAGTAGCGGTTTTTCTTTTTGTATAAAAAAGTTGGCGAGTAAGTAATACTCAATAAAAATCAAAGTGCAAACTAGCAAACTAGCCGCAGGCTGCTCAAAACACTGTTTTGAGGTTGTGGATGAAACTGACGAAGTCAGCTCAAAACACTGTTTTGAGGTTGTGGATGAAACTGACGAAGTCAGCTCAAAACACCGTTTTGAGGTTGTGGATAGAACTGACGAAGTCAGCTCAAAACACCGTTTTGAGGTTGCAGATAGAGCTGACGAAGTCAGTATCATATACCTACGCTAAGGCGACGCTGACGTGGTTTGAAGAGATTTTCGAAAAGTATAAAATAGATTGAATTTAGAATAGTCCACCGAGTTTTATAAAATATTGTTAGAAATTGGTTTGAATTCCGAAATCAATTTGTTTGGTTTTAATTAAATTTAATTAGAATTTTCCAACTGTTTAACTCAACATAAAAATCCCCAATCGAAGCGATTGAGGATTAAGCAAATGAATCTTAAACAATACCTTGTGCAATCATAGCGTTTGCTACATTTTCAAAGGCAGCGATGTTAGCTCCTGCAAGGTAGTCTTTATCAAGACCATATGTTTCTGAAGTTGTTTTAGCTGTGTTGAAGATGTTTGTCATGATGTCTTTGAGACGTCTATCAACTTCTTCACGAGTCCATGAGAGGCGAAGACTATTTTGGCTCATTTCAAGAGCTGAAACGGCTACACCACCAGCGTTGGCAGCTTTGGCAGGTCCGTAGAAGATACCATTTTCTTTGTAAACTTTGATGGCATCAAGGTCGCTTGGCATGTTGGCACCTTCAGATACACAGATAACACCTTGAGCAACCAAACGTTTAGCTGCTTCACCGTTGATTTCGTTTTGAGTCGCACATGGAAGAGCGATGTCATAGTTTCCAGCGTAAGTCCATACAGAACCTTCATGATAAGTGGCAGTTGCTTTTTCAGCTGCATACTCAGTCAAACGAGCACGACGTTTTTCTTTAACATCAACCAAAAGATCGAAGTCGATACCATTTTCATCGATGACATAACCATTTGAGTCAGATACAGAGATAACAGTTGCACCAAGTTCAGTTGCTTTTTGAAGAGCGTATTGGGCTACGTTACCAGAACCTGAAATAACCACTTTCTTACCGGCAAAGCTGTTACCGTTAGCTTTGAGCATTTCTTCAGTGTAGTAAACCAAACCGTAACCAGTTGCTTCTGGACGAATCAAGCTACCACCAAATCCAAGAGGTTTACCAGTCAAGACACCAGCATCAAATTGGTTAAGGCGTTTGTATTGACCATAAAGGTAACCAATCTCACGTCCACCAACACCGATATCACCAGCAGGTACGTCAAGTGATGGGCCGATGTATTTTTGCAATTCAGTCATGAAGCTTTGGCAGAAGCGCATCACTTCGGCATCTGTTTTACCTTTAGGATCGAAGTCTGATCCACCTTTACCTCCACCGATAGGAAGTCCAGTCAAGACATTTTTAAAGATTTGTTCAAATCCGAGGAATTTCAAGATCCCTTGGTTTACAGTTGGGTGGAAACGAAGTCCGCCTTTGTATGGTCCAACAGCTGAGTTGAATTGAACACGGTAGCCACGGTTTACTTGAACTTTTCCATCACGGTCAACCCAAGGAACACGGAAAGAAATCACGCGCTCTGGTTCAGTAATACGTGCCAAGATATTTTCTTCGATATACTCAGGGTGTTTTTCAAATACAGGTTCTAAAGTGTTGAAAAATTCTTCAACAGCTTGGAGGAATTCAGCCTCGTGCCCGTTACGAGCTTTTACAGTTTCAAACACGCTTTGGATATATTCTTTAGCAGATGTCATATCGTTCTCCTTTTATTGTCATATTTTATTACATGAGTTATTATAGCAGAATTTTTTTTCACTGTAAAGAAAAAACAGAAATTTTCTAAAAATTCTTTCAATTCAGTTTTTGGGATTTTTTGAAAATAGATAAAAAAACGAACGTTTTTCTTGGAAATATCTTTCTCAAAGAGAAAAATCTGAAAATATGCTATAAGAAAAGAAAATGTTTAGCAATTCAGAAATCACTTGTTAATTTATCCGTGATATGTTAGATTTGCCAACAAAACTATGACCATTTTGGAGGAAAGCAATATTTACATCTCCTTATTCAGGGCAGGATTTTCTAGACAAGTATAGATGTCTTGCTGGAGTTGGATCATGGAACCCAAGCGGTTATTGAGATTTAGAACTATCATCAGAATTTTTTCATTAGACTTGTTCGGTAACCATGAAGTACTATACTATCCATGAACAAGACCCAGAAAAAGTAGCTTTATTTCTTAAAAAATTTAATAGTTTAAAGCACCTAGCACCTGTTTATATTGATGAAACAGGATTCGATACTTATTTTTATCGAGAGTATGGTCGCTCTTTAAAAGGTCAGTTAATAAGAGGCAAAGTATCTGGAAGAAGATATCAGAGGATTTCTTTGGTTGCAGGGCTAACAAATGGTGAGTTAATCGCTCCAATGATCTACGAAGAGAGGATGACGAGCGACTTTTTTGAAGCTTGGTTTCAGAAGTTTCTCTTACCAACATTAAACAAACCATCAGTTATTATTATGGATAATGCAAGATTCCAATAGAATGGCTAGGATAGAACTCTTGTGTGAAGAGTTTGGGCATAAACTTTTACCTCTTCCTCCCTACTCACCTGAGTACAATCCTATTGAAAAATATGGGCTCATATCAAAAAGCACCTCAAAAAGGTATTAGCAACTTGCAGTACTTTTTACGAGGTACTTTTGTCTTGTTCTTGTTTCAGTTTGTTATAAACGCCTAAGATAAGAGCTATACTAGGTAAATAAAAATCTCTATACTATCTGAAAGTGAAGATTACTCACTATAAGATAGTATAGAGTCTTTTTGGTGTGTTAAATTATCCTACCCATTCCCCATTGTCATTGACACGGTAGCCGTCAGGGGTCGTCGTATTGATTGCTAGGGCACCAGAGCTATAGGCATAGTACCATTTGCCAGATACTTTCATCCAACCTGTTTTCATAGCACCTGAATCTTGAAGGTAGTACCAGCTACCGTTATCTTTGAGCCAACCAGTCTTCATAGCGCCTGAACCGTCGAGATAGTACCAGCTACCGTCTTTCACCCAGCCTGTTTGCATCCAACCAGAGTTGTCAAAGCGATACCAAGTTCTATTTATTTTTTCCCACCCATTACTCGTGTATGAGCCGTCATTGTGTTTAAACCACCAACGTCCGTTTGATTGAATCCAACTTCCGAAGTATTGAGAATGATTGAACCAACTTCTTAGTCGATTAAGAAATTCGGCAGGGTCATTGGTCTCATCGTCTAGTTTCTGACTTGAATTTGTATTTGCAGTTTTGGTTTTATGAGTTCCGATAGCCTTCAAGTCTTTGTCAAAAAGATTTGCCTTAGTCGCAAATGTTTGAATCTGAGAAGAATTTGCTTCTGTGTATTGAATGGCCTTTCCATAACCACCAGCTAATTCTTCAGAGCCACCAGATGCTGTTCCGAAACTTTGTGCAACGGTAATCCATCCATTTTGAGTGACAGGGTTTTCAAAGGCTGCAAGCCCCATATAGGTCAGCTTTGGATCAATTAAGGATTTATAGTGTCCAGTTTGACCTGTAACACTGACACCACTACGAGATTTAACATAATCGGCTTTTTCATCATACCATTGCTGGATGGCCTTCATAAATCCATTGTAGTTCCAAGCCAAATTTTCTGAAAGGGAGAAATTTCCTGCAGGCCAGGAAGTCCAAATATCCTTGCTAGACAAGCGTGTGTGATCAATGGTGATCGAAGCTTCTGCTGCACGAACGAAGGCTGTTTTTTCTAGTGCAGTTGACCATTTGATAGGAACATAGCTAGTAACTAGACCTTCATCTGCTGCCTCTTTTCGAATGGCATTGATACGGTCTAAGATAGCCTGTTTATCTGGCGTTAAGAAAGTCCCTTCAATCCCAACTAGAGTAGTACCAGAAGAAGCACTAGTGACCTCAGAGTTTAAGATATTGTAGGATTGACCATTGATTGCTTGAGTGGAAACCAGCCTATCATTAGCAGCTACTGATTGTGATGTAAGAGTTCCAGCTCCTAACAAGGAAAGTACTAAAACTGTAGCAAGTGTGAACTTTTTAGTTTTATTGTTCATTTTGTGTCCTCCTATTTTTATTATAACATCTCTACTGGGCAGAGTAAACTAAAATTCGGTATAGCTAGGGACTAGATTTATTTTAAATTTAGATGTTAGCAAAAATTTTTCTTAAATTTGGTGTATAATATAAATAGATGATTTTAATGAATCTACTCGACTTGTTCGATAACTATCTGAAGCGAGATTAGGTGCTCAGAAATTGAATTTTTAAGGTTCCCACTTAGTCATGCTTTTTAGGTTTCACATCTTTAAATAAGCTGAACACTCCATGGCAACATATAAATTATAGTTTAGAGGATGTAGAACAAATCTTCCTTCATCAAGGAAGTCAAAGAACTCAATAACACAGGGATTCCATTCCCCTAGAAAGGTTAAATAAATGAAATCATATAAGAAATTTACGATTCTTGCTCTAGCTCTTCTTGGATTTACTAGCCAAACAGTTTTAGCTAATGATGCTAGTCATCCTACGAATAACTCTATCGCTAGTTCAACTACTAGCTCTGCAAATGCTTCTCAAGCAGCTACAGAAAACCAGCCAACTCTTCCTACTGAGTCTAAGCTACAAACTGGTTGGGTAAAAGAAGACGGGAAGTGGACTTATTATAGTCAAACGGGTGTCAAATTTACAGATACTCTTTATGATGGCTACCTATTTGATAAGAATGGTTACTTACTTGAAAATAGCTGGTATCAGATGGCTAACAAGTGGTACTACGCCAATGGTTCAGGAAAATATCTGTCTAACCAATGGAGTCAAATCAATGGTAAATGGTATGCATTTGATCAAAATGGTGTCATGATGGCTAATACCTGGAAGGGAAATTATTATCTGAAGTCCAGTGGGGCTATGGCAGATAAAGAATGGGTGTACGATCCGAACTACTCTAGCTGGTTTTATCTCAAGGCAGGTGGGCACTATGCTGAACAGCAATGGATTGGCTCTTACTATCTAAAATCTGGTGGCTACATGGCTCACAAAGAGTGGCTTTATGATCCAGATTATAAAGCTTGGTATTATCTTAAAGAAGATGGCGTTTATGTCACTGGAACTTATACTATTGATGGAAGTAGTCATTTTTTCAAAGATAATGGTAAATGGGTGCAAGAACTTCCAAAAGGATTTGAAAAGGGGCGCTATACTAAAACTATCTTCCTAGATCCTGGGCATGGTGGACGTGATTCGGGTGCTTACTATTATGGAATAGCTGAAAAAGATTTGAATCTACAGGTCTCTCGTAAATTACGGAAACGTTTAGAAGAACTTGGCTATACAGTTCTAACATCTCGTGATAGTGATGTGGATGTTGACTTTGTGACGGAGCGTTCTCGTATGGTAAATAAAACGAATGCAGACTTCTTTATTAGTATTCATTTTAATGCTACTGGGAATGACACAACACTGAATCTGGGAATACAGACTTATTCTTATAAGGAAGATGCAGGTTACCCGAGCAAGATTAACCAATACTGGCACAATAATCCAGACCGTATAAGTGAAAGTAATCGTTTGGCAGCTGATCTTCATTCATCTCTCTTGACCGAGACAGGAGCTAGAGATGCTGGGCTTTTGCAAGCCACCTTCGCTGTTCTTCGTGAGACTGCGAAACCTGCTGTGTTATTAGAGTTGGGTTATATGGATAATTCAGAAGAAAACCAACGAATCCGTAGTGAACAATACCAAGATAAGTTGGTTGAAGGTATTATTAAAGGAATTCAAAAATATTACGCCGGAAATTAAGAAACTAGATCAAACTAAGCTTTGGAGATTGTCCTAGGCTTAGTTTTTTATTGGTAAGGAACTGAGAATCAAGATAAGGAAGAGTAAATCTGCTCTAATAAAAAAACTTTGTACTCTGGAAGCTATTGTGTGGCTAGCTAGAGTGCAAAGTTTTTTGAGTTTTTAGTTAAAACGAAGACTAAGTACAAGGTTATTAAGAGAGTGGTGGGCATTAAAATGATTTATTATTTTTGCTTTGTAGCAAGGTAACATAGTCACTTTTGGTGTGGAATAAGTGGGAAAGAAAAACAGTTTTTTGAGTTTGATCGATAAAGTAAAGCAAGATATATTGCCCTATAATTTTTCCTCGTGTTGGGTACTTACTGTTGATTTTTAGTCCGATTTTCTCATCAGCGTCAAAACCTGCTTCAGGAAAGATTTCTAAACTTTTTAAGCTGTCTAAAATTCTGGCTACAGTATTCTTAGCCGACTGGGGTGATAAAAGAACAGTGCTGATGTAGTTATGGATACTGTCAATTGCTTGACTCACTTCAGTAGATAGAATCACTTTATAAGTCATATCGTAGCCTCATGTCATCTAGGGAAGTTCCTTGCCCGGATTCATATTCTCTTAAGGCGCGTTCAGATTGGGCTTGTAGCTCCTGAATCAATCGTTCACGGTGTAAATCTTCTGCGGTTTTTATTGGTAAATCCTGTTCGAGAACAATTTGCTCGATAAAAAGACTAATAGCATCCGTCATAGTCATTCCTTTTTCTTTGATGATAGCTCTAGCTTGTTCCATTGATGACTCATTGATTTTAAAATTGTATTGCTTAGTAAGTGATGTCGTCATGGTATATCTCCAATCTATACTATATATAGCTAGTATATATCTTTTATATTTTTTAGGCAAGAAAAAACTCTATACTTTTGAGTCTGGAACATGAAAACAGCAGTTGATTTCAAGAAACAAAAAAAACAGCCGAAGCTGTCTTTTTATCATTATTTGAGACCGTATTTTTTGTTGAAACGATCCACGCGTCCATCTGCTTGAGTGAACTTTTGACGTCCAGTGTAGAATGGGTGTGAGTCTGATGAAATTTCCACACGGATCAATGGGTAAGTTTCGCCTTCGAACTCAACTGTTTCGTTAGAGCGTTTTGTTGAACCGCTAAGGAATTGGTAACCAGTAGTTGTGTCCATGAAGACAACTGGGCGATATTCTGGATGGATATCTTTTTTCATTTTGCAATATTTCCTTTCTGCCATGGTCTCTTTGCGAGCCATAGATTGTTACCATACTAGTCTATCAGATTCTGAAAAGTTTGGCAAGTATTTTATCAGTTTTTAAGCAAGTTTTTTAACTTTTGGTAGATGATTTCGTTTTCTTCTAGGCTATAGGAATTAGCACCACTTGCTAGAGGGTGGCCTCCACCATCATGTTCCTTGGCAATTTCATTGATAGGATGGATTTTACTGCGTAAGCGAACACGGTAGTGGCCATCAGCCTGCTCTACAAAAATTCCCCAGAGACTGACGCTGTCAATACGTCCAGGTGCACCGACAATGGCTGCAGTTTCAGCATCAGTAACATTAAATTGTTTCAAGACTTCTTGACTCAGGATAACGCGAGCAGCACCATTTTCATCCACTTCCAGATGGTCATAGATGTAGCCTTGAAGTTTAGCAATTTTGTAACTCATAGTGTCCATTTTGCGAGTGAGAGCCGCAAAGTCAAAGTTATGTTCTCTCAAATAAGCAGCCAGGCGAAGAGTCCGTGCAGTCGTAGAAGGATAAAGGAAGCGGCCTGTATCACCAATAATTCCTGCAAAGAGCAACTCAGCAGCGCGATCTGACAAGGCCAGCTGGGTTGTTTGGGCAAATAGGGTAATCATCTCACTAGCGCTACTTGAACTAGTATCTACCCAAGATATGTCACCGTATACATCATCATTTGGATGGTGGTCAATCTTAATGAGAAATTCACCTTGACGATAGCGCTTATCATCGATACGAGCAGTATTCGCCGTATCACAGACGATAACAAGTGCCCCTTGGTAGACACTATCTTCAACAAGATCCATCTCAGCCATCCAAGTTAGAGTTGGTTCATCAAAACCAACGGCTTTGATGGTTTTTTCTGGAAAATGATGTTTGAGAAGAGCTTTCAAGCCCACTTGACTTCCCAAAGCATCTGGGTCTGGTTTCATATGACGGTGAATGATAATCGTGTCGTATTCTTTGATTTTTTCTAAAATTTGATGGCAAATGTCCATAAATAACCTCAATTCTTTCTCATTTCATTGTAGCACAAGAATTTTTATTTTTAAAATGAAAAAGATGTGATATAATGGAGAAAGATAAATTGAGGAGGACGATATGGCATTAGCAAAAATTGTATTTGCCAGTATGACCGGTAATACCGAAGAAATTGCAGATATTGTAGCAGACAAATTACGTGACTTGAGCTTGGATGTCGATGTTGATGAATGTACAACCGTTGACGCTTCAGACTTCTTGGAAGCTGACATCGCTATCGTTGCGACCTATACTTATGGTGATGGTGAATTGCCAGATGAGATGATGGACTTCTACGAAGACCTAGCAGACCTCAACTTGAATGGCAAAATCTACGGAGTGGTTGGTTCAGGTGACACCTTCTACGATGAATTCTGTAAGGCTGTCGATGACTTTGACCGTGTTTTTGTGTCAACAGGAGCAGAAAAAGGTTCAGAGTGTGTTAAAGTTGATCTTTCTGCTGAGGAAGAAGACATTGAACGCTTGGAACAATTCGCAGAAGAATTGGCTGCTAAAGTAGGATAAGCATAAACGTGCGCTGATGCAAACAATCAGTGCATTTTTCTTATCGTGACTTGGGATTTTACTAGCCTATTTGATGGCTTTTTGATACAATAATTCAAATAAAGGAGGAGACTGTATGGATTTAGATAGTATTCGTCAAGAAATTGATCAAATAGACGACCAAATTGTCAAACTGTTGGAAGAACGAATGCACTTAGTTGAAGAGGTTGTGACTTATAAGAAAGCTTCGGGTAAACCGATTTTAGATACCAAGAGAGAAACAGTTATTTTTGAAAAAGTTAGGAGTCGTGTAGAGGACAAGCGCTATCAGGAGACTATTGTCGCAACGTTTTCGGACATACTCAAACGTTCGCGTGATTATCAGGATCAAAACATCAAATGAAAAAAGAACGATTTTATTCGCTAGGGATTTTTCTAGCTGCCATGTTGGGCGGACTGGTTCGCTACATGGTTTCTACTTGGTTACCAGTTAGTCCAGATTTTCCTTGGGGCACTCTCTTTGTCAACTATCTGGGAATTTTCTGCCTAGTTTATCTTGTTAAGGGCTATTTGGTCTATAAGGGAACCAGTAAAGGCGTTATTTTAGCTCTGGGGACTGGTTTTTGTGGGGGGCTGACAACTTTTTCCAGTCTCATGCTTGATGCTGTGAAACTGCTTGATACAGGGCGTTATCTTAGTTTAGTCCTGTATTTGCTTTTGAGCATTGGTGGTGGCCTGCTCTTGGCCTATTGTCTGGGGAGGAAGAAATGGTAATGGTCTATCTTGCAATTGCTTGTGGTTTCGGAGCTTTAGTGCGCTATTTCTTTTCCCGCTATAATCAAGCATCTAAATTGCCCTTGGGAACGCTCATAGCCAATCTTCTAGGTTGTTTTTTGATTGGCTTATTCTACAATCATGTGGAATCTAAGGAAGTCTATGCCATTTTAGCAACAGGATTTTGCGGAGGTTTGACAACTTTTTCGACCTTGAATGACGAACTTCAAAGACTGTTAAGTGATAAGAAGGTCTTTTATTCTTACCTGACTTTGACCTACCTAGGTGGTTTGGTTGCGATTTTTTTAGGAATTCTGCTATAAATTTCTTTACTTTTTGGTGGAAATTTGGTAAACTGTATCTTGTGTGTAATGGACGCACAAAAATACAGTTTATCCGCTGAGGAAGATTCCTCAAGATTGACAAAGATAGGAGAATAAAATGAATCCATTAATCCAAAGCTTGACTGAAGGTCAACTTCGTACAGATATCCCATCATTCCGTCCTGGTGACACTGTTCGTGTACACGCGAAAGTTGTCGAAGGTAACCGTGAACGTATCCAGATTTTTGAAGGTGTTGTTATTGCACGTAAAGGTGCTGGCATCTCAGAAAACTACACAGTTCGTAAAATCTCTAACGGTGTAGGTGTTGAGCGTATCTTCCCAATCCACACTCCACGTGTTGAAAAGATCGAAGTTGTTCGTTACGGTAAAGTACGTCGTGCGAAATTGTACTACTTGCGTGCTCTTCAAGGTAAAGCAGCTCGTATCAAAGAAATCCGTCGTTAATTCGACTAAAAAACTCTGCTTTTCAGCAGAGTTTTTATCTAGCTCCCTTAGTTCAATGGATATAACAACTCCCTCCTAAGGAGTAGTTGCAGGTTCGATTCCTGCAGGGGGCAGTAATTAGACATCAAAAACCGCTCAGCTGAGCGGTTTTCGTCTATTCATACCCTTTTACAGTACCCATGTACGGATGGCATGGGCAACGCCAGATTCGTCATTTGTTTTGGTGATGTATTTGGCGATTTTTTTGATTTCTGGATTTCCGTTTTCCATGACTACAGGGTTGCCAACGACTTCCAGCATGGCACGGTCATTTTCTTCGTCACCGATAGCCATGGTTTGATCTTTGGTCAATCCGAGTTTTTCAGCTAGGTGAGTGATGGCTGAACCTTTGTCCACATTCTTTTTAAGGAGTTCGAGGTAGAAAGGAGCAGATTTGTTGATGGAGTAGCGTTCGTAAAATTCTGCTGGTATCTTTTCAATCGCAGCATCGAGAATTTCTGGCTCATCTATGAACATACACTTGACGATTTCCTTGCCAGCCATTTCTTCAGGTGTACGGTAGAAGATGGGCATGCTGACGAGGGTTGATTCGTGCACCGTGTATTTTCCGATATTGCGATTGGCAGTATAGATACCGTCTTTAGTAATAGCGTGCATGTGGACACCGAGCTTACGGCTGAGAAATTCCATATCCAGATAATCCTCATAGGTCAAGGATTCGCTGATAATCTCATGTCCTGTAGCAGTTTCTTGGACAAGGGCACCATTGAAGGTCACAACATAGTCACCCTCGTCTCTCAACTGCAAGTCGTCCAGAAGTTTGGCAACACCTGCGATGGGGCGGCCAGTTGCAATGACGACTTTGACACCAGCTTCTTTGGCATCTTGGATGGCAGAAAAGACTTCAGGCGTAATCTCCTTTTGGCTATTGACTAGGGTTCCGTCGATATCGACGGCGATTAGTTTAATACTCATAAATTTCCTCTTCTAGTTTTTATTTGGAGTAAAATGATCGTTCTCAATCAAGTGTAAAAATTGCTGGGTAATGCTAGCAAAGATACTGTTTTGGTCCAACATTTCTTTTGGAAAATAGAAACGATTATCTCCGTGGCGACTGCCAGCAAGTGATTGGACGATAGGAGACAGGCTAGAGAGTTCGGCCAGTTGACCATTTTTTTGTAAAATCTCAATCTGTGTCCGTGGATTTTCAGATTCAGGACGATAGATATCATAAGGGAGGTCAAAGTTCTTATGAATGGCTGTGTAGTAGTAGGGATCAAAGCCGATATCCTCAACTAATTTTCTCATGCTGGCGAGTTGGTCTTGATCCTCTTGTGAAAAAGTAATGGATTTAAAGACCTTGCGGTTGACAAAGCGTTGCGACAAGTCTGCAAGAATCTTATCAGGATTGGTCATCCAGAGCTGGAAGTAGGTATTCATCACACCATCATCCAGAGCCAGATAGTCAGTCAAGGTCACATTTTTTTCAAAGAAAGGCAGGAGATGTGGGGATGTTCGTGCAAAGAAGTCCTTGTCCTCAGGATAAAGTTCCTTGGCGCGCTTGAGGAGATTCTGTAGGAGAACTTCCATAGCCCGTGTTGCTGGGTGGAAATAAACCTGCATGTACATCTGGTAACGACTGAGGACGTAGTCTTCGATAGCATGCATGCCATTGCGCTGAAAGGCGATCCCATTTTCGATAGGGCGAATGACTCGGAGAATGCGAGTCAGGTCAAATTCCCCATAGGATGCTCCTGTAAAATAGGAGTCGCGCAAGAGATAGTCCATGCGATCTGCATCAATCTGACTAGAAATGAGCTGCACGACCTGCTTGTTAGGGTAGGTATGGTCTATGACACTGGCAACCTTTTCTGGAAAGTCTGGCGCCACTTGTAGCAGAACTTGGTGAATCTCCGTCTCAGGACTTTGAATAATCTCCTGAGTAATGGCTTCATGGTCTGTATCAAAGAGATGTTCAAAAGTGTGGGAGTAAGCACCATGTCCAAGGTCATGTAGGAGAGCAGCGGTCATGGTCAAGAGAGATTCGGCAGGATTCCATTCTTCAGGATATTTTTCTTCAAAAATCTCCGTGATACGTCGTGCAATTTCATAGACTCCTAGACAATGGGAGAAGCGACTGTGTTCTCCACCGTGGAAGGTATAACTGGAAGTTCCCAGTTGCTTGATACGGCGCAAACGTTGAAATTCTTTTGTATTGATCAAGTCATAGATGATTTGATTATTGACATGGATGTAGTTGTGAACAGGGTCACGGAATACTTTTTCGTTCATATGACCATTATAGCAAAAAGCTAGAGTTTTTGGTAAAATAGTAGGACAAGAGACAAGAAAGAGGACCTGATGTGAAGATTCGGATGCGAAATACGATTCAGTTTGATGAGCAGTTGGAAGTGATTGACCAGCTTTATGACGTGGAAGTGCATGAAAAAGGAGATTATAGCTACCTGCTTTTTTATAATGAGGAAAAGGAAAAAGTAGTGATTAAATTTCATGGTCAAGAACTTGTGATGAGTCGATTTTCCAATCCCAAGACCATTATGCGCTTTCTAAAGGATAGCGATAGTTTGGCCTATATTCCTACACCTATGGGTATGCAGGAGTTTATCATCCAAACGAACCATTATCAAGTAGATGGGCAAAAGATTGAACTAGATTATCAACTACAAAATCAAGAGGGGCTACCCTTTGCAAGCTATCAATTGGAAATTACTTGGGGCTAGGCTCATGTCTTTTTCAAATTTAGCTAGCTATCTTCTTGGATTGGCTCCCTAGTGTGGTAGATTGGTCTATTTTTTGGTATAATAAAAGTTATGGAAATCGAAAAAACCAATCGTATGAATGCGCTCTTTGAATTTTATGCGGCGCTTTTGACAGATAAGCAAATGAATTATATCGAGCTCTACTACGCTGATGATTACAGCCTTGCTGAGATTGCCGAGGAGTTTGGTGTCAGTCGTCAGGCTGTCTATGATAATATCAAGCGGACAGAAAAGATTCTGGAAGATTATGAGATGAAGTTGCACATGTACTCGGACTACATTGTCCGCAGTCAGATTTTTGATCAGATTTTGGAGCGCTATCCCAAGGATGACTTTCTGCAGGAGCAGATAGAAATTTTAACAAGCATTGATAATAGAGAATAAGAGGAAGAAAAATGGCATTTGAAAGTTTAACAGAACGTTTGCAGAACGTCTTTAAAAATCTACGTAAAAAAGGAAAAATCTCTGAGGCTGATGTCCAAGAAGCAACCAAAGAAATTCGCTTGGCCTTGCTTGAGGCCGACGTTGCCTTGCCTGTTGTAAAGGATTTTATCAAGAAAGTTCGTGAGCGTGCCGTCGGGCATGAGGTCATTGATACACTTAATCCTGCGCAACAGATTATCAAAATCGTTGATGAGGAATTGACAGCTGTTTTAGGTTCTGATACGGCTGAGATTATCAAGTCACCTAAGATTCCTACCATCATCATGATGGTCGGTTTGCAGGGGGCTGGTAAAACAACCTTTGCTGGTAAATTGGCCAACAAACTCAAGAAGGAAGAAAATGCCCGTCCTTTGATGATTGCGGCGGATATTTACCGTCCTGCTGCCATTGATCAGCTGAAGACACTGGGTCAACAGATTGATGTGCCTGTCTTTGCACTTGGAACAGATGTTCCAGCTGTTGAGATTGTACGTCAAGGTTTGGAACAAGCCCAAGCCAATCATAACGACTATGTCTTGATTGATACGGCAGGTCGTTTGCAGATTGATGAGCTTTTGATGAATGAACTTCGTGACGTGAAAGCACTAGCTCGACCAAACGAAATTCTCCTTGTGGTTGATGCTATGATTGGTCAGGAAGCAGCCAATGTTGCGCGTGAGTTTAATGCTCAGTTGGAAGTGACTGGGGTGATCCTTACCAAGATTGACGGCGATACTCGTGGTGGTGCAGCTCTATCTGTTCGTCACATTACTGGAAAACCAATCAAGTTCACTGGTACAGGTGAAAAGATTACGGACATTGAAACCTTCCACCCAGACCGCATGTCTAGTCGTATCCTTGGCATGGGGGATATGCTCACTTTGATTGAGAAAGCTTCTCAAGAATACGATGAGCAAAAAGCCCTTGAAATGGCTGAGAAGATGCGCGAAAACACCTTTGATTTCAATGATTTCATTGATCAGCTGGATCAGGTGCAAAACATGGGGCCGATGGAAGACTTGCTCAAGATGATTCCAGGTATGGCCAACAATCCAGCCCTTCAAAACATGAAGGTGGATGAGCGTCAGATTGCGCGTAAACGTGCCATTGTGTCTTCCATGACACCTGAAGAACGTGAAAACCCAGATTTGTTAAATCCAAGCCGTCGCCGTCGTATTGCCGCAGGTTCTGGAAATACTTTTGTAGAAGTCAATAAATTCATCAAGGACTTTAACCAGGCTAAACAGCTCATGCAGGGTGTTATGTCTGGAGATATGAACAAAATGATGAAGCAAATGGGAATCAATCCAAACAACCTTCCTAAAAATATGCCAAATATGGGAGGAATGGATATGTCTGCCCTTGAAGGAATGATGGGACAAGGTGGTATGCCTGACTTGTCAGCTCTCGGAGGAGCGGGAATGCCAGATATGAGTCAAATGTTTGGTGGCGGACTAAAAGGTAAAATCGGTGAATTTGCCATGAAACAGTCTATGAAACGTATGGCTAACAAAATGAAAAAAGCGAAGAAGAAACGCAAGTAAGATAAGGGATTGATGCAAATCTCATTTGATGAGAAAATGAAGTAAAAATTTCTATGATAAAACGTATAGTATCAAGGTTTTAGAATACCTGATATTATACGTTTTTTGATTTTAACAATTTACAGATATTTGTATTATAGTGTACGAAAAAATCCACTCAGTTGTCTGAGCGGATTTGGTGTTTAGACTCTTAGTCTTTATTTTCGTATGGCAAGATCAAGTTCAAGATGATTCCTGTCATGGCTGATAGGGCAGTACCTGAAAGGGTAACTGGACCAAGTTTAAGGATAGCTCCTCCAAGTCCAAGCACCAACATAGCACTTGCGATGATGAGATTTCGCATTTGAGCAAAATCAACACGTTCTTTAATCAAAACTTTCAAACCGTTGCTGGCGATAACCCCATAGAGAAGGATTGACATACCACCAAGTACAGCGTTTGGAATGGTTGAAATCAAAGCAGTGAATTTACCAAGGAAGCTAAGGGCAATTGCGATGAAGGCAGCGTTACGGATGACTGAGACAGAAGCGATACGAGTCATACCGATAACTCCTGTATTTTCTCCGTAAGTTGTATTGGCTGGTCCACCAAGGAAGGCAGAAACAGAAGTTGCGATACCGTCACCAAGAAGAGTACGGTGAAGACCCGGTTCTTTCAAGAATTGACGGCCACAGATTTGACCCAAAACAGTATGGTCTCCGATGTGTTCAGAAATTGTTACGATAGCGATTGGCAAGATAGCGATGGTTTCTGGACCAAAGTAAAGATTGTACTCTTTAAAGGCACCACCTGTGTTAAATGGCAAGTAGAAACCAGGAATTTCAAACCAGTTAGCTTCTAGGACAGGCGTAAAGTCAACCAAGCCAAGAGTTAGTGCGAAGAGGTAACCACCGATAATGGCAAAGAGGAAAGGAATGATTCGTAGGAAGCCTTTTCCTTTTGTATTGATAAAGGCAGCAATCAAGAACGTAACAACGGCTACCAGAGCATTTTTCCAATTTCCGTCCGCTACAAGACCTGCATTGGTAACAGCTGAACCTGCAAGTCCAAGACCGATAACGATGATCATAGGTCCGATGATGATTGGTGGCAAGAGTTTATCAATCCATTTTGTACCTGCAAAGCGGACACCAGCAGCCACAAGGACATAGACTAAACCAGTCAAGATAACCCCTGTTTGAGCAGCAGATACATCACCACCCATTTCTTTCATAGCAAGTGACATAGCTGTGATAAAGGCAAATGAAGAACCTAGATAAACTGGAACTTTAAAACCAGTTGAAATCATGTAGATGAGTGTTCCAACACCTGAAGCAAAAAGGGCAACAGATACAGGCATTCCCAAAATTAATGGTACCAAGATAGTCGCCCCAAACATGGCGAAAACGTGTTGGAAACTAAGGAGAATTCCTTTTCCAGCCGAAGGACGTTGGTCAACGTCTAGTAACAAATCAACAGTTGATTCTTGTTTCATATAAACCTCACTTTTGGGCATCAAAAAAGAGCCCATTATTTTACAGCAATAGGCCCTCAGAGTAAGACTTCTTTAAAATCTAGACTTTAAAGAGTTTTAAATATTTCTGCGTCTTCGTCACCTCACGGGATGACATTAAAAACCTTTGCTTAGGATAGTATAGCAGAAAAAAATGATTTTGTAAATCATTTTTTTCCCGAGCCTAGAAATAAAAAAGCGAGGTTGACTTTGTAAATATTTTTTTACTAAACAAAGTATAAATTTCTAATTATCTTTTTATATTTTCTTAAATGCTCGTAAAGCCTTATTCTATGTGCTTTCGAGTATTTTTACTGTAGGAAGATACTTCACGTTTCTTTGCATATTTCCTCATGTCTTAGCTGTCAGAAGTGGTAAATAAGTAGTAAATTCATTTGTACTACTAAGCAACAAGACGCTCCTGTTGCTTCTCTTTATTCAAGCGTTTCATTTCTGCCATTGCAGAATCGAATGTTGCATGTGCGTAATAGTTCAGCGTCATGGCTATATTAGCATGTCCCATAATGTACTGTAATGCCTTTGGATTCATTCCTGCATTTGCATAGTTGGTACAGAATGTATGTCGCAAACTATGTGGAGTGATGTGTGGCAATTTATCCTCGTTATACTTATTGTATTTCTTAACAAGACCTTTCATCATGCCGTTGTAATCACTTGCCACTTTTGGATAGTTCTTTCTATTAAGAAAGAGGAAATCACTATATCCATCAATCTCAACACGCTTATCATTCTTTCGATTCGCTAACACTCGCTTAAATGCTTGATAGGCTTCTTCAACCATAGGAACTTGACGTTCGCCACTTTTGGTCTTTGGTGTTTCAATGTAGTACCCAATTTCAGTATCTCTCAATAGCTGATGGTCTATATTGACAAGACGATTCTCAAAATCTAAATCTGGAAGTGTCAAACCACCAAACTCTGAAATACGAAGACCTGTTTTTAAGAGTATCAGAATTTCATCATAATTTTTGCTGTAGGTTTTATCAGCTTTTGCAAAGGCTAACAGTTTTTCTTCCTGTTCTTCTGTTAGTACGGTCTTAGGGACAGTATCATCATCAAGAACTGCTTTCAGTTGAAAGTCAAATGGATTCTTCCGAACACAATCATCTTGTATAGCAATATAGAATGAAGCCTTTAAAGAACGTTTGTAGTTATTGATGGTTTGATAAGCATAACCATTTTCACTCATTCTAATAGCCCATTCTTTAGCGTCTGATGGCTTAATACTGTCAATACTTCTTACACCTAACTTGTCTTTCTTCAAAATATCCATAAGATATTTGCGTCCAGTTTCAGTGTTTTTTCTAACCTTTGGTCTTTGAGCGTTCTGTTTTGCGTAAAGCTGGCAGAGTGTCATTTTCTTTCCTACAACATCAATACCATCATGAATGTCTTTCTG
This sequence comes from Streptococcus sp. 1453, assembly GCF_013276955.1. Lineage (NCBI taxonomy): Bacteria > Bacillati > Bacillota > Bacilli > Lactobacillales > Streptococcaceae > Streptococcus > Streptococcus sp. 1453. Next base: position 229,809 of record NZ_VMLZ01000006.1, read on the forward strand.
TAACTCTGCGATTTTCTCTCTAAGTGAGATACAATCACGCTTTCCTGCTGGTACTCGGTCTGTAGCCACAAGTTTCCACGAGTAAACAAATTGCGGTTCTCCAAATGAATCTATATATTTGTATAAGTATCTTCCGTCTTTTCGTTGGCTCTCTCCAGTCTTTAAGATTCGACCTTTATTGTCACGTCTTTTTTCTGACATGGCATTTGCTCCTTTCCTTTATGGAAAGAGCCTTGATACGACTTAATACTATTTTATCATATACAAGACCCTTTGGCGACGCTAGATTGCGTCCAATGTATCTATAATTTTTTCAAATTGTTTTCGTTTAATCTGAATACGATTGCCATTCATAATCAGCCAATTTGCATTTTTATTTTCCTCTGCCAAGCGTCGTAGCTTGTTTTCGCCAATACGAAAATATTTTGACGCTTCTTCAATGGTTAGGGTATAACGTTCCCAAATAGGAATGTCAGTCTGCTTCATAAAATCCTCCTTTCCAAATCACTTATTTGGATTTCATAAAAGTTGTTTTACCAGCAATCGAACAGCTTTAGCAAAGCTCACGGGAGTTCCACCCCTGCATGGTTCTCATGTAGCCATACTCATTGCCTGCGACGGTTTTATCACGCTCGGACTATTGACTGTATGGGAGTATCATTATCACGATAAGAATGTCGTTGCAGGCAATCCTGCTAAAGATTGCTTCTCGGATCACTAACATGAATCGCTCGCTATCTTTATAAGATAGGTCATGGCGGTTAGTTCCGTTGGCTCTTTTCTTATCGAAACGTATTCAATTACTTTTATTCAGTTTTCAAAGAACAATGGCTCGTTAGCCTATCAAAACACATTGAAAGCTCAATATGCTTTGATGGAATAACAAACCTCCCTGTTCGGGAAGCGTGGAATGGTTTAGCACGCTTCCACGAAAGGAGAGAGGATATTACTTAATTTCAAATGACAAAATCTTTGTAATCAGTCTGGTTTCCATTCTTCCACGTAAGACTTCATCAACGACCATACTTTGATTGCCATATTCATCTTTCATAAGTCGTAGGGAACGCTTCGTTATGTACCCTCTGTAATGATGTAGAATCTGGTTAATCGCTTCGGTATCGCCATCTGTTGCCTTTACAATGAGAGGAAAGGGAATCATAGGATATTGTGTTTTCATTCTTCAAATTCCTCCATAAACTTTTTAATTAAGGCTAGTCCACTGGTTCTATGCCGATAGACAGTAGAACGGTTCAATTTCAACAGGTCTGCAATTTCTGAATCGCTCATGTCCATAAAGTAAAACAGCAGTAGAATTTCACGTTTCTTGTCTGGCAACTCACGTAATGCTTCACTCAACAAATCATTTTCAACGCCTACTGATAACCCATTGAGTGTAAAAATCTGAAAGTCAGTTGAATAGTTATCTGTTGTCGCAAACTGGCTAACAAGATAATCGCCAACATCCGAAAAGGACACCTCACGCTTTGCAATCCTTGAAAGATAAAGCATATAATTCTTTCGCTCGTCTTCCATAGCACGTTTACAGATATAGTCAAACTGATTTTCTATTGTGGTCTGAAAAGAAGATGGTTTCATGTTTCTCACCCCCTTTCTGTCTAGGAAAGGAAGTGAGCCTTGCTCGTTTATCTCCTTTCACTCTTAGTCCCAATGTGAAAGGGGGATTTGTTGCATTACTGATAAATAAACTTTGTAAAAAAGTTCTGAATAGCCAAAAAAGCATATAAACAGATTTATTTCTCTGTTTACATGCTTCTGTTATTCTATCTATATGATTTATAAAACCACATTGGTGGACGTACTTATCTATTGCAGATAGACGACTTTTTTTGACAAGAACCCAATGTAAGGAAATTTATTGTATATGATGTACTTCATGGCGACGTTGACCTCCAACAAACCGCCATTTGGAAGTAATATACAATATTTTAACAGCGTAAATAGCACTACCATATAACGGTTTTTTTTATTGGCGTTTAGTAGTGCTTTTTATTAAATATAAACCTATAAACCATATAACACGTTTTTCTATACCTGTTTTTAATTCAGTAGGAACAATAAAATGTATAGAGGTGGTCTACTATGCGTAAAAAAGAAGATAAATATGATTTTAGAGCCTTTGGTTTAGCCATTAAAGAAGCTCGATTGAAACGAGGTTTAACTCGTGAACAAGTGGGAGCATTGATTGAAATTGACCCACGTTACTTAACTAATATTGAAAATAAGGGGCAACACCCCAGCATACAAGTTCTTTATGACCTTGTATCGTTACTTCATGTTTCCGTTGATGAATTTTTCTTACCTGCTAATAACTTGGTAAAAAGCACCCGACGATTACAGATAGAGAAATACATGGATAGCTTTACAGACAAAGAACTATCCTTAATGGAATCTTTAGCCAGCGGTATCAACGAAGCAAGAAACATCGAAGACTAATTAAAAGAATCCATACATAACGGAAAGAGCCGATAAAATGAGATTGTATTAATCTCATTTTATCGGCTCTGCGTCTTTGCGTCTGGCTCTGTAATCACAGTTACTTTGAACTGCTTTATTTCAATTAAATTTTCTTGTCTGCATTTCGGACAATAGAGGGGGAATTTTTTTAATTCAGTATCTTCCCTTATCTTTAATCGTGTTTTATTTCCACATACAGGACACAATATCCACTTGTAGTTTATAATAACTATCTCCTCCTTTACACTTTAATTCAAATCTTTATTAAAGAATATTTCATCTTATTTAACAAGAAACCATATTTATATAACAACATAAAATACACTAAGTTATTTTATTGAACATATATCGTACTTTATCTATCCGACTATTTGGACGACGGGGCTGGCAAACAGGTTCACCGGTAGTAACATGGTACCCTTTTAACTCTGTTAAACAAACACTACGTCCATTTGTAAAGAAAGTTAAATCACTACGATATTCTTGAATACACCGAGCAGGGATTTCTCCACTAAGAATGACCTCATTATTTTTCAATTGAGTGTCTACGATGTTCGCACAATATTTAGGAGCATCGGTGTATGCTCGTGAAAGATATTCCTGTGGCGCATAAATTTTAAAACTAAGATATGGCTCTAACAATTCTGTTCCAGCTTTTTTTAAGACTTGTTCCAATACAATAGGAGCAAGCATCCGAAAATCTGCTGGGGTACTAACAGGGCTATAGTATAAGCCATACTTAAAACAGATTTTACAGTCCGTCACATTCCAACCATACAATCCTTGTTCACAGCCATAGCGTATCCCCTCCATAACTGCATTTTGAAACGATTGATTTAAGTATCCAAGAGAAACCGAGCTCTCATACTGCATTCCACTTCCCAACGGAAGCGGTGATACAGATAGACCAATGGAAGCCCAGAAAGGATTCGGTGGAACTTCGATGTGAATGGTATACTCTGCTTTTTTTAACGGTCTTTCCATATAAATGACTGTAGGCTCTTTTATTTCTATCTCCACATGATACTTTTCTTGCAGCAGAGCACAAGTCACTTCCATTTGTACTTTCCCTAAGAAAGAAAGTATTATTTCATGTGTCGCAGAATCCACATAATATCGCAGAAGCGGGTCACTGTCGGAGATTTCTAAAAGTGCATCAAGTAACATTTCCCTTTGTTGAGGTTTGCTCGGTTCAACAGTCGTTTGCAGCAGAGGGAGGGGATTTTCAATTCTCTCTCTCTGTGGCAATAGCTTTGTATCTCCAAGAACACTATTTAACTTCAAAAACTCATTCTGCAAAATAACAATTTCCCCGGAATAAGCCTTATCAATTTTACATAATTCACCATTTATTGAAGTATACATTTCTGTAATTTTTATTTTTTCTTTTTCTGATACTCTAACCGAATCTCGCAAATGCAGTACGCCACTATAAAGACGTATATATGCAAGACGCTGTCTTTTTTCCGAATACTCAATTTTGAAAACTTTTCCGCAAAGTTCAGACTGACCTCGATGTGTTGATGAATAAAATTTATTAGTAATAACTTCTATAAGGTTATCAATCCCTATATTACTTTTTGCACTTCCATGATAAAGAGGGAACAGAGAACAATTCTGAAATCTTATGCTTTCCTCTTGTTCGAGTTCCAATGCTTCTAATGATTTACCGGACATATATTTCTCTAAAAGGTCATCGTTTCCCTCTATTACCGTATCCCATTGTTCAGATTCGGTAAAGTTCGTCACACACATATTAGGATACAGTTCTACCTTCTGTTTGATTACAATTTCGGCAGAAAGTTTCTCTTTAATATCCTGATAAACCGTTGATAAATCAATTCCATTTTGGTCAATCTTATTGATAAAAAAGATTGTGGGAATCCCCATTTTCCTAAGTGCATGAAATAATATACGAGTTTGTGCTTGTACGCCATCTTTTGCAGAAATCAGTAGAATTGCCCCATCTAAAACTGATAATGAACGATATACTTCTGCTAAGAAATCCATATGTCCTGGCGTGTCTATGATGTTCACCTTCGTATTTTCCCACTGAAAAGAGGTTATTCCTGTCTGAATTGTAATTCCTCTCTGACGTTCTAAAAGCGTATTATCCGTCCTCGTTGTACCTTTGTCCACGCTTCCTAATTCTGTAATCGCTCCACTGTTATATAATAAGCTTTCTGTTAAGGTAGTTTTTCCTGCATCAACATGAGCTAAAACTCCAATATTAATAATTTTCATGTGATTTTCCTCCATTCAAAAACCCAAAAGGGCATAAAAATCCCAGTGATAAATACTTTTATCACTGGGATTTTTATGCATAACCATAGGCATACAAAGCATACAGATATTCTCCGGATACTTTAGAATCACATGATAAAGGTATTCTTAAACTGGGTACAAAAAACTAAGCCCTCCTAAAAAAGGACATCCAATTATTTGTTCCCACTATCAAATTGACAGTTTATTTAAGAATACCTTGCCGCATATTTATTAACTCCTTTTAAATAGATACTTAAATAATAGCACGTAAGAGCATATTTGTCAAGGAATCTCCAATTTTTTATCAAAGAGAGTACGTGATTACAAAATAGCTGTAATAATGTACCAATATTTGTTATTCTATAATCTTCCAATTACTCCCGTTCTTTTCAAGTACCAAATCAAATTGAGATACCTGCGTTGCTTTGGTCTGCTGGTCGATATACTCCACTGTCAGCGATACCGTGACTTGATTATCCTTACGATTGTGAATAGGATTTACCAGTTCTTGAAAGATGTACTCTTTTCCGATTGGTTTTAATATCCCGTCATTCACATAGTAGGAAAGTTCACTGGCTGTCGCTGTAGGATAGAGCTTGAAGAACGTCGTTAAAAACTCATTGATTTCATTGGTTGTAATGGAATCAACCGTCCCCTCACTTTCAATGGCTTTTGGTTTATAACTTGATTTCTTAGGTATGTTGGTAATGGTCGGATTCTTAACCAGTACCATATTTCCAGAACCATCTACATAGACACTCACTATATAAGCAGAGTGGACGGTCTTTGTATTTTCTCCCTCTGTAATGAGCTGGTCTACACTGTAGGTTACATTAAACTCATTGTCGCCAGTTGGCTCTACCGTCCATATCTGAAATCCTCTTACAGAAGACGATACAGGAATATCTTTGCGTACTGTATCAACATTGAGAGCTTGAAGTTCATCTGTCAGATAGCCTTTTAGACTTTCCATTCGATTATCAATGGACTTATCGGATTGCTCCCATGAATAGTAGACTTTCGCAAAGTTCTCTACAAAATTTTCTACATGATGAGTATCAACGTATTCCTTTTCTATGATAGTTGTTTCGTGAATAGTATGAGTATCTATAGCTGTAAAGTGCTTGAATATCGCAAAGCTGAAACTAAGCCCTAAAAGTACCCACAAGGCAATCACAACCTTTTTATGAGGATTGACCTTATAGACACGAGGTTTCTTTTCCTTTGGTATCTGTTTTTCTTTATTCTGATTTTTTCTAAATTTCATCATTAAATCTTCCTTTCTCATTGTTTGATTCGTCCTGCTCCCACTAAATGCTGTTGCCAGTAGGGGCTTGTTAAGTCGGCATAACCGATTGGGTCGCCTGCATGAAACATACGGTTATTGCCAAGGTATATCCCAACATGAGTAATATAAGAGCCAGCGTTATAGGTAGAATGAAAGAAAACCAAATCGCCAGCTTGTGCTTCCGATAGTGGGATATGCTGGGTCACATCATATTGCTGTTGTGCGGTTCGTGGTAAGTTAATTCCAGCTTTTCCATACGTCCATTGTGTCAGTCCGCTACAATCAAAAGAAGTAGTCGGGGAAGCTCCACCGTAAACGTATCGCCAGCCCTCATATTTCAGTGCTTCGTCCATGATGGCTTGTACCGTATCATCATCAAACTCTGTTGTGACAAGATACTGCGTTACCAGTTGCACATAAAACATATTGCCATAGTTGTATCGCCAGCCCCCATTGATAGGTATGGCTATGGGATTGGGGTAAGACACTTTTTCGCCACCTGAATACTCTTTTGAGAAACTTTGAGCCAGTTCAAAGGTATATTTATTTCCACGATTAGCCACATACCCTAAGAAACCACCACCATAATTGTAGGACTGGATAACCGATTCTAAATCTACACTGAGCCTTTCGCTACTGGCTAATAATTCACTGAAATACTTCACACCTTGCTTAATGGATTCTTCTGTACTCAATGAATTAGGTGGAAGACCGAGGGATTCCGAGGACTGCATAACATCTTCCGCAGTACCGCCCGATTCCACCTGTATAATCGCAAGAAGTATGTTGACATATTCTTCAACGCCATATTCTTTGGCATATTTTTCTACCATAGGCTTATGAGCCAGCACTTCTGCGGAAACATTCACACCTCCATAATGAATATTGGAAATTCCGCTGTCCTGTTCATCTGAAAATAAAATGGCAACAAACAGAAGCAGTGAGAAGACCATCAAGAATAATCCAGAACCACCAATCACTAAAGTTTTCAACTTCATGGTTTCTTACCGACTTTCTTAATGGTGGCGGTTTTGATTGGTGGTCTACTTCTTGTATTTTGTAGTGGTACTCTTTGAACAGTAGACGGACGTTCTTTTGTGATTGGACGTTGTGAAGTTCTATCTGCTGTAGTGGTTGAAGTTGCTGGCTTTTGAACGGTTTTTTCTTGAACGGTATTGCCTTGGCGTTCCACTTTTGGACTTGAAAAATCGGACTTAACTGCTGGACGCTCTTGTTTGGCTTGTTGAGATTCCTTATATGAAGTCTGAATATTAGACTGTTTTGAGGTCTGTTCATCATGATATTGTTCTTGTCTTGTAGTCGGTCTTTCATGAACAGAAGAAGCAGGCTGTTTTTTCTGTTTGACCTGTTCCATTTCAGAGCGACGCTTCGCAATGGTTTTTCGCCTTTGTTCCTGCTGTTCCTTGCGTCCACTGGCTCTGTCCGCTTTGGTTTGAGAAATACTACTGGTTAAATCACGGACATTCTCTTTTACTTTGGATTTTCCTTGATATACTGCATATCTTGCATTGGTCGGCAAATCTTTAACCTGTTCTTTCAAACCACTAGCAGTGTCTACCATTCTGTCTTTGGTATCAGCTACTGTACCGATGGTTTGACCGATACGTTTTCCAAGTGTTGATTTTTCCTTTCCGTCTGGTCGGGAGTGATCTGCTTGTGTCCTTGCAGAACTCCCCGAACCCGACTGTCCTTTTTTACCTGTAACAATGGCAGACCCAGCCCCTAGAGTAGTCATGGAACGTCCAAGTTTCCGCTGTAGACGGTGCATGTGAGCGTGCATAAGCATACGAGGTTTTCTCATCACACGACTTCCCACACTTTGAGAATCGTTACTCTGTAGAGAAAACATACTCATTAAATCGCCCAGCTTGAAGTAGATTCCTGCAAAGGTCACAATCTGTAGAAAAGCAATCAAAAAGAACGGATAACCAGCCGATAAGGTATAGAGCATGGTTGAAATACTAAATGCTGTCGTAATAATCAATGTGATTCCAGCTCGTGTCAAAATGGTATTAAAGAGCTTTGTTATGGCTCGTTTTGACATACCATCAAATGATGGAATCATGCTTAAAATAAAGCTCACAGGCAGAAACATAGCATAGATGATAAAAAGTACCTGCGAGAAAATCATGATTCCTGTTAATAGGAATACAAATATGGAAATCCCAATATTGAAGACAAATAGGAAGAAGACTGTACCTAAACGGTTAATGGTCTTTGTAATGGTTAGATTGGTATTGCTTCTGTCTTCAATTTCTTCCGCAACAATTTTTTCTCTGTCTTCGCCATTGTTGGAATCTGGGCTGGTGGAGAGCAGGCTTTCCACACGGTCAATACCGATACTTTCAATGTCTGAACTGTTGTATTGAAGCAGTAGCCACGGTTGCTGAACCTGTATGGAAAACAGGCTATCTCTGATTAAGTCCACGCTGTCCTTGCCTTGACTATCGGAATGGGTATGACAATCTTCGTGCCAAGTGATAAACTGGCATTACTGATGTCTGATGAAAAGTCATTGATTTTTTTAATGTAGTCGGGAGCGTAGGCAATAAAGGAAGCCGATAGGATAAACACCAGCACAAAATTCATAATGGCATGAATTGCCTTTGTGGTTTCTCTCTTTATCAGTCCCGTATAGGCAACATAAACCCCAAGAACCAAAATCAAGAGTAAGAGGAATCCAACATAGAAACCCTCTGTTGAAAATCCGTTTGCACTCACACCAGCTAAGGTCTGCATATTCTTACCAATGGAATCTGCTGTAGCGGAAATGAAGTCTAAGGAATAGGCTTCCTGTACTAAGTAACCTGTCGCATTGGAAACATACAAACTGATTGTCCAAATAAAATTGGTAATGGCATATAGTCCATACATGACCTGTTTTCCAATCCCGTCCGACCAGTTCCACGGAAGCCAGCCCCAGCTATTATCCACATAAAAATCCAGTTGATAGTTTTCAAGTGGGTATCGGCTGTATTCATTTGCCACATTGACCGTATCATCTACCAAGCCCGCAGCTTGAACCACCGTTCCCAGCATGGCTAAAAGAAAAATGGCAATCACAAGTGTGAAAGCCACTGTCATTGCCACTTTACCTAGACGTTTCAGCGTCCAGTTTGATTTTATTCTGTTTACTATTGATGGTTTCACATTTACACCTCTTTTCGCACAGGTGGTCTGGTATCAAAGGCATGGAGCAGTTCTTCAAATACAGGGTGGAACTGTATCACACCGACACGACCATATAAATCACTGATAAGGCATTGCCCGTTTTCCAAATCACGCAATCGCTTCTGATTGTTTTCGTCCTCTGGGTCTACACCAAAAAAGGCTAAGGTCTTTTTAATCTCGTTAAGGTCAGTGGAACGAAATGCAAATTTTAAGCCGAGGTTATTTTTCAGTTTTTCATCTAAGAGGTCGTCTGTATTTTGGGTCACGAAATATACCCCAGCGTTCATAGCACGACCAGCCCGAACCAGCTTCATAGATAGTGTTTTTCCTTGTGCTACCTGTAAAAAGCTCCATGCTTCGTCTAAATCTACAATCTTGAAAATGCTTCGGTCTGTATGGATAAAGTCTAAAGCAAAGGTACTAATGACAATCAGCATAGCAACGGATAAAAGCTCCATAGTGGTATATTCCTCAAAGGAAGTTTCCTTGTCGGGAAGTACCAAGTCCGCAACCTGTATAATGTTCAGTTGTTTTTCTAAGCTGATAGACTGCTCCACATAACCATTACTGAATAATAAATGTGCAAAGTCATAGTCTGTAAAACTTTCGATATGGTCGGCTATACTGGTACTTAGTGGCGTATTCTCAACCCGTAATTCCTCAATCACTTTCATCAACCCTCGTACTTCACTATTGGTTACTGCACGAATGGCTTTTCTAAGGATTGGGAAGCGTTCCCCATCACGAGAGGAAATCCCCGTAAGGAATGTCAGAATATCAATAGCCAGTGATTCAGAATCTTTGGGATTTTTCATAATCACATAAGGGTCAAGTAAGCCTTTGTTTTTCTCATCAGAAGTCAGAGTGACGATATTGATTTCATGGGAAATCTCTGGCAAGGTTTCTTTCCATCTGCCACGTTCTGCTTTTGGGTCTACAATCACTGCTTGTGCCCCATAAAGCACCGCATAATAGACGATAAGGTTATTCGCAAAGGATTTACCACCACCCAGCGAACCAACAAAAGCCGACGCTAACGCATTGGTTACTGAACCCTTAACCCCTTGACTGGCAAGAGCAGGTTTCAGATAGACATTGCGTCCAGTATCTAAGCTGTAGCCAACATAAATCCCCTCATTTTCCCCCAGCATTTGAGTAGCACCAAAACCTAAACCAGCGAGGAAATCAGAGGTCACGTATTGAATATAATCATTCATATAACGCTTGCTGGCAGGTAAAAATTCTTCATGTAAGCCGAGCATATCCCCAAATGGTCGTACCAGTTTTACGCTTAAATCGTCATAAAAATCTTTCACTTCATTACAACGACGTTTGAGTTCGTCAAGATCATTTGCTGATACCCTTACCACATAAGACAGCTTGTACATAGATTCCTTGCTTTGGTCTAAATTGGTTTCCAGCTCATTCACACTTTCCAGAGCTTCCGCCACATTGGAGCTGGTTTCATTATCACTTTGCCAAGCGTGGTTATCCAAGTCTTTCAGTTCTTTCTTTTTATTGCGGACAGTAGATAGGGCTTTACGATTCGCTACAATTTCCACATTCATTGACGTATCAATCGGGAATGTAAATTGCTGTTGCTGGTAGTAGAAGATTTCAGAGGACGGGAAGTCCAGTTCTCCGACAATGCTGTTAATGGTAAAGTAAGCTACATAGACGGTTTCATCTTCCTGCTGGATTTTCAAATATCGCTGTTTTTCTTCCACCAAACAGCGAGTAGGCTTAATCAAGTCATAGTATTTAATCAGCGTTTCATTATCCAGCTTTTTCTTTGATAGATGGTACTCATACTCTTCATAGGCAGTGCCTGTCTGTCCGTAAAGGTGTTCAATCAGATAGCCGAAGTCGTCCTTATCTAACCTGCGGATTTTGAAACGACGAGAGATTTTATTTTCTAAGAGCTTTTCCATCTTCTGAAAACGCAGGATTTCATCATTACTCATACTAACAAAATCGCCCATCAGCTTATGGTTCACATCATAGACAAAATCAGACAAAGCATTTTTTGCTTCAACGGTAAGACTTTTCATAGAAAACTCCTGATCGTTGAGAAGCAACTTAAAGCCGATAAAGAAACGGTAGTTCACTTGATTTTCGCCAATCATGGATATTAAAGCGTCTGTCTGTTGGTCGATTTTGTCATAGGCAACCGCTTTGAGCTTGCCAGTGACTTCATTTTTGGAACGCTCTTGTGCAGAACGTATGCTGGATTCTGTACTGATTTGTAAAGCATGAATTTTGCCATCACGATTTTGTGCGATAAGCTGTCTGAAAGAATCATGCACTTGTATTTTCTGTTCTGGACTTAGAAATGAGTAATTGTAAGGAACAAGCTCATAGTAAGCATAACATTCCCCGTCTTTATTCCAGACGAGATTGTTTTCAATGTATTTAATTGGATATGCCATAAAATTCACTCCTAACTGCTGTAATGGCTTCTTGTGGCTGGTTTCTGCCAAGCGTTACTTTTTTTCCTGCATAGGTCAGCTTTGGTCGCAGTGCATAAGCAATGACAGACTTCAAAAATCCATAAGGCTTTTTACCATCAAAAGTTTTTGTAGACATAAACCATGTGAAAGCCACAGGAATCCCAAAGTATTTGAGAAATGCTCCCTCTATCATGGAAAGAGGGGGCAAGTTGCCAAGTATCATCACTGCAAAGAGTGACACGACAAACCATGTCATTTGCGTAAAGGTTATGGGAAACGGAAGTCTAAAATCATTGATAGAATACAGTACCTTTTCCACAGACCAGATACTGGTATAGCTTCGTATTTTCTTCATGTAATCAATCCTTTCATAAAAAATAGGGGTAGCTGATTGAGCCACCCCGTAAAATAGAAAATCTGCCAGTAGTAATGTACCGACAGATTTAATAGACGATTTCAAAAATCCCATGATTGGTTGAGATAAACGTTCCTGAAAGGTCTAAATCCCGACCATAGGCTTGATAATCAATATAGTTTTGAAGACTAGCTGGTACTTCGCCTAAAGCACCCGTTTCTTCAATGTAGTAGCGTGCCACGTCATACATATCATCACAATCGGAATGAATGATAATATCCTCTTGATGTTCGCTTAGTTCTTCAATGCTTGAAAAATGAGTGAGCAGAGCAGATAGCTCCGATTGTAATTCTTCGGGTAATTCCGATACCATTTCCCATAGTCGATTGAGTTCGCCAATGGAAGTGTATTCGTCAACCGTAAAGGGTAACTCGTAGTCATGAATGGCGTATTCCTCATATTCATCATTCAAGCCGATTTTCTCTTTGACTTCCTCAAAGTCAATGGGAAAGGTAAACCACGCACCGACCAATTCGCCCTCATTGTATTTGCCTAAATTCGCAATATAGACTTGCATATCGTCCATATATTCACGTCCTTTCTTTGTAGAGATTCAAAAATCCCTACCGCACTTCGTTTGGTGTACCATTCCTTTGCGGAACATAAGAAAACCACTTATATTCCACAAAAGAACGGTTTTATTTAAGCACCAATAATGCGATTGAATAGCTCTAGTAAAATGTCTTTTACTCCAGCAGCGTTGAAGACTAAGCCAACCGCAATAATCGCAATAATTAAAAAGCCAATCAGTTTGCTAAACTCACGCTTGAAGCCAAGATACAAGCCAATCACAACGATTGCTAAAAGCACCAGTGATTGAGCGTTTGATAGAAACCAGTTATAAAGGTTTTGTCCAAAATTCATAAAAATGTTCTCCTCTCTATATTCAATGAATTTGTATTTGAGTTATTTTTTTGGGGTATACACTTTCTGGTATGGATAGAGATTCCATGCCAGATTTTTTTATACAAAAAAGAGGACATTTGCTGTCCCCTCGTTATACAATCAATTCACCACAAAAATCATGAAAGAAGGTTAAACAAATGTCCCATAATGATTCTATCCTAAATATTCTTGGAATTAAAGATAAAAATATTAAAATTATTTCTGTTGAAGAAGCTGAACACAACAACGATTCTGTTAAAGAGTATATAACGCTAATAACAGCTACTCTTTCTTATCCGATTAATCGTTGTCGTAACTGTGGCTTTCCCACAGTTAATAAGGATGGCTTTCGCAAAACTCATGTACGACTGGCAAGTTTAAATGGGAGAAGATATGAACTAGAGCTTCGTAAACAACGCTATAAATGTAAATCATGCCATACTACTTTTGGTGCTATTACTAATTTAACCAAAGAAAATCAAACCTTATCCAGTGATCTCAAAAATCAAATCATGCTTTTAGCTCGTAAAGGCTTATCTGGTCAGCTTATTGCTGAAATGTGTCACTGCTCTCCTAGCAGTGTTCGTCGAACAATCTTAGAGCGCATGGAACCACACTATCGTGTGGCTAAGTTGCCTAAGCATCTATGTTTTGACGAGTTTCGTTCAATTAAGTCTGTGATGTCCTTTATCTGTTGTGACGCTGAAACCCACCAAATTGTCACAAAGTTACAGGATCGTCTATCACCTACCATTGTTGATTATTTTGAAAGTCGTTATTCAAAAGCCGAACGCGAATGCGTTCAATCAGTTGTAATTGATTTAAATGCTCAATATCAAAGTTTTATCTATCGCCTTTTCCCTAATGCCAATATCATTATTGATCGCTTCCACCTTGTACAATTATCTGGTCGCGCTTTGGACAATTGTCGTATCTCTATCCTAAAGCAACTTGATAAACAGAGCCAAGAATATAAAATTATGAAGTCACATTGGAAGCTATTCCATAAAAAAGCTGAAGATCTTCACCCTGAAGAAGTAGTTTTTCTTCGCGGCGTTAAACAATATATGACTCGCCAAAATGCTGTTGATCTCATTACTAGTAAATTTTCCAAGTTCGCTGAAGTATACCAAACTTACCAAGATATCACGAAAGCCCTAAACGAGCGCAATAGTGAATTACTAGAGTCAACCATCTTAGACTACCAAAAAACCAATACAGAAATGGATACTGCTATTCAAACCCTTCGTCAAAACAGAAAATATGTCTTAAATAGCGCTAAATTTGAATACTCTAATGGTCCTTTAGAAGGCATCAATCGCAAAATCAAAACCCTAAAACGAACTTGTTATGGTTTTGCCAATCAAAAATTTTTCTTTTTAAGAATCGATTGTATTTTTTCGTAAAAAAACTCTAAGCAGGCA
>NZ_VMLZ01000007.1:0-41650 GCF_013276955.1 Streptococcus sp. 1453
CTGACAGATTTATTGTTTTTTTCATTGTTCAGTACTACAACCTTAGTTGTAGTGCCCTGCACATTGGTTCGTCTTGTTCAGTTTTCAAAGGTCTTTGTCACTCGCTTCTCTCAAGCGACAACTATATTAGTATATCACAGCCGCTTTCGCTTGTCAACACTTTTTTGAAACTTTTTAAAACTTTTTTCATCAAGTGTTCCAACCGCAACATACCATAGTCCGTACGGGATTCGAACCCGTGTTACCGCCGTGAAAAGGCGGTGTCTTAACCCCTTGACCAACGGACCAGAGTTGTTATTTTCAACTCTTACTATTATACAGGCTTTTCAAACTTTGTCAACACCTTTTTTAAACTTTTTTTACTTTTTTGCATGGATTCCTAATGAGTACGGATGTCAAACTCTTTAAACACAATACGTAAGTCCTTTAGCACTCTTTGACGCCCTCGGAAGCGTTCATCTCTTAAGACGCGTTCTAGCTCTTCTTGTTTCTCTTTACTTTGTTTGTTTCTATAATCTCTTAGTGTTTCATGAAAGAGATAATAGTCATCTAGCCAGAGACCTCCCTCACTTATACGATGACTAATCTCGCCTACTTCTTCATAAGGTTCTTTATTATATCTTCGTTTGTGACTTTCTTGCTTACGAAGATAATCTAAAATTCGATTCCGGAATTTTGTTTTGAAATATTTACGTAAGCGTGGGATATCTTCTACTAGCCCTTCTTCTCTACTAATCAATTCATATAAGCAAATCATGCCCTCTTGGTCCCAATCCGATAGTTCCCATAAATGCAAGTAATATTCATTTCTACACTTGTACACACTCCCCTGGACTTCTTCATACAATTCTTTAAGCATAGTCTTCCCCTTTCTGTGTACAGTCTAACAGATTCAAACACACTTTTGGCACATTTCATCCATTCTGTTCTCTTTATCTCCTAAACTGCACAAAAAAGAGAGGACGGGCCTCTCTCAGGGTTATAATTCCGCAATTTGGTTTAGGTTTACTTCTGCAACTGTGTCATTACCAAACATAGAGATAATCATTTTTACTTTGTTATTATCAATTTCTGTAATCTTACCAGTGTAGTCTGCAAAAGCACCATCAATAATACGTACAGTTTGACCAACCTCAACATCGAAATCAAATTCTTGAACAGTTTGTCCCATAGATATCAAAATGTCACGAATTTCTTGTTCCAATAATGGAGTTGGTTTTGATCTGTTCCCGTGTGATCCGACAAATCCTGTAACATTTGGTGTGTTTCGAACAACAAACCAAGCTTCATCTGTCATCACCATTTCTACAAGAACATAACCTGGAAAGCGATTTTCTTCTACTTCTTTTCTCTTTCCATTTTTTTCAACTTGCACTGTTTGTGTTGGAATTTCAACGCGTAGAATATTATCCAACATATTGTAGGTTTGTGCACGTTGTAATAGATTTTCTTTTACCTTATTTTCATAACCAGAATAAGTTTGTAAGACAAACCATCCTTTATCAAAACTATCCATGATATTTCCTTTCATAAATAGAAGATTTCTAGTGTAATTAACTCCACTAACCTTCTAAAAAATGTTAATAAATCGAATCAAACCTGAAACAATCAACTGGTCAAAAATGTAAATAATTACTACAAAGAAAGCTGTGTATTCCATGATAGAACGAAAATCTCTCCAGCTTTCCTTGCGAGTTGGCCATGTTGTGTCTTTAAGAAGTCTAAAAATATCTCCAATAAAACGCATCGCTCTCTCCTATCTCGTTTCTCTGTGTGTAGTGTACTTGCCACAATGCTTACAAAATTTATTTACTTCTAGTCGTGTAGGCTTGGGGTTTCCACTAATCTTGATTGAATAGTTTCTCGAACCACAAACCGCACAAGCTAGGCTTGCTTTTTTTAGTGCCATAACGCCTCCATCCTATCTATTATAACAAGAAAGCTAGGCTTTGACAAGCATCTTAACGAAATAGATTGACTACCGAATCCCATATTGTTTGAGCTTTTTCCTTAATCTTGGCATCCGAGATAGCCCGGCTAGCCTCATCTACCAGATTTTGTGCACGACTTCTAATATCAGAAAGGCTATTATCTGCCTGATTTTCTTCATTACTCTGTACTTGATTTCTTGTATTGGCTGGTCCAATTCCATTTTGCTTATAAGCATTTTCAACCGTAAAAGTGCTTCCTGGCGTATAAGGTAAAATGGTATTTGCAATGTTTCTAAAGACATGTGCTGCACCGTTTGAAGTCGAACCTGCTAGATAGTGATTTTCATCAGTGGTCGGAAAGCCAAGCCAGTGGCTAATCACTACATCCGGAGTATAACCAATTACCCACTGGTCACTTGTGTAATCCGGATTGAAAACTGCTTCAGTTGTTCCAGTTTTCCCTGCCATGACATAGTCTGCAGGCGATGAACTAATACCGGTACCGTTGGTGAATGTCCCCAACATCATACTGGTCATCTTATCAGCTACAGACTTATCAATCACCCGTTTTTGTGAATTTTTATGGCTCGCAATAACCTGACCACTAGCATTTTCAATTCTACTAATAAAATGAGCTTCCGGCATTAAACCTTCATTTGCAAAGGCAGCATATGCTTGAGCCATTTGCAGAGGATTGGTTTCAACACCGCTTCCCAAGGCGACACCAAGAACACGATCAACTTTTTCCATGTTGAGTCCGAATTTTTCGCCCGCCTCAAAAGCCTTATCAACGCCCAAATCATTAACAGTGGCAACAGCAGGCAGATTAAGCGACTCTGCCAAGGCTTGATACATAGGAACTTCTCGACTCGTTTTGATTCCTGCATAGTTATCAAGCTTATAGCTGTCGTACTGCATGGTATGGTTATCCAAGAGCTTATTCAAAGCCCAGCCTGCTTCAACTGCTGGCGTATAAACAACTAAAGGCTTAATTGCAGAACCAGGACTACGTTTTGATTGAGTTGCATAGTTGAAATTCCGGAATCCAGTTTTATCATTATCAGCAACTTGACCGACAACTCCACGAACTCCACCTGTTTTCGGTTCGAGAGCTACACTTCCTGATTGAGCAAATGTTCCATCCTCTGCCCTCGGAAATAGCGATGTGTTTTCATAAACAACCTGCATATTTGCTTGGTAATTTTGGTCCAGCTCTGTGTAAATGCGGTAGCCATTATTTACGATTTCTTCCTCTGTTAAATTATACTTAGACACAGCTTCATTAACCACCGCATCAAAGTAAGAAGGATAGCGGTAATCTGAGATTTTTCCTTCATACTTATCGTGCAATTGCGAAGTCATATCAACTTCTGCAGCTTCGGTTTCTTGGTTTTTATCAATGTAACCCGCTGCAAGCATATTTTGCAAGACAGTATCACGCCGATTAGTCGAATCTTCTACAGAATTCAAAGGATTATACAGTTCCGGCCCTTTGAGCATCCCTGCCAGAGTCGCAGCTTGATTCAGACTCAATTCTGACGCAGAAACTCCAAAGTATTTCTTACTGGCATCTTCTACACCCCACACACCATTTCCAAAATAAGCGTTGTTAAGGTACATGGTTAGAATTTGATCCTTACTATATTTTTTTGTTAATTCTAAAGCAAGGAAAAATTCTTTCGCTTTTCTCTCAACAGTTTGATCCTGCGACAGATAGGCATTTTTAGCCAGCTGTTGGGTAATAGTAGAACCACCACCTGAACGACCAGCAGTTACAATCGCCAAGAAGAAACGACCATAGTTAATCCCATCATTTTTATAAAAAGAACGGTCTTCTGTCGCAATAACGGCATTCTGCAAATTTTTACTGATGTCAGTCAATTCAACATAAGTTCCTTTTTGACCAGACAAGGCACCAGCCTCCTTTTCTTCACGGTCAAAAATGAGTGTTCGAGTTTTCAAGGCGTTTTGCAAATCGTTAACATTGGTTGACTTAGCTACAGCAAACAAATAGGTTCCAACTAGCAAGCCTGCACTCAAACCTAGTATAAGGACAATCTTTGTTAGATGATAGCGACGCCAGAATTTTCGAATCGGACCCACTTGGGCTAATTTTTTTCGATCACTGCGAGAACGACGCAAGCTAGTAGACCCCGAATCCTCTGATTCACTTGTTTCTTTTTTAAAAAGAGAAAGAAATTTCTCGAATAATTTATCTAATTTCATGCGTTTATTTTATCATCTTCATCATAGGAAGACAAGAATTTAGCTATTTCCTATCCAAATAGGGCTTTTTTTGTTACAATATCTGTATGCAATTCACATTTACATTACCAGACTCTCTACCTCAAATGACGGTAAAGCAATTACTTGAGGAGCAACTCCTCATCCCTAGAAAAATCCGTCATTTTTTGAGAATCAAAAAACACATTTTGATTAATCAGCGAGAAGTTCATTGGAACGAGACGGCAAATCCTGGAGATGTTTGCCAATTGACTTTTGACGAGGAAGATTATCCCGAAAAAGAAATCCCTTGGGGCAACCCAAACCTCATTCAGGAAGTTTATCAAGATCAACACTTGATTATTGTAAACAAACCTGAGGGTATGAAAACACACGGTAACCAACCAAACGAAATTGCTCTTCTTAACCATGTCAGTGCCTATGTTGGCCAAACCTGCTATGTCGTTCATCGTCTGGACATGGAAACCAGTGGTTTGGTTCTCTTTGCCAAAAATCCTTTTATCCTGCCTATTCTCAATCGCTTACTGGAGAAAAAAGAAATTTCTAGGGAATACTGGGCACTAGTTGATGGAAATATCAGCAGCAAAGAACTTGTTTTCAAAGACAAAATCGGACGTGATCGCCATGATCGCAGAAAACGAGTAGTTGATACAAAAAATGGGCAATATGCCGAAACGCATGTAAGCAGATTAAAGCAATTTCCAAACAAGACTTCCTTGGTTCGTTGCAAGCTAAAGACAGGGCGAACCCATCAGATTCGTGTGCACCTTTCGCATCATAACTTCCCTATTTTAGGCGACCCTCTCTATAATAGTAAATCAAAAACAAGTCGGCTTATGCTTCATGCCTTTCGACTGTCCTTTACCCATCCGCTTACTCTAGAGAAATTAAGCTTCACTACCCTATCAGATACTTTTGAAAAAGAATTAAAAAAGAATGGATGATAGCGTCATCCATTTTTTAATATTTAAAAAGCAAGACCAGAGGCCTTGCTTTTTATCGACTCATGAATTATTTAGCGATTTTTGCGAAGTATTCAAGAGTACGAACAAGTTGTGCAGTGTATGACATTTCGTTGTCGTACCATGATACAACTTTAACCAATTGTTTACCGTCAACGTCAAGAACTTTAGTTTGAGTTGCGTCAAACAATGAACCGTAAGACATACCTACGATATCTGAAGATACGATTGGATCTTCTGTGTAACCGTATGATTCGTTTGAAGCTGCTTTCATAGCTGCGTTCACTTCATCAACAGTAACGTTCTTTTCAAGAACTGCTACCAATTCAGTAACTGATCCAGTTGGAGTTGGAACGCGTTGTGCAGATCCGTCAAGTTTACCGTTCAATTCTGGGATTACAAGACCGATAGCTTTTGCAGCACCAGTTGAGTTAGGAACGATGTTTGCAGCACCAGCGCGAGCACGGCGAAGGTCACCACCACGGTGTGGTCCGTCAAGGATCATTTGGTCACCAGTGTAAGCGTGGATAGTAGTCATCAATCCTTCAACAACACCAAAGTTATCTTGAAGAGCTTTAGCCATAGGAGCCAAGCAGTTTGTAGTACATGAAGCACCTGAGATAACTGTTTCAGTACCGTCAAGAACGTCGTGGTTAGTGTTGAATACAACTGTTTTAACGTCGTTTCCACCAGGAGCAGTGATAACAACTTTTTTAGCTCCACCAGCGTGCAAGTGTTTTTCAGCAGCTGCTTTCTTAGCAAAGAAACCAGTAGCTTCAAGAACGATTTCTACACCGTCGTTAGCCCAGTCGATTTGTTCTGGATCACGTTCAGCAGAAACTTTGATGAATTTACCGTTAACTTCAAATCCACCTTCTCTAACTTCAACAGTACCGTCGAAACGACCTTGAGTTGTGTCGTATTTCAACAAGTGTGCAAGCATAACTGGATCTGTAAGGTCGTTGATACGAGTAACTTCAACACCTTCTACGTTTTGGATACGACGGAAAGCAAGACGACCGATACGTCCGAAACCGTTAATACCAACTTTAACTACCATTAGTGATTTCCTCCTTATGAAAATCATGAAATTTTTATTGTGAAAAGAGTAACTTGAATCACTACAAATCACCTTTCAACAAACCTATTATATAACTATTTAAGTTTAATTGCAAGTACGGGCATTGTTTTTCTATGTTAGTTTCTTTTTAAGGCTATAAATCAAGAACTTCCTTACTATTCATATCGTAGCGATTCTACAGGATCCATTTTACTAATTTTACGCGCTGGGAAGTAGGCTGAGACATAACCAAGTAATAGAGCGAAAGCTAGAGTTCCTAAAACAGATAACAAATTTAATTCAAAAACCTTCGTGATGGATGGGTAAAAGTGATTTACAACCGCATTCGCCAAACTTCCCACCCCTTGTGCAACCAAAAAGGCCAGTAGCAAGGCGATTCCTACAATCCAGATAGCCTCGTAAATAAAAATTCCTTTGACATCACGATTTTGATAACCAACTGCCTTCATGACACCTATTTCCTTAGAACGTTGCATGATATTGATGTAAATGATAATACCAATCATGACCGCTGCTACCACAATAGCTTGTGAGGAAAGCACAATCAACAATCCCTGAATGACACGAATAAAGGTAATCACAATATCAAGAACCTTCTGTTGAGAAAGAACAGTATACTTCTTATTTTTCTGTAATTCTTCTGTTACCGTTTTTGTCTGTGATGGATCTTTGAGTTCCAAGATAAAATAAGATACAGCTTTTGTAAATCCAGCCTCTTTCAAAATCGTTTCCATTTGATGAGACGGCATGAAACTGTTGCTGTCCTCCATGTCATCTTCATCATTGATCACACGCACAATCTTTGTTTGAAATTGAGCAGTCTTGCTAGCTTCGGCAGCATTTTCTACAATACTTGCTGAGACTGATTTGCCAATAACATCACTAGCTGTCAGATTTTTTCCTGTCTGTTCATTCCAATTTTTTAGTAAGCTGATTGGAATCGTTAAGCCTTGTTCATTTGCATCAGTATAGAGGGAGCCAGCCAACACTTTGTCCGTCTCATTACTACTAACAGAGATACTTGTATCCTCATAGAGACTCACTACTTGAGCATAAGAAGGCATCGTTTGACTCAGATCCATTTTTTGCCCATCTATAGTCATATTTGACATGGTCATCCCAAAAGGACTCTCCAAATATTTAATAGCTTCTTTTCCAACTGTATCTGTGATATAGTTCTTATCATCTTGGTTCAAAAAGCCTCGTCCAACATTTTTTGTGTTTAAAGCAATCTGAACTTGAGAAGGGATTTGACCTCCATTCGTATTTTCATCAATCATCGAAATCAATGCATTTCCCAAGCCGAAAGAAATTAAGACTCCTACAAAACCGATTGAGGTTGCTAGCGCAATCAATAGGTTACGCCACTTTCTTTCCAGAAAGTTATTTAAAGAAAGTTTGAATTTATTTTTCAATGATAATCCTTTATTTTTTGACTTCTTCAACGACTTCACCATCCTTCATTTTGATAATCACATCTGCATATTCAGCAACCTCTGGATTATGGGTTACGATCAATACTGTTTTCCCTGTTTGGGCTAATTTTTTAAACACTTCCAATACCATTTCTTGGGATTGAGAATCCAGCGAACCCGTTGGCTCATCTGCTACAATCATATCTGGCTGATTTACCAGTGCACGCGCGATTGCTACACGTTGCTTTTGCCCACCAGAAAGTTGTTTAACATTTTTAGCTACAAAAGGCTCCATGCCTAAGTTACTTAATTGCTCCTTTGCAATCATTGTCATCTCCCTGTCAGATAAATCTTTGACATAGAGAGGTAGCTTGACATTGTCCAAGACAGACTGATGAGGAATGAGGTTAAAGTTTTGAAACACAAATCCAATCTTATCTTTACGAAATTGAGTTAGTTCAATCTCTGATAAGTCACGGAGGGATTCCCCTTTAAACTCTAAATCTCCTTCATATTGTCTATCTAAACCGCTGATGATATTGAGTAGACTGGTTTTGCCACAGCCTGATGGACCGTAAATCGCTGTAATTTTACCTTTTGCAATCTGCAGGTTTATATTTCTTAGAGCCTGCTCTTGATGTTTACCGTCCAAAGTGTAAAACTTTGAAATATTTCTAATGGATAAAATGGACATTCTTTCCCCCTTGTTTAAAACTGTTGTCGTCATACATCACACTTATAGAAAATCCTTCAAGCTACATCAGCACTGATTGCCACTATGAACCTACTGCTTAGAATTTTCTCTCTATTGCCTAGTTTGCTTCTGGATGTATATCAAGTAATACTCTTCGAAAATCAAATTCAAACCACGTCAACGTCGCCTTGCCGTACTCAAGTACAGCCTGCGGCTAGTTTCCTAGTTTGCTCTTTGATTTTCATTGAGTATAAAATTCATTGTAACAAAAAAGCGGCATTCCCTCAATGACAGAAATGTCACTCCTATAAAGCATTTAACAATACCTTTCTAAGTCTTCGCTCCATTCCTTATCTAAACTAACGATTAACTTCTCATTGCCAAACATCCTCGCCATCATTTTTGCTTCTTCATACTTTTGTTTTGCCGTATTATAATCAGTCTGAAGATAATATTTCCACTCCACCATCAAGACAATCGGTTGCTTTTGGAAATCTCGTGTTTTTTCAGAAATCCAATTAAGTTTTTCCACAGCTAACTTAAATAACTCTAAGTCATTCAATAATTCACAACTTCCCAGCCCTGCAAATAACACATCACGAACAAGAAATAAATCGTCCGTACCGCTATTTTCTACGTTATTACACACTTTTTGAAACATTAATTGAAGTTTCTGCTGTTCGCTAATAGATAACTGTCCTTTTTTTATATTTTCTAAATAACTACATAAAAAATACAATCGAATTTTCAAAAGATCTGAAAACGAAAATTCTCTTTGATTCCATAGTTCCTCAAAAGATTCATCTAAAAGCGCTATTCCATACTGTTCATTATCCGTCGCTCTCACTTCATCTATTGCTTGAAGACAATCCACTATCATCTTCTCATCACGTGGCAAATCATCATAAAAATTCTCAAAAATCTCATCGAAATATTCTTCCTTTTGTTCCTGCAACTCCTTGTCTCCATAGTCAGGATGATGTAAAAGAAAGTACTTTAATTCTTGGTAGCGTTTAGGCAATTCCTTATAATCTGGCATCAAGACATAGGACGGAATTTCTAATCGATCTGCAATATATTCTAGGGTTTTTATCGTCGGTCGAAATTCTCCTTTTTCTATCCGCACCAACTGACGGACTGATAATTCAGACTCATTCCCGCAAAAAACTGGACGACTAAGTCCTTTCTCCTCTCTTAAAAGTCGCACTTTATCCCCTAACTCATTTATCTTGTTCATTTGCCCCTCGCATGATTATAAAAGATTTGATTTTCAAATAAATATATGCGATGATTATACCATTTTTCAAATAGAATTACAAAAAAGAGACAGGATAACTCCTGCCTCTAGGCTGATAACAATTATTTACGGCGTCCTGGTCTTTCTTTGTAACCATAGTAAGAATCTTCGATGATTTCTTGCATGTGGTCAACCATTGGAAGACGTGGGTTAGCTGGCGAACATTGATCTTCATAAGCAAGGAAGGCCAATTCACGAGAATGTTCTTTCCATTCTTTTTCATCAATTCCTTGTGCTTTGAAGTTCATTTGGATACCTACGCGCTCACCAAGTTCGTAAACAGCTTTTGCATAAGATTCCACACCTTCTTCTGGAGTAGAAGCTGGAAGTCCAAGCATGCGTGCGATATCTTGATATTTTTCATCTGCACGGTAGTAGTTATACTTAGGCCATGTTGCTGTCTTAGCTGGACGTGTACCGTTGTAGCGAATGACATATGGAAGCAAGATAGCATTCGTACGACCGTGGATTGTGTGGAATTGCGCACCAATCTTATGGGCCATTGAGTGAGAAATACCTAGGAAGGCATTAGCAAAGGCCATACCAGCGATTGTTGAAGCGTTATGCATTTTCTCACGTGAGTGGAAGTCTGCATTTTTAACTGAGCTTTCAAGATTTTCGAATACAAGCTTGATGGCTTGAAGTGCAAGACCGTCAGTGTAGTCGCTAGCCATTTGTGATACGTAGGCTTCAGTCGCGTGGGTCAATACGTCCATACCAGTGTCCGCAGCAACAAATCCAGGAACTGTCAATACCAAGGCAGGGTCTACGATTGCCACAGTTGGTGTCAATGAGTAGTCAGCGATTGGGTATTTACGGTTGTTTGCTTTATCAGAGATAACGGCAAATGGTGTTACTTCAGATCCTGTACCAGATGTAGTTGGGATAGCGATGAATTTAGTCTTCTTACCAAGCAATGGGAATTTGAAGGCACGTTTACGGATATCCATGAATTTTTGAACAAGATCACGGAAGTCCACTTCTGGTTGTTCGTAGAAGAGCCACATTACTTTAGCAGCATCCATTGGAGATCCACCACCGAGAGCGATGATTGTATCTGGTTTGAAGGCACGCATAATCTCAGTACCACGGTTTACAGTTGTGATATCTGGATCTGGTTCTACATCAGCAAAGATTTGGTAAACAACCTTATTGCGACGAAGATCAAGTTGTTCGATGATACGATCAAGGAAGCCAAGCTCTACCATGGCATGGTCAGTAACGATCATGACACGTTCAACGTCACGACATTTTTGAAGGTATTGAATTGAATCACGTTCAAAGTATGTTTTTGAAGGAAGTTTCATCCATTGCATGTTATTTCTCCGTCTTCCGACTTTTTTGATATTCAAGAGGTTAATGGCACTAACGTTATCCCCAACTGAATTGCGTCCGTAAGAACCACATCCAAGTGTCAATGATGGCAAGAAGGCATTGTAAACATCCCCGATACCACCGAAAGTAGAAGGCGAGTTACAGATAACACGAATAGCTTTAACAGCTTTACCAAATTCTTTAGTCAATTCTTCGTCAGCTGTGTGGATAGCTGCTGAGTGTCCAAGACCGTTAAATTCAACCATTTGACGAGCCTTAGTAATACCATCTTCACGGCTTTCAGATTTCAAAACTGCGATAACTGGTGACAATTTCTCACGAGTCAATGGCTCGTTTTCACCAACTTCTTTACATTCTGCAGCAAGAATGTTTGTTCCTTCTGGAACTGTAAATCCTGCTTGCTCTGCAATCCAAGTTGCTGGTTTACCAACGATGTCAGCGTTCAATTTCGCACCAGCACAGTTTTTGCTGTTTGCTTTCACGCCAAAGCAGAATTCTTCAAGAAGGGCTTTTTCTTTTTTGTTTACAAAGTAAGTGTGATAAGATTTGAACTCTGCTACAAATTCATCGTAAATTTCTTTGTCAATGATAACCGCTTGTTCAGATGCACAGACCATACCATTATCAAATGATTTAGACATGACGATATCGTGTGCTGCTTGACGAATGTTTGCTGATTTTTCAACATAAGCTGGAACATTTCCGGCACCTACCCCAAGAGCTGGTTTACCACATGAGTATGCGGCTTTAACCATGGCATTACCACCTGTTGCAAGGATTGTAGCAATACCTTCGTGGTTCATAAGGGCACTAGTTGCTTCCATAGATGGTTCAGTGATCCACTGTACACAGTTTTCAGGAGCTCCTGCTTTAATCGCAGCATCACGAACGATTTGAGCTGCGTGAGCTGATGATTCTTGAGCTGATGGGTGGAAGGCAAAGACGATTGGGTTACGTGTCTTCAATGAAATCAATGATTTGAAGATTGCTGTTGATGTTGGGTTTGTTGTTGGAGTGATACCACAGACAACACCAACTGGTTCAGCGATAAGAGTCAAACCTGTTACATCGTCTTCTTCGATAACGCCAACTGTCTTAGTGTGGCGCATGTTGTTTACTACGTGTTCACAAGCAAACAAGTTCTTAGTTGCTTTATCTTCAAATACACCACGTCCTGTTTCTTCAAAGGCATGTAAAGCCAATTCTCCGTGGGCATCCAAAGCTGCCACTGACGCTTTCGCTACGATGTAGTCAACTTGCTCTTGGTCCAACTTACGCATTTCTTCAAGAGCAACTAAAGCTTTTTGCACCAAGCCATCGACATGCTTTTCAGCAGCGAGTTTCTTTTCCTCTGGTGTCACAGTTTTTTTATCAGCCATATTTTCCTCCATAGCTTTCAAGGATCGATATCCTTTGTTAATTTTTTCACAATTTTATTATAACGCATTATTTCAACTTTGTAAACAGTTTCATAAACATTTCACAAAGAATTTTTAGTACCTTGTGAAATGTTTGTCATTTTCTTTTCTTAGCAAGCTTTTTCTTTAAAGTTTGTGAAATTTATTTCAAATATTTTTTATTTCACAAACTTGCTTGGAAGAGGAGCTTGGAAAGAAAGGGATTTACAGGTAAGCGCTTACTTGACAATTCTAATAATACCTCCTTTGATAAGGAGGCTTTATTTTTGTTGAAAAACGCCTTGTTTAAAAGTCCCTTCATAAACGACTTCTTGTTCTGTTGTTAGTTTTCCTTTTCCTTCAGCCTGACCATTTACAAAATCACCTTCGTAAGTCCAGCCTTCTTTAGATTGAAAGGTACCTTTTCCGTTGAAGGCTCCATTGTTGAAACCACCCGTATATTGGTCTCCATTTTGGAAGGTAATGGTTCCTTGTCCATTCATTTTACCACGGACAAGACTGCCGTCGTAAACAATCGTTCCATTATCAAGCTTTAGAACACCTTTTCCGGGAATATTTAGAAAAAAGACGAGCACAGCACAGAAAACAATGGCAACTACTGCTAAAAGCTCTAAACGTGGACGAGTCAGATAGACACGATACTTTTCGTAAAAATTCTTAAGATTTTCCATCTTCACTCTCCTTTTCTAAACGTTCTAACCAAGCTTGACACCCCTCTTGAACACGCTGATAAGTTTCCTCAAAATCTCCTGTATACCAAGGATCTGGAACACTTTCTGATGCGAATGAGTAAATCTTATCTTGACAGTCTGCTGGACACATCTGACGTAAGTCAGAAACATTTGAAGCGTCCATTCCGATAATATAATCAAAGGCTTCAAAATCTTCCTTACTAATCTGAAGCGATGTCTTATTCTTGTCATAAGGAATCTCATACTGTTGAAAAATCCCTTGAGTTCCCTTATGAATCAGATTGCCATGTTCCCAAGAGGAAGTCGCTCGACTTTGGATTTCATAATTATCTGTCATTGATTTCATAACAAACTCGGCCATAGGACTACGGCAAATATTCCCCAGACAGACAAAGACTAGTTTTTTCATCCCATTTCCTTTCTTTTATAGAAAAACGGGAGTTAGTAATCCCGTCTTATTTTTCAATTGCACCTTCTAGTGAAGCTGTTTCTTTCAGCGGTAATACTGTCTTGATAGCAGCTAGTTCAAAAGTCAAGTAAACCCCATCTACATCAAGAACAATTGTTTTCTTTTCTGTATCTACTTCATCGACTGTTCCATAAAGGCCACCGATTGTAATCACTTCATAGCCTTTTTGTAATTTATTCAAGCTTTCCATACGCTTTTGTGCTTGTTTCTTTTGAGAGCGTTGCGTAAAGAACATCAAGCCCAACATAGCCACAAGAATGATTAAAAATGTATATTGTGATTCCATTATATTCTCCTTTGTCTTTTACATAGGACTACTATATCAAATTTCAGTTACTTTTACAAGATTGTACCTTACTTTTCTAGTAAGAAAAAAACAGAGCTTGCGCCCTGATTTTTAGAATTATTTCAAGTTTTGAACGACTTTTACAAGATTTTCAACTGTAAAGCCATATTCTGCCAATACTTTTGGTGCTGGTGCAGAGGCTCCGAAGGTATCAATACCAAGAACAGCACCATCTAGACCAACATATTTGTACCAGTTTTGAGTTGCACCCATTTCGACTGCAACACGACGGCGAACTGCATTTGGAAGAATTTCTTCCTTGTATGCTGCATCTTGTTTATCAAAGACATCTGTAGATGGCATGCTGACTACGCGGACTTTTGCACCTTGACTAGCCAATTCTTTGGCAGCTGAGACAGCAAGATTAACCTCTGAACCTGTCGCAATCAAGATGGTATCAAAATCTGCTGCATTTTCATAGACAACATAGGCACCTTTTGCAACCTTGTCGAAGTCTGTTCCTTCTTCGACAGTCAAGTTTTGACGGGTCAAGACAAGGGCAGTTGGTGTTTTCTCACTTGTCACTGCAAGGTACCAAGCTGCTTGCGTTTCACGCGCATCTGCTGGACGGAAAACATTCAGATTTGGCATGGCACGAAGACCTGCTAAATGCTCAACTGGTTCGTGCGTTGGACCGTCTTCCCCAACTGCGATTGAATCGTGGGTAAAGACATAAGTCACAGGAAGACCTTGCAAAGCTGACAAGCGGACAGCTGCCTTCACATAGTCAGAGAAGACGAAGAAAGTTCCACCGTATACACGAAGTCCACCGTGAAGGGCCATCCCGTTCAAGATCGTTCCCATGGCAAATTCACGAACACCAAACTGAATGTTGCGGTTCAAGCGATTGGCATCGTCTTGAAGTCCGTCAGTCTTGATATAAGTCATGTTTGAGTGAGCTAGGTCAGCTGATCCACCCAAGAAAGTTGGTAACTTAGCTGCCACAACGTTCAAGGCATCCTGACTCGAGTTACGAGTTGCTTGAGAGAAACCATTTTCTAAGGCTGGGAAGTCTGCTGGAGTTACTTCAACTGGATCACGTCCATTGATGATGGCTTCTACTTCTGCAGCCAATTCTGGATGCACTTCTTTATAGTCAGCAACTAATTTTGTCCAAGCTTCATAAGCTGATGCGCCACGGTCTGCAACATGTTCTTTGAAATCAGCATATACTTGTTCTGGGATTTCAAATGGTTCGTAGTCCCAACCAAGAACTTGACGAGTTGCTGCAGTTTCATCTGCTCCAAGAGGAGCACCATGTACGGCATTAGTTCCTTGTTTGTTTGGTGAACCGTATCCAATAACAGTCTTCACTTCAATCAAAGATGGTTTGCCTGAAGCTTTAGCTGTTTCGATAGCAGCATGGATTGCTTCCAAGTCTGTTCCATCTTCAACCAAGGCAGTATGCCAACCGTAGGCATTGTAACGCTCACGAACACTTTCTGTAAAGGAATCCTTTGTCTCACCATCCAAGTTGATGTCATTTGAATCATAAAGAACAACCAACTTATCAAGTTTTTGCAAACCTGCGTATGAAGCCGCCTCACTTGAGACACCTTCCATCAAGTCTCCGTCTCCACAGATAACATAAGTATAGTGGTCAAAGATATTGTAGCCTTCGCGATTATATTTGGCTGCCAAGAAACGTTCTGCCTGGGCAAAACCAGTAGCAGTTGAAATCCCTTGACCTAAAGGACCTGTTGTAGCATCAATTCCTGCTGTATGGCCAAATTCTGGGTGACCTGGTGTTTTTGAACCCCATTGACGGAAGCTCTTGATCTCATCCATGCTGACATCTTCAAAACCAGAAAGGTGAAGAAGGGCATAAAGAAGCATTGAACCATGACCTGCTGAAAGAATAAAGCGGTCGCGGTTAATCCAGTTTGGTTGAGCTGGATTGATACGAAGTTGTTTTGTAAAGAGGCTGTAAGCCATCGGAGCTGCTCCCATAACCACACCTGGGTGACCTGAGTTGGCTTTATTAATGGCGTCAATACCTAGGAAACGAATTGCATTAACAGATAGATTTGACATAGAATTTCCTTTCTATTTGAGGTGATTAGTGAATCACACATTCTATTTTACTATTATATGAAAAAATACATAGAATAGCAATTAAACAATTCGACGTAAATAAGTATTCTATTTGCTATCCTCTAGTCGCCTGATAGTAGGGAAGTAAGCGCTCATAAGCTTCATCTAATTTTTCTAAAATCACTTCTAATGATTGATTTTCAATAAAAGAAACATCTGCTTTAACTAAAACTTTGCGAACTTCCTGACTTCTCAACTTCTCGCGTAAAGTACAACGATTTTCTTCGTTCGCCTCCCACCGTTGACTTTGACCATCGGAGTAGGCTAGATAATAAATCCCTTCAACGGTTGGAATGTCTAAAACTTTGGCTTGTTGCTCCAAGGTTTGCTCATCTTTCTTGCGCTCTATAAAACTAACTTCTAAGGAAATACCAAAATCAGAAGAATTCCCGTACAAACGTAAGGCTAGCATAGGCTCTGTCACTTGTCCGTCTCTCTGTAGATAGACCCAAAAATGTGGTCGCAAACGCTGCGCTTGATTCATCCACTGGCTAGTCTGTTGGAGTTGCCATTCTGGATGATTTGCCTGAAAGACTTTAGCCAATTCTGTAAAAGCCTTTCGTGCCTCTTGGCCTTTGTGACGCAATTCCAGCATCTTCTCTCGCTCATCTCCAGACTTATCCGGATTACGATACTGCAAACCAGCAAAATCTAAATAGTCTCTTATCTTATTCAACATCCGTTTCATCTCCTCTAGCTAGCAAAAAATCAGGGTAAACCTGATTTTACTTATTCTGTATCTACAACGACATAGCGATTTGGCTCATCACCCTCAGAGTAACTGGTCACGCCATCCATACGTGAAATAATACGATGGATAATCTTGCGTTCGCTATTCGACATTGGATCTGTTTGATGACTGCGTCCTTCTTCTAAAACACGAGTCGCCAATTTTTGCGCATAGGTCTGCAAGACTTCTGCACGATGTTCAACATAATCATTGACATTGATTGTAATGTAGAAGGTTCTTGAATAGCGGTTGTAAAGATAATTTTGAGCCAACAGTTGCAAGGCCTTCAAGACTTTACCATGGTAGCCGATAATACGACCTGGTTCGTTAGTATCAATTTGCAAATTGATACTACGACGGTTATAATCATTTGAAAGTGTGGCTTCAACATCCATGTCATCCACAATCGCTTGAACATAGGCAGTCACATCCGTAGCCACCTGTGCAATATCAAAGCTCGGTTCAACTTTCAAGCCCATCTCTGTCAAGTCTTGATTTTCAGTTTGGTCTTGCTCAGTTTCAAGGCCATCAGCGCCCGCTTCTTCCCTCATCGCTTCCTCGATTTGAAGTTCATTTAAAATCTCAATATGACCAGTTTCTTCTAAGATAGTGCTGGCATGTCTTTCATGTTTTAAGATTTCAGCCTTGACTTCATCAGAAATACCTTGACCTTCTTCCTCAATCTTTTTAATTGCCTCTACAACATGACCCAAATCAACAGTTGCTTCACTCACTGTTTTAACAGGCTCATTCAAATCATTGATTTGTTTTGGAACTCCCTTTACAGCTTGTTGATTTGCTTTGACAACTGTCGTTTCACTAATCGCTTCAATGTCAACCTGGGCTGGTTTTTTACCAAATAAACCAAGAAAGCCTTTTTTCTCACGAGAAATGACTTTAATATGTGCCTTCTTCCTTGGAATATCTAATTCTTTCAATCCTTTTTGGATTGCTTCTTCAACAGTTGAACCTGTAAATACTACCATTACCAGATTCCTCCTTATTATTTCGTTTTCTGAGCCTTTTTCTTGGCTTTTCTTTTTCTATTTTCCAAATCTTTCTGTGCCTGTACTACCGCCTCACGTTCTGCGATAATCTTGAATGGATTGTTCAAGAAATAGGTTTGCAAGACTTGGTAAGCATTGGACACTGTCCAGTATAGGGCGACTCCACCTGGCGCATAAACTGCAAAGATAAAAATCAAGACTGGAATCCCATACATCATCGCCGTCGTAGCTCCATTACGCTCAGACAAGGCTTTGTTAGACAACCAAGTACTTAAAAAGGTGAATACTGCTGCTAAAATCGGGAGAACAAGGGTTGTATCCACACCACCAAGGTTAATCCATAAGAAATGACCTGTCTTTAAAAAGTCAACTCTTGATAGGGCTTGGAACAAGGCCAAAATAACCGGCATCTGAATCAAAATCGGCCAAAGAGAATCTGACTGTCTGACACCCATTTCTTTAAAGACTTTACGCATTTCTTGCTCTAGCTTGGTTCTGCTCTCCATATCACGCCCTGGATATTGTTCTCGAAGCGCCTTAATGCGTGGTTGAGCTTCTTGCATTTTTCTGGATGCCACCATTTGCACCTGAAAGACTGGCAAGAGGACTGTACGAATCAAGATCGTAAAGAGAATAATCCCTACTCCGATACTGATATCAAACGATAAAAAGCGAATGATTTCCGCAAAGAAGTAAACAAATTTACTCCAAAAATCAGCCGAATCGGCTGTAATATCGCTAGTTGTCCCATTAGTCGCACAGGCTGTCATGATCAATAGAGACAGTCCTAGCAAACTAGTCAACTGTAGTTTCTTTTTCACTCCCATTTCCTTCCCGGTAAATCTTTGATAATTTTAATACGTGGAGTAGATTTTTCTCCATCTCTGCGTATTCCAAGGTTTCGACCCCTTTTCGAGCAATGACAACAAAATCGACATCTGCTACCAGACTCCCTTTTGCATTCTGGATAATATGTCTAATTCGTCGCTTGATTTGATTTCTAGTGACGGCATTCCCCAGTTTTTTGCTAACTGATAGACCTACTCGAAAATGGTTTTTCTGATTTTCTAGTTGGTAGACAACAAACTTGCGATTGGCAAAACTTGTCCCCTCCTTGAAAATCGCCTTAAAATCTTTCTCTCTTTTTACACGAAAGTTTTTCTTCAAAACTCAACTCCATCTATTAAATTACTACTATTATACCATATTTTTCAAAAAAGCCAATCATAGCAAGGTTTTGCACAATTTCATCAGAAAAAGGAGCCGGAAAATCTCTTTCCCAACTCCTTGTACGGAATATTTTTACTAGTTTTACTTATTTTTTCAAGCGTTCAACATCACGGGCAATGACTAATTCTTCATCTGTTGGAATAACCAAGACACGGATCTTCGCTGCATCTGTTGAGATGTCTCCTGTAACGCCAAAGACATTCTTTTCATCATCAACATCACAGCCAAACCACGAAATTCCTGAGATTACATCACGACGGAAATTTGCTGCATTTTCACCAACACCTGCTGTGAAAACAATGGCATCTGCTCCATTTAGCACTGCAAGGTACTGACCGATATGTTTTTGAATACGGTCAACATACATTTCATAAGCCAAGCTAGCGTCGTGATTCCCTTCTGCTACAGCTGCTTCTATATCGCGCATATCGCTAGAATTAGCAGAAACTCCCAAAAGACCTGATTCACGATTCAGAACACGACTGATATCTTCTGGTGTGTTAAAATCATCTGTATATTGCATTAAGTAAGGAATGACAGCTGGATCAATGTCCCCTGTACGAGTTCCCATCATAATACCACCCAGAGGAGTGAAGCCCATAGAAGTGTCGACAGACTTACCAGCTTTCACAGCTGTAATTGAGCCTCCGTTACCAATATGACAGGTAATCAACTTCAAGTCTTCTAATGGACGTCCCAAGAGTTTTGCTGCTTCTCCTGCTACAAACTGGTGACTTGTACCGTGGGCACCATATTTACGCACCTTGTTTTCTGTGTAATATTTTGTTGGTAGAGGGTAGCGATAAGCTTTCTCTGGCATACTTGTGTGGAAGGAAGTATCAAAAACAACTACACTGGTAATGTCTGGCAACAACTCCTTGAAGGCACGAACACCTGCTGCATTGGCTGGATTGTGGAGAGGAGCCAACAAGCTCAACTCTTCAACTTTTTCTAAAACATCCCCCTCAACAACCGTTGATTCTTTGAAATATTCTCCACCGGCAACAACACGATGTCCAACACCTGTAATCTCGTCATAAGCCTTGATAATATCGAAACGAATCAAGTCATCCAATAAAATTTTAACGGCTTGTGTATGATTTTCAATATCCAAAATTTGTTGCTCAGAACGGCCGTCAAATTTTACAGTTGAAATTGAATCTTTCAAACCGATACGTTCAATCAAACCTTTCGCCAATACTTTTTCTTCTGGCATTAAGTATAATTGCCATTTCAAACTTGAACTTCCTGCATTGATTGCAATTGTTTTTGTCATAACATGATACCCCTTTTTAAGCGTTTTCATCTATTATAACAAAATCTATTTTATATTTCAGTACCTTGAGTCCATTTTTGAAAATTTTCTTTAAATTTCATTAAAACACTTGCATTTTGTAGGCTAGCAAGTGGATAAATAAAAGGCTCTACTGCTATTTCACTTTTCTTCTGTAAGATAAAAATAGTCTTAGATTGTTTGGAATTAGCAAAGAGATTTTCAGGCAGACTAATCATAGCAGCCAGACTTGCCTCTTCTTTCAGCCACCCTTTCAACAAATTACTTTGAGGACTGGTCAACAAATCACTCGGAGCTAGAAAAATAGCGTATCTGTCTGACTTGAGATACTTAAGTCCTTGTTCCATGAGCAAGTGATGGGCGTAGGTATGTTCTTGACTAGAAGCAACTTGATGACGCGACGCAACTGCATCATCAGGATAATAGCCGGCAGGCAAGTCGCTGATGACCACATCGCTTTCTTTGAGCATTTGTGGACGAACGGCATCTCCTTGGACAAAGCCAGCCTGCAAACCAATCACATCTGCCATGCTTGCTGCCAAATCAATCAGCAAATCATCCACTTCCATTCCCAAATAATCCACCTTTTTATCAAGCGAGGTCAAGAAAGTAGCGCCTAAAATTCCCATCCCAGAACCCATTTCGAGGATAGTAATTTCCTCCTCTTTAAACAACTCTTCCACAATAAACACCAAAAGTAAAGCAATAGCATCTGGTGTAAACTGGTGATTGGCCTGCAAGGGCTCTGTCTGCCCAGCCTTCATCAAGAGAAACTGGTAGGTCTTGAGCCATTCTTCTTTGCGAAGTGCTAAACGCTTAAGGGCCTGATTGTTCTCCTTGACTTGCTCTAGCTCAGTCTCACCATCCAAATAGATGCTGTTTTGCTCCACCAAGGCATCATAAAAATTGGTCGCCAAATCACTTTGGATGACTTGGACATTCTCTAGTAAATAGGTATAAGCTTGTTCAATTTTTTCAAAATCCATATTCCTATCTTATCAAATTTCCCTTCTTTTTTCCATCCTTATAGAAAAATCACTCCCTGACTAGGCGAGTGATTTTTGGGCTACTGTTAAAAAGAGTTCTGAGTAATTTCCTTGAAACAGGTCTTCAGCACTGTAAAGAATCTGACTATCAATGCTCGAAAAACCAAACTGGGCTAGCTTGTTTTCCAGTTCAACCAATTCAAATCCATGATGGTTAGCTTCTGTCTTGGTAAAATCAGCAATGAGGAGTTGTCCGTTTTCTCTCAGATGTTGATGAAACAGTGAGAGAGCCGCATCCAAATCAGGCATATGATGAAGAACACGACAAACAACAATGAGATCAAACTCTTGCTCCAAGGGATTTTTCAATAAATCTTGCTCCAAAAACTGGATATTCTTGATGTCTTGTCGCTCCGCTTTCAAACGAGCTTGCTCCAGCATTTTCTCTGAAATATCCACCAATGTTACAGACTTTGCTTGTTTGACCAGAGGCAAGGCTAATAGCCCCGTCCCTCCACCGAAATCCAAAATTTCTTTGTCTGATAGAAGATCAATCTGTTTCTCGACTGCTTGACAAACCAAGTTTGCAAGAAAGATATTTTTAGGGGAATCGAAAGTTTCTGTTTTGTGGTTAAAATCATGTTTCATATTTTTAGTTTAGCACAAAGTAGCTTGATTAGCTAGGAATTCTCTTTCTTTTCAGGCTTCTCTTCTGATTTTTTCTTCTCCGCTTTTTCGCTTGAATCGGTCGCTACCTCTTCCTTTTTATCCTTTTTCTCTTCTTTGATTTTGACTGAAGGAAAGATGAATTCATATTGTCTCTTAGGCGTACGAACCCTTGTCACCAAGTTTGTTTTCTTGTTTTGATAACTTACCTGACCCAGATTAAAGACCTGTTCCCCGCTTTCTTGCTCGACTTTATCCTTGGTTCGTTTAGCCATGGCAAAAGCGATCAACTTTTCTTTATTTAAAGCATAGTCTTGATAGTGGGCGACTTGTCGGTTCAAGTAAAATTGTAACAAAAGACTAAAGATGGCTGCTATGGTGACCGCATAGAGGAGAACACCTGCCTTAACTTTTTTCTTTTTCCACACGATAGATAAACTCCCTTTCTAAGCCTTTTTGGAACTGAAAATGAAAACGAACCACTTGATTGTCCTCTGTAATCTGCGCAGATTTGAGACCATAAACCATAGGTTGATAACCTCGTCCACTGGCATCGGTTTTCCGAAAATCATCTGATTTTGACTTACCTATCGCAATTTCCTTGCCATCCTGCTTCATATAGAGGCGGTTGCCCTCCACTTTTTCGAACTGCGAACGGTCTAATTCTGCCTCCAGCTGGTCCACAAACAAGAGCCACTCCTTTTGCTCGCTTTGCTGCTGATAGCGAACTTCTGAAATGAGAAGCTGACTCATAGCTTGAAAGAGGAGTAAGCTTCCACTGATGACAATGAGGGCAATCAGGGATTCTAATAAGGTAAAAGCCTTGACCTTATGGCTCTTTGATTGCCAACAACTGTTCTGAACCATGGTAGACCTCCAATCCCTTTTCACTAGAAAACACCTGAATCTCAACTCCGTTTATGTTTACCTGATTTTGACCTGTCTGCAGTGCCATCTTAGCGACACGCACAACTTCTTCTTTCTGCAAGATTTTTGCTTCTTCTTGCCTATTTTTCTGAATTTGTCCCAAAAGGAGGGTTGCTATGCTGGCAAAGATAGCTAGAGCAACTACTGCTTCCAGTAAAATTACTGCCCTAATTTTTTGTTTCCTTAATGCGTTTAATTTTTCCATTTCCTAGATATAATTGATAGCGAATCGCTCCTTTACTAGTCTGAAATTCAACCTTAGCCAGGGACGAATTGCCCCCAGATCGGTCAAATGTAATACTTTGGCCTGATGGTGCTTGAATTCCTTTAGGAACTGTCAACTTTTGACCGCCATTGCTAATCGTCTGCCCATCTAAGTTCAGACTAGTCTTTTGCTGACTAGCTACACTGCGTTTTTGGGTTTCCCTATAGAGTTCTTCAAACTCCATAAAGAAAATCTGCTCCTCTACCGCCGCAAAAGTGGACTGGACAGAGCCGGATAAGCCCAAGGCTACGATACTCACAAGACCCAAAACCAAAAGACTTTCAAGCATGGTAAAGGCCTTAATCATTGACTTTACGATTTGCTCCTCCGTTTTTAGTATAGTATTCATTATAGGCTTTAGCCTGTTCAGGAGTAATACGCCCATCTGCTTGTAACTTACTTAGGCTAGCATCTTCATTTTTTTCTAAGCTATAAAGCTCTGCCTGGCTTTCCACCACCTTAACAACAGCAGCTTTCCCTTTGTCATTGACCGCCTCTTTTTGCTTGGTCAAATTAGGTACAAAGAGTAAGAGGAGAACACTGATAATCAGAAGGACTACCAACATTTCCACAAGAGTAAAGGCTTTTTCCTTCGCTGTTTTCAAGTATGTCATCATTTTTTTCATGTTAAAAATTTACCTCCATATTTTGATACATGGGCATGAGCATTGCCGCATAAAGTAAAACGATAATCAGTGCCACAAAGATAAAAACCAGTGGCTGCACCAAATTCATGGTGCGGTTGACTCGGGTAAAAAAGGCTTCCCAAGTTTTTTCAGCATAGATTTCCAACTCACTACCCAGCTTGGACTTAACTTCCCCATACTCTATGATGAGACTCAATTCCTTCCTAAAAAAAGGATAGGTTGCTATGGTTTGAGAAAATTCGCGGCCATTTTGTAGGGCTTGCGCCAAATCTCGACCGATTTCTTTAAATAATTGGGAACCTTGTTCCTGCATGATCTGAAAAATCTGCGTCAACTCCATTCCCTGCGAAATCATATTGCCCCATTCACGCGCATAATAGGCCGTCAAATAGGTCTGCACAAAAATTCCAAGAAAAGGAATGCGTGCTAGGATAGAAAAGACGCGCATCTTAGAACTTCTTTTATAAAAAGTTAGTGCTAAAAGGACACCTACTGAAATAAACCCTACCATTCCTAGAAAGATTTGTGGCAGATTACCGATAATTTGAGTGGCAATATTGCTACTATCCAGTTGTGGTAGCAGGTAATTCCGTAGTCCCAGCATAATTAAGAGAAGAAATCCCAGCAAAATCAAAGGATAGGTCGCTACTTCAATTAGTTTTTTCTTGACCTTGGCCAGATTGTCTAGATACTCTTCTATCTTTCCCAAACTCAGATGGAGATTGCCATGGACTTCAGCTAGAGATAACTGAGTGACAATGGCACTTGAAAATCCCAAACTGTCCATTATTTCTGAAAATGATTTCCCTTGAGACAAGCCCGTGCGCATCTGGGTCACACACTGCTTGTTCAACAAGGCACTCCTATCTAAAAAGGAGATGGTCTCCACCAGATGAAAACCGCTGGAAAAGAGATTGTTAAACAAGGTGATGATATTTTTTTGCTTAGCTGTAGCTAATTTTTTCTGTTTCAGCCTGAAGACTTGTGATATGTCCATCTTTAAGAAGCTGGTCAATCTGTTCATTCCAGCTAGTTGGCTGGTGTTCTTGATAGTCTTTGTTGGCAAAGTCAACGATTCCTCCTCCCCCGATTAATCTCTGGTAGCAGACTCCTTGCAGAACGACCGCTAATTCCTCCTCACTCACACCCAACTCCAGCAGGCGTTCATAAACACCTCGGATACTCTTGGCATGAATGGTTGAAAAGACTGTCGCACCTGTCAAACTAGCTCTGACTACCGCACGCGCCGTCTCGCTGTCTCGAATTTCTCCGATAATTAGGAGGTCTGGCCGATGACGTAAGGAAAGCTTGATCAAATTTTCATAGTTTAGTCCGATTGCTTCGTTCAACTGCAACTGAAGCATGTCGTCCTGCTTGATTTCGACAGGATCTTCGATGGACATAACTTGCTGTCCTTTAAAGAGAGATTTAGCCAATTCATGCATCAAGGTCGTCTTGCCACTTCCGACTGGACCAGCAAAGAGATAGAGACCACGTTGCCTGTACTGCTTGCCCAGTTCATCAATATTCTGAAACCAAAAATGCAAATCCTGCTCCTCATCATGCAACAAGCGAATTACTAAACTCTCATGTCCTCGATAATCGCCTACGGTAGATAGACGTAGGGACGCCATCTTATCATCATAGGCATAGTCGCAGGAACCAAGCTGACTACGTCGCTTTTCTCCCACATTCATACCTGCCACAAACTTGAAGTGACTGATGACGGCCGCAAACTTTTCAAAATCATAACAACCAATTTTACAGCGCTCGTCTCCTACCCTCATATGAAGCTCATAGGCGTATAACTTGGGGACAAAATAAATGTCTTGCGCCCCTTTTTTCCGAGCCGAACGAATGATTTCTTGTGCAATTTCTTGAACCATACTTACCTCCTCACCTATACTATTCGCAAAGATTTGGAAAAATAAAAAAAGCAACTCCAAAAAAGTTACTTTTTCTCTATTTTAATTTCATACGGCAAGAACGGTGTCTTTCCTTACCTGTTTGTTTTTCATAGCCTGGGCGTAGTTTTTCATCTGGAATAACCTGCTCATCCTGTAAAAGAGCCAAAGAATGGTATTGTTGTAAATACTCATCACATTCATCGCACCAGCGTTGGTCTTCCGGGTCCCAAAAAATGGTCATCAAATCGCTTCTGCTTTTATAAAGAGGGGATTCTTGTTCCAATCTAAACCAGCAAGTTTTGTAGTATTTGAGAGCATCATAATACCGGTCAAATTTTCTACTTGCTACAATATCTTCTTCCCAACCTTCTAAGAACCACCACGGTTCAAAATCTCCGTACATTTCTATAACACGATACATATTCATTCATTCCTTTGTACCGTATATTATAACCAATTCCGCCAGACAAGGAAAGAAATATGCTCATTTCTTAATTTTTTGATAAAAAATCCAGCCATCTGATGGATGACTGAATTTCTGTTTGCTTATGTTCCAAAATCTTGTCACTACCTAGGCTTCAGAAATATCGTTTTCGATGATGACCTTAATTGCATGGTGGTCTGCTGCCTTACTGAAAACTTCATAGGCTTTTTCAATTTCACTGAGTTTGAAATAGTGAGTTACCAATTTTTCTGGTTCAATCTTATGACTTTCAAGAGCTTTCAACAATTGTGGAGTTGTATTTGTAGATACCAAACCAGTTGTTACATTGATGTTGCGAATCCAAAGTTTGTCCAAATCGAATTCAACTGGTTTACCATGCACACCACAGTTGGCAACCGTTCCGTCTACACCGATAATCTTTTGACAGAAATCAAATGTTGCAGGAATACCAACAGCTTCGATAGCAACATCTACACCACGACCATCTGTCAAATCATAAATTTCTTTAATGGCTTTTTCAGGGTCTGAAGAATTAATCTTGTGAGTCGCACCAAATGATACAGCAGTTTCCAAGCGGTTATCGTCTAGGTCTACCATAATCAATTTAGCTGGTGAATAGAATTGAGCTGTCAATAGAGCAGCCAATCCAACTGGACCTGAACCGATAATGGCTACGCTACAACCAGGTTCTACTTTTCCTTTCAAGACACCAATTTCATACCCAGTAGGCAAAATGTCTGATAGCATAACCAAAGCCTCATCTGACAAGTCTTCTGGAGTGTGGTAAAGAGTGTTATCTGCATGAGGGACACGTAGATACTCAGCCTGCATACCGTCAATCAAGTGACCGAAAATCCAGCCCCCTTCGTCTTCACAATGGGCATAAATTCCTTTTTTACAGTAGTAGCATTTACCACAGGCACAGACACAAGAAATCAAGACCTTGTCGCCTTTTTTGAAGTTAGAAACTCCTTCTCCAACTTCTTCAACAATCCCAATTCCTTCGTGGCCAAGAATGGTACCACTTTGACAAGCAGGAACATCTCCTTTAATGATATGGAGGTCTGTTCCACAAATAGTGGTTTTTACGATACGCACAATAGCGTCTGTTGGCTTGCGAATAACTGGTTTGTCTACATCAACAAAAGAAGCAAGTCCTGGTTTAACATAAGTATAGGCTTTCATAAAGCACTCCTCCGTTTTTTTATTTGTACTATTTATAATATAATTGTAAGCTTTTTCATTTGTTTGCTCAAGCTTTTTTGTGATTTTTTTAACTTTTTTATTTACTGGTAAAGCAATATAGATAAAAAAGCAGAAGCTAATCTCTAACTTCTGCTTTCTCTCTTATGCTTGATAACGTTTCACACCATCTAGATAGGTTGCTACCAATTCCAAATCTTTATCTAATACGATAAAGTCAGCATCGTAGCCTTCACGGATTTGGCCACAGACGTCATCGATGTGAACAGATTTAGCTGGGTTGAGGCTGGCCATCATGACTGCTTCATGTGGATTCGCAATTCCCCATTCGACAACATTTTTCAAACCGTCCTTGAGTTTAAGGATAGAACCTGCCAAGTTACCAGTAGATTTGAGACGTGCAGTTCCATTTGCTACTACAACAGGGAATTCTCCCAACATATAGTCACCGTCTTCAAGCCCACCAGCTGTCATACAGTCCGTAATAAGAGCGATGTTTTCTGTCCCCTTTTGCTTAAGTAAAAT
This sequence comes from Streptococcus sp. 1453, assembly GCF_013276955.1. Classification (NCBI taxonomy): domain Bacteria; kingdom Bacillati; phylum Bacillota; class Bacilli; order Lactobacillales; family Streptococcaceae; genus Streptococcus; species Streptococcus sp. 1453. Next base: position 27,811 of record NZ_VMLZ01000007.1, read on the forward strand.
CTCACAAGCTTTTGGATCTACGTGATAACCATCACAAATCAATTCTGCGTAAGTATGTGGGAGCTCATACATAGCTCCTACCATACCTAGTTCGCGGTGTGTTAAACCACGCATCCCATTATAGGCATGTACCCATACACTAGCTCCAGCATCAACTGCCTTCTTAGCTTGTTCAAATGTCGCATCTGAGTGTCCAAGTGCAACTGTCACACCTTCACCTGTAATAGTACGTACAAAATCTTCCACCCCATCACGTTCTGGTGCAATAGCGATTTTATTTAGCATCCCTTTTGCAGCATCTTGCCAAGAATGAAACTCCTCAACACCCGGGTCTCTCATATAAGTTGGATTTTGTGCCCCCTTAAAAGTTTCTGTGAAATATGGACCTTCATAATAAATCCCACGAATCTTAGCACCTGTTGCTTCTTTATAATGGTTTCCAAGATTTTCAGTGACTGCAAGCAATTGCTCATAAGTGGCTGTTAAAGTTGTGGGCAAGAAACTGGTAACACCAGTACTAAGAAGTCCTTCACTCATAGTATGCAATGTACCTTCAATGTTGTTGTCCATCACATCTACACCTGCATATCCATGAATATGAGTATCCACAAGACCTGGTGCAATGCTATAACCAGTATAGTCAAGAACCTCTGCTCCTTCAGGAATTTGATCCACATGTTTCCCAAATTTGCCATCAACAAGTTCTAAGTACCCACCGCGACGAATGCCAAATGGATAGAAAAACTGATCCGCTTTAACGTAATTAGGCATAATAATGACCTCCTTAAAAGATTACTTTTGATATTTATTATGTCAATTACATTATAAACCTTTATGATTCATTTGTAAATGGTATAGACCTATTTTCTAAAGATATTTTAAAAGAGCTGGATTTCTCCAACTCTTTTCTCTGTAATACAGGTTATTTTGATTTGACTGGCTTGTCTTGAGCTGTTTGCAAGGCTGTAGCAATGGTATCTGCATACAATTTAGCTCCTGCTTCAATAGTGCTAGTGTCACTTCCGAAATGGACTTGGTCTGTTCCTGCCCAAATTTCTGGATGTTCTTTCGCAACTTGATTCCAATCTGCTATCGTGATGTAAGGAGTCTTCTCTGCCAATTCTCTCATATAGGCAGCAGCCTTCTCAACGATGGCATAGGTCTCTTTTGTCTTATCTCCCTCATAAGGAGTCACTAAAATCATATGGTGGCCCTTAGGAAGATTTTTTACGATACTATCCCAGTCTTCCTTGTAATTTTCAGGATTATTTACCCCAGTCGCAATGACCACCATCTTAGGTAAAAATTTATTCTGGCTATTATTTAGCATGATTTCATTGGCATTCTTGGTTGTTCTGCTGACTTGCGCGTTAATCTGTGCTCCAGGAAGGGCTGTCTGCAGGGCTGTATTTGCCCTTAAAGCCACCGAGTCACCAATTAACATAGTACCATCAGCAATCCCCAAACTATCAGCTTCTGCTCGTTCTGCCATCACTTTTGTTTGGCTAATATTTGTTGCAGCCTGCTTCAAACCATTGACAGTTAAGTCTGTCTCAAACGCTCCCACTTGTGGTGCCAACAAAGTCACTAAGAAGACAATGAAGGCCAAGATTCCTGTACTTGTTGCAAGAATTGCGTGAATATAAGGCAGGGGACGAAGAGTTTGTAAAGCAGGTGTGTTCTTGCCTGCAATCCAAGGTTCCAATACATAGAATGATAGGCTAGCAAAGCCATAAGAAAAAATCAAAGTCAGTAATACAGCAAGAAGATTTGATGTCAACTGTGAAAAAATGATATAGAAAGGCCAATGGAAAAGATAAACCGCATAGCTAGTATCCGCTAAAAAGCTGATCATCTTTGGCTCCTGCACGTTAGGAGTCTTTTCATGTAAGACACGCGCCGCCAGAATCATAGCAAGAGCTGCAAGGCTGGCAAGCAAGAAGCCAATAAGATAGGCAAAGAGATAGGTAAATTTGACAAAGAAGGTCAAAATGAGTAAGAAGGCAAAACCTCCTGCAAAAATCAACAGGGTCTTTCGTAAATCCCAGATTTTATCCAACTGCTTGACGAGGGAAGTCGTCTGACGAACGCCTACAATAGTTGCTAGGATACTTCCCAAAAAGAATGGATAGACATGAGTTAAACTGGAGAAGTAAACAGAGGAATAAGAGGTTACTAGAAAACTACCAATAAACATGGAGAAGAAGCTGATCAAGAAGGCAGTGGCAGATAAAAGAAAGACCATCCCCTTCAACTGACCATTTGATTTAGCCTGTTTAGATAAGAACCAAACTGCCAATCCCCAAAGAATATAGTAGTGAACCTCAACGGCCAAGCTCCAATTATGAACAAACAAATGAGGAATGAACTGAGATTCATAACTCCCACCTGTTAGAAGTTCATAGAAGTTGGTCATAAAGCCTAAAACACCCGCAATCTGACCCCCAATTCCAGCAACATAGTCTTGGCGAACTAGGAAGGTAAAGGGCATGGTTACCAAGACCATCAAAACCACAGGTGGCACGATACGATAAAAACGTCTTCTAAAAAATCCAATCAAGTCAATCTCATGGTTTTTAGAAAATTCTTCGATGAGTAGAGCCGTAATCAGGAAACCTGAAAATGTGAAAAAGACATCCACCCCGAAAAATCCTCCAGGAAAGATGGTCTGAAAGAAATGATACAAGAGTACCAGTAGTAAACCTGTAATCCTAATCAAGGAAAACCATTTAATGCGCATACGAGTTTATTCTTCCTTTCATTGTACACTTTATTCTATCAAAAAAAGAAGAAAAATCCTAAGAGAAAACTTAGGATTTTTAGCTTATATCAATTCCATTTTAGAAATTACGGCCTGACTTATTGTAGCCATATTTTTCCACAAAATACTCACGGAATTCCAAGAGATTGTCATCCATGATGGCTTGTCGCACTTGCTTCATCAGGTTAAGCAAGAAGTAAAGATTGTGGTAGCTAGTCAAGCGGATACCAAAGGTTTCATCAGCCTTGAGCAGGTGACGAAGGTAGGCGCGTGTGTAGTTCTTACATGTGTAGCAATCACATTCAGGATCCAGTGGTGTAAAGTCCTCAGCAAACTGGGCATTTTTGACAACCAAACGACCTTGACTAGTCATACAAGTCCCGTTACGAGCGATACGAGTCGGCAAGACACAGTCAAACATATCCACACCACGAATCACCCCATCAATCAAACTATCTGGCGCTCCCACACCCATCAGATAACGAGGTTTATTTTCAGGCAGCAGTTGAGTTGTAAAGTCCAAGACCGCATTCATCTCTTCGTGGGTTTCTCCCACTGCCAAGCCACCGATAGAGTAGCCTGGAAAATCCATGCTGACAAGGTCATGAGCCGATTGGCGACGCAGGTCTTCAAATCCTGCCCCCTGCACAATCCCAAATAGTCCTTGGTCATGCGAGCGACGGTGAGCCTTCAAACCACGCTCAGCCCAACGACTGGTACGCTCGATTGATTTCTTAACGTAATCATAAGGTTGATAAAACTGGGGACATTCGTCAAAGGACATCATGATGTCTGAGCCCAGATTATTCTGAATAGAAATGGCTTTTTCTGGGGATAAGAACATCTTGGACCCATTGAGATGGTTTTTAAAGGTTACTCCTTCTTCTGTGATATTACGGCTATCAGCTAGGGAATAAACCTGAAAACCACCACTATCTGTCAAGATAGGCTGGTCCCAATTCATGAACTTGTGGAGACCACCTGCGCGTGCAATGAGTTCATCTCCAGGACGAAGCCAGAGATGATAGGTGTTTGACAGGATAATTCCCGAACCCATCTCCTTCAATTCTTCAGGTGACTGAGTTTTGACAGTGGCTTGAGTCCCAACTGGCATAAACATAGGTGTCGGGAAGGTACCGTGGGGTGTGATGATTTCTCCCAGACGAGCTCCCGTGTGTTTTTCTTTCTTAATCAAACGATATTTGATTGGTGAATCTGACATTTTTTACCTCCGAAGCTGGGAAAGACAGTCCCAGTTCATACTTTGTGCCCAAGGGCATACTGTATGATTTTATCAAAAAAAGTAGGAACTGTCACGAACTATGGTATAATAAGAGAATGAACTATCCAAAAATTGATTTAAAAACAATTCGTCAGGAGTCAAAACATTTTCAGGCTGACACCCCCCGTCTCTTTCTCCTCTATATCCTTCCCAGTATGCTGGTCATCTTATCTGGTTTTCTTAATCCCTTATCTCGGATCCACGGGACTGTTTTAGAACAACCATTTTTCAGCATACTTGGTCAAATACTTCAAGCCTACCTCTTTCCTCTACTAGTCTCCTTTATCGGGACTATTCTTTTGACCAGTTCCGTCTATGCAACACTGACACTCATGAAAGATTCTAAAACGGAGCCATCTGTAAAAAACAGCCTAGCTCTCTTTGATGAGGAGCTCTTTTCTCAAACCTTTTTGACCCTACTTCTCAAACGTTTCTATCTCTTTTTATGGAGTATCCCTAATTTACTTGGGATTTACTTCCTCTTTTATAGTAGCTTTTTAGCCAAAAAATTCGTCACCCTACATCCTGAGTTTCCAAATCTAGATCTCTCATCAGTTGAAACCGAGCGTTTCCTCATGGTCTTTGGACTCTACTTTCTTGCAAGTCTCATCTTGATCATTGTAGGAAATATCCTCTATATTCCACAGTATTATGCCTATTCACAGGTGGAATTTCTTCTCTGTTATAGTCTAGACCTAGGACAGGCCTCACCAAGACGAATCCTAAAAACTAGCCGTTCCTTTATGAAGGGCTACAAGTTCCAGCACTTTGTCCTAGATTTACAGCTTCTTCCTTGGTACTTCCTCAATTGGATTACCTTTGGCATTGCTAGTTTTTTACTCCTACCTTATATCCAATGTACTAAAATCAGCTTTTATAGAGCAGTACTTAGAGCAGCACTTAGTAAAAAATACCAACTAAACTACCCCTGGTAGGGCTAGTTTTTCACTCCTACCCTACATTCAAATCAATAAAATAATTTTTTACCGAGCAGTACTGGCTCGAAAACGTCCAAAAGCTTGAAGGTTTTCCCCTCAAGCTTTTTTCTATCAATGAGTTTCTCCGCCTACCAACTTGAGATCCTGATCTCCATGTTCTATAATAGCGCCGATTGCCGCTTCTATCCCTCGCCTAATATCCACTAAACTCATAGCTGGGGTAGTCGGTCGATTCACCACCTGTTCCATCATATAAGGAATATGCATAAAACCTGCCTTAACATATGGAAATTTCTTTTCGACCAAATAGAGGACTTGATACATCAAATGATTGCAGACAAAAGTCCCTGCAGTATTGGAAACAGAGGCCGGCAATCCCTCTTTTTTTATAGCTTGAACCATCGCTTTAATCGGCAGACTGCTAAAGTAGGCCGAAGCACCATCTGGGCGAATGGGAAGGTCAATCGGTTGATTACCTTCGTTATCAGGAATGCGTGCATCGTCTTGGTTAATAGCCACTCGTTCAGGCGTCAAACTAGATCTTCCACCTGCTTGGCCAATACAAAGGACAAAGTCAGGTTGATAACGGTTCATCTCTTCTTTCAATACTTGGGCCGATTTGTGAAAGACTGTCGGCACTTCTAGGCAATGGACCTCAGCACCATGAATTTCAGCTGGTAAACCTTTAATGGCCTCCAAGGCTGGATTGACCTTTTCCCCTCCAAAGGGCTCAAAACCTGTCACTAATACTTTCATTTCTAACTCCTTACAACCAATTCCATGAAACTCTTTTTCCGACAATAAAACAAGTATAACATATTTCCCTTATTCTCGAGTTGAAAAGAACTAGCGAGTCTAGGATTGATTTTTGAGTTTATTTAAAGAATAAAATACTCATCAAGGTCAAAATAGCTGGTCCTCCTTGCTTCAAAATAATTTTCTTATCTGCTGTGAGAGAGCCATAAGCCGCAGCACCAATCACAAATAAAACAAAAATAGTCACAATTTCTAAATTCTGTGAGAAATAAATTCCATACAAGAGAAAGACTCCTAGCAAAGCATTATAAATCCCTTGATTTTTAAACAATGAACTTACTGACGGACGAGCCAGTTCTTCCTTGTTCATGTTAAAAACACGACTAGTAGTGTCTGATTGCGTAGCCACACTTTCCAGATAAAAAATGTAAAAATGCTCCAAAGCAATGATCGTTGCTAAAATAATTGTCATAATTGACATATTTTTCTCCTTAGATCTCTATATTCTCAATGCCCAAAACCAATTTATTTAATAAACGGCTGAGTTCTGTTCTTTCAGACTCTGTTAAGATACTTTCCATCTCTTGCTTAACCTTGATATGTTGCAGAGGGGGATTCACCACTAACTGCTCCTTGGCATACTTCGTAGCCTCTACCAACACTTCCCGCTGATTTTCAGGATTACGATGACGCTCCACCAAACCTTCCTTTTCCAGAATTTTGAAATGTCGGGTCAAAGCAGCCTGATCAATCTTCAAACGCTCCTGAACCGCTATTTGATTACAGGGAGAATGCTTCAGTAAAAATAATAAAATCTGATACCGTGTCAAACTAATCCCAAGCCTTTTTTTAAACAATTGCGTACTCGCTTGCTCAGACAAGCGGAGTTGATACAGTAAATCTTGAATCTCTATCATTTCTTCTTTCCTTTTATTGATTTATCAATAGTTGACTAATCAAGTATAATATAAAGTAAAATAGATTGCAAGAATGTTGCTTAACTCATTACAAGATGGTAATTTTCCATTCAAATTGACAAAGAAAAAAACGAACGAGACTCGCTTCCTATCATGAAAGCTAAATCTCATTCGTCAAAATGATATTACAAAGTCTGGTTTATCCATTCATTGAAACGTGAACGTGGTCATAGTGATTTTCTGTCACGCTACCACGGTCTGGCATTGGGTTCCAAGTGTTAGCTGGTCCATATTTGCTATCGAATGGAGCATAGAAACGTTGTTTCCAGATGATATAACTAATGCCACGGCTGGCCATATTTTGAATAGCGTATTCCGCAATCTTATCCCCTAGTTCTGAGCTTTCTGGTACCATAAAGTCAATAGCCAAACCTTTTCCGTGATCTCCACTGTCTCCTGGACGGTAACCACTAAAGGATGTGATGCCAAACAAGTTGGCGATTTCTTCTTTAAAGGCAGCCGTTTGTGGTTGAAGGCCTGCATTTTCAGATTTCGCTACTGCAAGTCCAGCATAATCGGGCGCAGCTGGAGCTGTGTAAGTTGTTGAAACTATCTTCGTCTCTTCTGGTTGATAAGTAGAAACTGCTGTTATAGCTTCATTTGATGAGGCTTCTTTTGCTTCTTCTGAACTTGTCGCAAGTGTTTCAGGCGCTTTTTCTTCTACTGGCGTTGTAGTTGCTTCTACTGCTGATTCAGCTTGAATGCTTTCTTGTATTTCCTGCTTCTCAGCTGGAGTCGTTGCCTGAGGAGCTGCTTCTGAAACTGCACTGCTTGTTTCGGCTGTTTGCTCCTCTGAAACAGAAGTTCCTGTAGAAGGCGTGGCTTCTTCTGCAGTAGCAACTTTCTCTGCAACTTCTGAATTTGTTGCTACTTCTTTTGTACTTGTAGTTTCTACCGCTTTTGGAGCTTCTGCAATGGTGCTCAAGGTATCACCATACTGAACGGTATAACTTGTTTTGTTGTCCGTTTTAGTCAAATCGTTTTGGATTTGCTCAACACTACGTGCAGTCCAAAGAACTTCTTCTGCTTGAGTTGCCAATACTGGGGCAAATGACAAGGCTACTGTTGAGGCTAATAATATTCTTTTCTTCATTCTTTCAAATGAGTACCTGTCTATGATAACACAAAAAAAGCAGAAAAAAAGCCCTCTCGGGCCTATTTAACAGAACTGTCTATTCCTTGTAACAAACTCGATTACTTGAAATAGTTTGTTAGGTCTCTGTCACAAAACTGACACAATCTTTTTATCGCTCAGACTCAAAAATACGGGAAATATCTGCTAACCCTTGAATCCTATGATTGCCTCCATAAGACGACTCTAAAAAGTTAATACTTTGAATTCTACTATTCTGGGCAAATTCCACATCCAGAGTCCGATCCCCTATATAATAGGTCTTCTCAGAATCCAACTGATACTTGTCTAACAGATAGGTAGCAGCTTCCGGATTAGGCTTGCGCGCAAAGCCACTCTGACTGGTTAGAATCTCTGTAAAATAAGATCCCAAATCCAAGTCTCTTAGAATGGTAAAAGCATTATCTCCTTTATGAGTATAGACAAATTGCTGAATCCCTACTTGGTTTGCCCAACTCAACACCTCACGCGCACCTGGCATTAAGACTACCTGAGCATTCTTCTCAGCCAAACTCTGGGCACGCACCTGATTTAGCACTTCCACATCTAGCTTTCGCTCTTCCGCCACCTGCACAAGCAAATCCTGCACCGAATACTTGAGGATAAACTCTCTTACCTTCTCCTTATCATAAGGAATAGAAAACTGAGCAAAAGTCTCCTCAATCCCTGATAAAATCGCTTCGTAAGAGTCCAATAAAGTCCCGTCTAAATCCCAAATAAAAGCTGTTTTTTGCATTTCCTATCCTTTCAAACTCATATAGCGCTGGTAACGATAGCGTAGAAATAGCCAACGAAAACCATTATCCAAAAGGGTTCCGGCCCAAATACCAGGCAAGCCCCAACCAAGCACAAGCCCCATCAGATATCCTGTTCCAATGCGGATACACCACATTCCTATACTTGTCGCATAAAAGGGAAGCCGAGCATTGCCCAAACCCTGCCAGACTGCTGTATAGATGACTGTTCCTATCGTCATAGGAGTACCAAGTAGTGAAAAAAGTGTCACTAGAACACTAGCCTCAACAGCTAGAGGATCAGTCGTATAGAGATGAGTTAGTGGTATACCCAAAGCATAGATACTAAAGGTCAAGGGTAACATGAGGACCAGAGAAAGCCAAAAGGTTTGCTTGCTCAAACTAGCTACTCTTTTCCAATTATCCTCTCCAACCGCTCGAGCCACTTGCATGACTGTTGCTGTAGCGACGCCAAAGGCAGGCATGTAGTTAAACTGGGTCAAGACTTCTCCGACCGCATTTCCCGCCACCGCCTCCGTTCCAAAAGAAACGACCAAGGCAATGATCACGACATCACCAGCCCGCATCATAAGCCGCTCTCCAGCTGCTGGCAAAGCTAAGGTCAGTAAGTCTTTATCCAGTCCAAAAGTCGGTTTCGTATAAGGAAGTTTTAATTGTGACCACAAAATCATAAGACCGACCAAACGAGACAGAATAGTCCCCCAAGCAACACCAGCTATCCCCATATCCAGAACAAAAATAGCTAGACTAGAAAAGAGAATATTCAAAGCATTTGACAAGAGACTAACATAAAGAGGCAGACGTGGATTATGTGTTGCACGAATCAAGGCTCCCAGACTAGTCATTAAACCTAAGAAAACAATCGATCCGCCTACCAAAGATAGGTAGAGTCCACCACTCTCAGCTACCTCTCTCTCCGTCCCCAAAAGTCCAATCATCTCTTGCCCAGAGAAGATAGACAAAGCTCCCAAAAGGAAACTTAAGAGTAAAGTAATTTTCAACGCCTCAGTCACATGATAGGCTAGCTTAGACTGATCCTTCTGCCCCAAACTTTTTGAAATAACACTGGAAATAGCAGCTCCCAGAGCTATGAAAATCGCCTGATAAATCGTGATAATATTGCCAGCTACTGATACACCCGAAATAGCTATCAAACCCAAGTGAGCAACCAGATAACTGTCCACCATACCCATGAGCATCTGCAAAAAGTTTTCGCCCATAGCTGGCAAGGCAATATTAAGAATGTCTTTATTTTTCTTAAACAATCTCTCCTCCTGATGAAAAGAAACTCAGTTGGTTTCCCAACCGAGTTTACTCCCTCTGTCTTAAAGTCCTAGATAAGCCTCAACCGCTGCTTGCATATCAGTAGCCGCCACAGTTGTCTTGTGACGAACTTGCGCTGTTTCAAGACCATCAACTGCTGGTGGCACTGCAACTCCTGAGATTTCATGTAATTGAGCCAAGGCTTCAAAGTCGCCAAGCCCTGATTTTCCAGTTACAGCTTCTACTGCAACCACTGGGAACTTGTATGGACTCGCTGTTGAAGCAATCACTGTCTTAGTCACATCGCCAGTAGCCGCTTGGTATTTCTTATAAACTGCTGAGGCAACCGCTGTATGAGGATCCTCGATATAAGAATCTGACTCATAAACACGCTTGATTTCTGCTGCCGTTTCTTCTTCAGTCGCATATTCAGCTGCAAAGAGGTTAAGAATCTCTGTATCAAAGTCTGTCAACTCATATTGACCTTGGCTATTCAAAGCATTCATGAGTTCAGCTGTATTTTCAGCGTCATTTCCCAAAAGATGGAAAATCAAACGCTCCAAGTTTGAAGATACCAAAATATCCATAGATGGACTAGTTGTTACCTTAAACTCACGCTTCTTGTCGTAAACACGTGTCTTGAAGAAGTCTGTCAAGACATTGTTGTCATTTGAAGCACAGATCAATTTACCAACTGGGAGACCGATTTGTTTGGCATAAAAGGCAGCCAAGATATTTCCAAAGTTTCCTGTTGGTACTGTGAAGTTAATCTTATCACCAGCCACGATCTCAGCAGTCTTGACCAACTGAGCGTAAGCATACACATAGTAGACAATCTGTGGCACCAGACGACCAATGTTCATCGAGTTAGCTGATGAAAATTGCAACTTGTTGGTAGCCAATTTTTCACGAAGAGCCACGTCGTTAAACATGTACTTCACACTTGTTTGCGCATCGTCAAAGTTACCATCTATAGCGATAACATGAGTATTGTCACCAGTCTGAGTGGTCATTTGCAACTCTTGTACCTTGCTGACACCATCCTTTGGATAAAAGACGATAATCTCAGTACCAGGGACATCTGCAAATCCCGCCATAGCAGCTTTCCCAGTATCACCAGATGTCGCTGTTAAGATGACAATTTTGTTCTCCAAACCATGTTTCTTAGCAGCAGTCGTCATAAAGTATGGCAAGATAGATAAGGCCATATCCTTAAAGGCAATCGTTGAACCATGGAATAGTTCCAAGTTGTATTGCCCGTCTAATTTCACCAAAGGTGCGATAGCTGGAGTATCAAATTTACTATCGTAGGCATTGTTGATACAGTAGTCCAACTCCTCAGTTGTAAAGTCATCTAAAAATGCTGACAAAACTAACTTAGCAACTTCCTGGTAAGAAGCATCTTTCAATTTGTCAAAGTTCAAATCTACCTTTGGATAAGTAAGCGGTGTAAACAAACCACCGTCCGTCGCCAAACCTTGCAAAATAGCTTGGCTAGCAGTTACTGTATTGTTGGCATCACGCGTTGATTGATAAACTAATGTCATTACTCTCTATCCTTTATCTATAGTCTCTTCCATTATATCATGATTTTTCAGAAAATTCTCCCTTTATAAAAGAAATTATAGTCCTAATTCTTTCTTCAAAGGCTCTAAATAAATCATTTCTTGCTTATTTCTCATCTCCAGTCCTTCCTCAGATAGGATAAGTAATTCTTTGGAAAATTCAATAATCGTAGTTTCTTCCTCATCTGTAAGCTTTTTCCTAGAAAATTGTCGTCTTAAAAACTTATAATCACAACCAAATTTCTTAAAGAAAGGTGCTGTTTCTAAGTAAGCTACTAACTTATCTAAATTAACTAACAATCCCAAGTGAAAGGCTGCAGAAGCAAAAGTCCTATCAAGTGGCTGTGTACACACACTACGAAACTCAACTGTTCCTCGAGTCGTTAAGTCTTGGTACTGGTAACTACGATGAGTTTCAAAATCCTTCTCTTGAGGATAAATAAGAATCTCATCCCCATTAAGAGCATATGCTTGGATTTCAGATGTAGGCAAATAGTCCCTAGCCTGAATCGGATAAAAATAATAGGTTTGTCCATCACGTTCCGCAGTAAAAATTGCAGAATGATCTAAATAATCAAAAAAATCATCCTCATCTTTAAAGAGTCTAGCATTGACCCCGACGTTCTCTGGATAGATACCATGCATAGATTCTTCCCAGAAAATATCCCTTGAAATTTTCGTATCCCAATCTGCTCCCGAAAACTCAGAGTTTGGAAATAAATAAGCCTTAGCCGCTTCAATTTGAGTAAAAGCACTCATCACACGTAAGTAGTTGTATTTTGAAATATCCAGCTGAACCTGACTCCCACAGATAAAAGCACCATATTCAGGGAAATGATGTAAGTTTGATTTAGTAACATTTCTACTCAAATTCAAATAGTCCATCAACATCTGATAGCGTGGGTAAGCCACTGGACAATTCTCATTTTTATCCCAGTTAGGATGGATACCACAGCCAACAATAGCATGATTTGATTCGCCTAATTTTCTCTGAATTACATCCATATAATTATTAAAACGATTTTCGACCTCTTGAATCGTTTCAGCCTTACCAAATGCAAACTCAATCGTTGTATAGGAAACTTCAAATAAAATAGCATCCTGACTTATCGGATCTACTAACTGGATAGGATTGCCAAAATCATCTACCTTTTCTACAATGAAATCCAGAGCGGAAACTAAATAATGAAATAGATCCTTTATAATTTCAACATTTGTAGCATCCCCTTCCAAGTTTACAACAGGATACTCCAACTCAATTCCGACAAACAATTCAGGATTTTCTTTAATATTTTTCAGATACCGATGTTTTAATAAATCGATAGAACGAGACATACTATCCTACACTTTCTTAATCTAAATAAAATTTGAATAACTATAATTATAGCAAAACTAATATAAAAAAGGAACGAAGAATAACAACGTTCCTAACTCTATACTATACCGGCGGCCGGGGTCGAACCGGCACGTCCTTGCGGACACTGGATTTTGAGTCCAGCGCGTCTGCCAATTCCGCCACGCCGGCAAATAGTAACTGGGGTAGCTGGATTCGAACCAACGCATGAGGGAGTCAAAGTCCCTTGCCTTACCGCTTGGCTATACCCCAATAATATAAAATAGGCGAGTGATGGGGATCGAACCCACGCATGCCAGAGCCACAATCTGGTGTGTTAACCACTTCACCACACCCGCCATAATTCTATTAACACGGGCAGTAGGAATTGAACCCACACTGAAGGTTTTGGAGACCTTAGTTCTACCTTTAAACTATGCCCGTAAAATGGAAGGGGAGGGATTCGAACCCCCGAACCCGAAGGAGCGGATTTACAGTCCGCCGCGTTTAGCCTCTTCGCTACCCTTCCAAAATATATAAATGGCGCGAGACGGAATCGAACCGCCGACACATGGAGCTTCAATCCATTGCTCTACCAACTGAGCTACCGAGCCTTATTGCGGGAGCAGGATTTGAACCTACGACCTTCGGGTTATGAGCCCGACGAGCTACCGAGCTGCTCCATCCCGCGTTAATACAAAAGGAGGATGTGGGATTCGAACCCACGCACGCTTTTACACGCCTGACGGTTTTCAAGACCGTTCCCTTCAGCCGGACTTGGGTAATCCTCCAAAATAGTTTATACGGGAACAAACCCGTGTCCTCTTAGTGAACAGATAATATTCCAATCCCCTAGTAATGGACTAAACACTATGGGCACGAGTGGACTCGAACCACCGACCTCACGCTTATCAGGCGTGCGCTCTAACCACCTGAGCTACGCGCCCAAGTTAAAAACTTGGTACAAAGAACAAAGTTCTAAGCGGGTGACGAGAATCGAACTCGCGACAACAGCTTGGAAGGCTGTAGTTTTACCACTAAACTACACCCGCTAAAATGGGAGTTAACGGGATCGAAC
>NZ_VMLZ01000008.1:0-98416 GCF_013276955.1 Streptococcus sp. 1453
CCTGCTTAGAGTTTTTTTAGTTCCAAGAATGCCATCTTGACCAAATGGTTTTCTTGACCGTTAGTTGTGATAGTTAAGACCTCACCTGTCGTGTCTTCGCGCATACTAAAACTGTGAAAGGCCAAATCATCTTGGAAGTAATTACTATCTACGATGGCAATAGCATAAACTGGTGCGATATGTTTGTAACTATGGTGTGTATCACCTTCTCGTTGGCAAATTTTTTCTAGGTTTTGATTGACCTGACTGCACAGGTAAGTCCACAAGCGATTGATGAAAAAATTCTGATGATGCACCTGAATCTCAATGATTACTTGAGTACCATTATCCAACTCCGCCAAGACGTCTATACTAGTGTAAAAATCTTGAGCTGAGTAAGGCATAGAAGGCAAAACATGAATGTTACTTCCCTCCAAAATAGTCACATTTTTTGCTGGCAAGTCCAGCATATCGCGAATAAATTGACAAGTGATTTCCGGATTGCTAAAGATTTTCTTAGCAACTAAGTCATTGGTTGGGCTGATGCCCGGATGTCTGAGAATTATCCTTCTCCTCCCTCTATTATACCATAGTTTTAAATCTAATTTTGCTAGATTCTATGGTTCTATCTATTTATTCGGAAAAGAAGTGAGAAAGTTAAAAACTATTGACCCTAATCACTTGCAAAGAGATATATCTTGCTCACATTATTTATTAAAAGCTATATTTTACAAAAAAGATTACAAAATCAACCATTTTAGAAAAGCCTTACCACTTTCTAGACTATGAATTCTAGTGTTTTTATACTCCTAGCTTTCTCGTCAATATGCCATAAAGCAAGTTCAGTTGATCCATTCCCCATACTCGTTCACTCTATAGCCGTCTGGTGTTACCGAATTGAAAAGTAGTTTACCCAAAGCATCAATATAGTACCACTTTCCTTTATAATAAATCCATGTATTGGATTCCATGCGACCAGATGATCCTAAGTAGTACCACGCGCCACTTGAATCTTGGAACCAGCCTATCTCCATCCTACCATTATCATTGAGATAATACCAATTACCGTCTGTATCCTCTAGCCAACCAGTTTGCATGGTTCCATTCGTATCAAAATAATACCATGCATCATTTTCTTTCATCCAACCTGTCCGTTCTTTCCCATCAGAATTTCTAAAATACCACTGATTATTTATCTTATGCCATCCTCTTTGTTGATTATGTTTAATAACAGAATGTTCAACAGTAGAAAGTAATATTTTATCCGTTTTACCGCCAAAAACAGCTGTTAACGATGACGAACCTGTCCCGTTCGTTGTGAATTGAGCAGTGGTTTCTGGGCGAGATGATCTTTCCTGTTTTGATGGAGTCTTTATTTTACTCTCATTTCGGTGCCCTTCTACTGTCAATTTTTCTCCACCTGTAACTTTAGTCACAAAATCTGGAACTTCTACTCTTTCAGGGACTAGTTCTTCTGAAGATACTATAAGTATCCCAAGATCTCCTTGTATTTTTTCTCCTGATACTAAAGCATCTGACTCTGAAAATCCCTCACTAAGCGCAGGCTGCTCTTCTCTAATCGGCGCATCTTTTGGAACTAGAGACTCTACTTTATCTGGAGATACCACTTCCTTCACACCCTTACGAACTACACGCTCTCTCATGGGTGTAACGTCAACTGTACGAGAATTTTCAATAACCTTTCCATCAGGTAAAACCTTATAAGTAACCGTAGTAACCTCTTTACCTACAGAACCTTCAGAAATAACCTCAGTTTTACCTTTCTCTAGTTCTGCGGAATCTTCAAAACGTTCTGTAATTGGAACTTCTTTTGTGCTGCTATTTTTCTTAATACCTAATGTGATGACTTGAGATTGAGGTGCTATTTTCTCTTCAGAAATCTTGGAGGATACCGCTCCTGTGTACTTATCTACTTGGTAACTTGTAGTGCGAGTAACTAGACCCTCTTTACCCTCTAAAACTGAACGGAAACCAAGCTCTTTAGTTTCATCTCCTTGGTAAACCGTGTCAAAGGCAATAGGTGACATTTCTGTTTTCGATTTAGTACCTTTATACACCGTTCGATAAATAAGGGAAACACCTTCTTTTTCGCCCTCAGTTTCCTCTGTACGCTCTTTCCCAACTTCAAGGGTACTATCACCCTCATAACTCGTTATAACCTCTGTTTTCGGCTTTTCTTGCGGTTTTAGAGGTGTATTTGGTTTATCTTTATCCGACTCTACTTTTGGTGTGGTCGGTTTTTCTTCTTTTGAAGTTGATGGAAGTTTATCCTTGTCTTTTTCATCCACCAAAATATTATCTGTTACATAAACAGGGGCTTTGGGTTTACCCTCAATATAGGAACGAACCCAATCTAATTGTTCTTTTGATAAGACTAACCCACCACTGCGGCTTCCTACAACACCATTTTGGTGAACTCCAATTAAAGAACCTTTGTCATTATAAAGACCACCACCAGAAGCTCCGGGTTTTGTACCACCATAGCTAATCCCTTCAATACCTGAACCAAAGTCAGTAGTAGCTACTACTTCACTATCCAAAACTGGAGACAAACGACCATCAGGAAAACCATAAACGGAAACTTTGTCACCTTTAGTAATCGAAGTTGACTCAGATACCACCTCTACAGGAGATACCGCTGTAAGCTTTTCTTTCAAACGAACCAAAGCTAAGTCATTTTTAAATCCAAATACTGAGTCTTTCTTGTTCCAATAAACAATATCATCATCGGAAAAATTCACAGGCTGACCACTTGGCAAAGTAGCTTTATACACTGTATTGGTGCGACCAGACTTCGTAACTACCTCAGAACCTTTAACTGTTAAGAAATTATGAGCGACTGTTAACACCAAATTTGGTGCAATTAAAGTACCTGACCCCGACCCATCTGGCGTTTGAATATGCGTTGTAGCATAGAAGTTTTCTGAACCATTCGGAGCTTGTAATACCTCTTTACTAGGCACAGGTAAGTTCGATTTACCACTCAAATCAACCTTACCAACTTCAGTTCTTGCAAAATCCGAAGAAGACGTAGATGGAGGAGTTACCGAATCTACTACCGCTCTTATAATTGTATCACCCAAAGCTAACTTACTGACATATTCATCAGACCAACTTGTATCACTTGCTAATTTGTTAATTGGCACTCCGTTATAGGATACCACTTTAGCTGTTGGAGAAGTTGCTATTAACTGTTTGAAGTTTGGATTTTGTCTTAAATGAAAATTCAAACCACTTCCAACAGAACCTTCTTGAACAACCTTATCTGAAATCAAAGGAGTTCCTTTAGTATCTTCCACTCGAAGTAGAACGCGACCTTTTTCTTCACCCTCTAGTAAAGTAGCTCGGCCTTTTTCATCAAAACGATACAAAGCACCGTCAATCTCAGACTCTACATCTTTTAAGGCTCTGTGATTTTCATCATAGTAGTAACGGTTTGCACCATCTATATACCAACCCTTTATACCATATTTATCAATCATAGAACGAATCCAAGCTCTGTGCTTTTCCGTAAAGAGGGTACCACCACCAATACGCTCACTTTCTTGAGCGTTTGGAGTATTTGTCCCATGTTGGTGGATACCGACTACCTCTCCCTTATCATTAAACAAAGGAGCACCTGAAAAACCTCCTAAAGCTGAGGAATGATAAGTGACTGTACCACTCTCTTTATTGACACTACTTACAGTTGTTGTAACTGAATAAGCCTTACCGTCTTTCAATCGTGCTTTGTTTTCTGCACTTAAATTCGGAGTTGAAAAGTCATTAGGATAGCCGACCATAGAGATTTTATCACCAGTAGAAACCTCTTTATGGCTCAATTCTCTTGGTGAATCTTCACCACCTGTCATAGCTTCTACAGTCTTTTTAGTTACCACTACTGCTAAGTCGTTGCTATAGTCTTTCCCAAAATTTTTCTCATCATACAAATGAATAGAGTCTTTTTCAAGAGTTTCTGATACACCAGAAGTAGGTACTTTATTGTGCTTTTCCGTCTCTGAGTTCATCACAACATAACTACGAGCAGACGCCCCACCACGCAAGACCGCAGACTTATCCTCTTGGTTTTTATCATAGTAGTTATGAGCTACTGTTACCATCACATTCGGCGCTACAAAGACACCGCTACCTGATGCGGTTTGTTTTCCACTTGTTCCGCTATCATAAGTGGTATAGGTCATAGCAACACCTTCCGCAGATTTACTATGAACGTTCACATCTTTTATATCGTTACCACCCTGAATAACATCAGCAGCAACGACTCCACCACCAATAACTGGTAAGTCTGGTGCAGCTAATCCAATCATACTCACTAATGCCAGACATCCCACCAACCCGTAAGCTTTTGACTTACGATATTTACCTAAACCTTTTAAATATAAAAACATCTTTTCCTCACTTTAGTTTCTAATACTTATTTATCCAGATATAATAGCTTATAATCTTTTAAAATCTTCAAATAAGTTATGATTGTTCCATACTCTTCAAACCATGTCATCTTCGTCTTGCCGTATGTATATGTTACTGACTTCGTCAGTTCTATCTGCAACCTCAAAACGGTGTTTTGAGCTGACTTCGTCAGTTTCATCTACAACCTCAAAACGGTGTTTTGGGCAGGCTACGGCTAGCTTCCTAATTTGCTCTTTGATTTTTTGAGTATAAGGACATATTGGATTCTATGTGCTATATTGTCAACAATACACTCTTCTTCCTGTATATCTACCAACATGAATTACAGAATTTTATTTTACTATAATTTTACCTATATTCCAAGACAAGAAATAAAATAATCAAGAACAAAAACGCATATAACCAATAACTAGCTATATGCATTTTAACACTTAAAGTGAACTGTTAAGTTGCGACTATTAGTATCCAGTCAGAAATATACAGTTTATTTACGACTAGCAAGTCATTTACCCGGCAATAGGAGCTCATCTAAATTGATTTTTTCTTAGAGTAGAAATTTCTACTAAAACTATCTAAATAAACTTTTAATCTCTATGACGGACAAAACGTGTCTCAGTTATTCATCAACATCCAAGGTTCTAGTAGTTGACCCACTCCCCATTGGAGTTAACTTTATAACCATCTACTATAGTATTAACCGCTAATCTTCCGCTTTCATTAACATAGTACCATTTATCTCCAACTTGGAACCATTGATTTACCTTCATTGCACCAGATGATTCCTGATAGTACCAATGGTCTCCATCTTTTATCCAACCAGTTGCCATTGAACCGTTAGCATTAAGATAGTACCACACACCGCTGGATTCAACCCAGCCAGTGGACATTGCTCCACTCTCACTCAAGTAATACCATTGGTTACCATCTTTCACCCAACCAGTTGCCATCGCACCAGTAGAACTCAAGTAGTACCATTTACCCGCTTCCTGATGCCAGCCTTTCACCACTTCACCAGCAGATGTATAAAAATACCACGCACCATTTTCTTGCTTCCAACCAGTCGTTACTGGAACTTTAATCTCAGTTTTAAGAGGAGTTAAAGTAACATCTCCTACATAAGATTGGAGATAACGAGGAGCAAGAGAAGTAAGAGGAGAGTTTGCTACCATTCTGCCTGAAGGCTCCATAGACACTTGATTCTTCTCTGACTTCCTTTCTGTCATCTCCTCAGATACATTTTCTCTTACTGTATTCATGGTATCGACAGGATTTTCTTTCGCATCTTCAGGAATTCTACTACCAGCTAGTGTAACTGGTAAATCATGCATACTGTCAATTCTACCGGCCAGTAGACCTGTAATTTCTTGACCTGCATCTTCTTTATTAAAGGTGAAAAGTAGAGTTTTTTGATCTGCCTGGGTCAAGAAGGTAGCTTTGTGTCCATTCGCTAAAGTCAAAGTCGGAATAGAATTCACTAGTACCTCAGAATCAAATTGCATAGCCAAGATGCCTTGTTCTGCATCCTCTTCTTCTGTTTCCAATTTACGAACTTCCCTGATAGTTACACTCGTTGGATATACCGGATCTTTTGTTAAAAATTCCCAGTTAAATTTCCTAAATGATAGGGTATAGGCATTTTGTCCTTTTTCAGTATGTTCATACAAGATACCATACTCACCATTTCCTAATTCTTGAAGCGAATTATAGGCAAACTCTCCATTTTGAATTGGTCTATGATGTAACCAAGTCAAGTCTCCGTTGTCCTCTACACGAGCCAAATGAGCCATTCCATTCGTCCGTTTAGGTCCTCCTGAATTGGTTAAAATGATGTATTCTTTTCCTTCGTGCATGGTGTGAATAGCAGCCATTTGGACATAAACATCTTTAACCTGATTGTATCTCTTGATTTCCTTGTCCCAAGTTTGCCCACCATCTTTACTTGTGGCAACCTGTAAATCACCCGTTAATCCTCTCATAAAGAGTTTCACATCACCATTATTTAACTGTACAGCAACTGACTCTGTATTTTGGGCAGGACTATTATTCATAGTTGAGGAATGAATTTTCCTTCTACCTACCGTCCTATCATCATTGACAGCAGCTCCAGCCTGCCATGTTTCTCCATGGTCATCTGAATAAATCAAACGAGAAGACTGAGATCCGCTTAGATGAGAGATAGCATTGGTGGTATAAGTAGGAACTAAGATACGACCCTTGTGCTCTCCTGTTCTAAGCACAATTCCTGTACCTGGACCTGTTCCTAAAAATTTCATCCAATCTTGGCGAATTGATGGTGTAATATCTCTTGGTTTCGACCATGTTTTCCCATCATCATCACTATAGGAAAGCCACAAATAGCTCGTATAGGCTACACGAAATGGATTTTTAGCAGATTGAGCAAAGTAGATATTCCCAAGAAGCTCTTCTCCTTTATAGAGGTCGCCCTTATCTCTGTAGGCTTCTTCTTTTGGATCCACTACAACGCGATAATCTGTTTTTTGATTATTTGCATCATATACTTCTCCGTTTTCTCGGACAGTATATGCTTGATTTTCCCCTTGTTTATACAGTAATTGATAGTGCTTGTCTCCAACTTGTTGATAAGCTTTTTGAGGTTTGTTTGGCATTCCAAAGACAGCTCGACCCTCTGGAAACATATCGTAGATTGAAAAAATTCTCTTTGTGGTAGGATCTTGAACCAAGACCATATCGATATTAAGTGGAGATGGTGCCTGCGGATCTTTTGCTTCTGGATTGTCTCGCAGGTTGGTCAAGGTTAAGGTTGGCTGCCAAGTAGTTCCCCCATCCTCACTTCTCCTAACGACCATAGCAATATCTCCCCAGTCAGAATGGTGGAGACGACGCTGATCTGCTCCTGCCAGTAATGTTCCTTTATCCGTACGTAGCAAAGCTGGAATCCGATAACTCTTAATTCCTTCACTATTTGGCTTATCATTGACACCACTCATAAACAACTCTTGCTTTTCTGTCAAGACTGCCCCTTCAGGAAGTGACGGCTCAATATCTGTTACATCAAATAACTGGCTACGTTTTTTGACTTCCTCTGGAGTTAGAGCACGATTGTATACAGTCAGATTACGAATAGAGAGATTTGAGCCCCACTTCAGTTCTCCTGCTCTATTAGTTGCACCTAACTGGAGTTTATCCACGTCCGGCATGTCTGCCAGGAATTTCCCTGATTTTTTATTCGTACGAGATAATACACCATTCACATAAAGACGAACCTGACCATTTGGACTATCCTTTCTTGGTCTTTCAACAGTAAAAGTAACCGAATTATACTTGCCTGGTCTAATCTTCAAAGGCGCATCTGTATAACTTCCATAAAATTGACTACCATCAGCTCCACGTCCCTCTATCAAAGCTGTCCCATTATTGATTGCCATTGTAAAGTACTCATTTACTTTAGTTGTACTGGAAGCAGAAAAGAGATTGTAAAAACTAGGACCATCAGCAGCCGGTTTGAACTCCACATGAACAGTTGCATTTTGGAGTCCTTTTACTTTCTCTAATTCATCAGACAAGTCTACTCTTTTTTCGTTTGAATCATTCGTCTCTAAGTCATCTTTTTCTATCACTGTTTCGACATTTTCCAAATCTCGTGCATAGTAATCTCTTGGAATTTTTTCTTCTTGCTTATCTTCCCTTTCTTGTTCTTGCTCATTGCCAGAAAGTTCAGTCTCTGAAACAGACTCTACATGCTCTGCAGGAAGAGTTATATTTTCTCCTTCCTCAGAAGGCTGGCTCTTTTCTGTATCAGTTAGGGTTGAGCCCCCCCCCCGAAAGTTGAGTTTCATTTGCCAGAGGTTGCTCACTCGCCCCTTCTTGAGCTAAAACAGGAGACGTTCCAAATACCACTGCTCCTACAATCATAGAAACCGCTCCTACCGATAGTTTCCTAATGCTATAACGACACTTACGTTCTTGAACACTCCGATTCATACTGATCCTCTCTATATCTATATCCCGATTTCTGAAATAAGACATTTACTCCAGAAAATACACTTAGTTTGTCTTTTCTTAACTTTCTTTTACTACAGTTCATTTAAATGACAAAAATGAACCAAACAAACTATCTCAAATCGGTGTCAATTTTCCCCTCTCCTTTCTCCAATCAGACTCCTGCCAATCTAGTTTATCTACCAGGACACCGCTGCAATTAAACTAAAATATCTCTTTATAAGCAAATTATTGGACATCGGCTTATGCTATTTACACCATACTTTCTGCTCAATCCTTATCGAACACTTTTTCAAATAGCTTTTCGTAGGCATAAATACTTATAGAAATAATGGGAAATATAATCAAGCTTACAATCAGAATCTTATCCAACTTAAAGGGGACAATCCCAAATAAGTGAAGAAATAAATCAATCAGAAAACTGTCGAAAAAAACTGTCAAAAGTAGTTCAACTTGTCTTTTTCTCTGCTTTTTTGTCTTGAATGCCTTAAATATCATATTATTCCCCTTTTCTAAGCTTCAATCCCTTCTCTCTATCTGTCATTTCGCATAGCTACTACTATTTTTACAGCAATCTATCTTTAAATATACATAAAGATAAGATTCTATCACTTTTTATAAGTGTTAGTAAATTTATTATACCTCATTTTTAAAACGCTTTCAATATAGTGTAGTATAGTAGATTTTAGTTTCAAAAAACTCTTTTATATAATAATGTCCTTGAAAGTAGTTTCAGCTGAACATTTATAGTTCATAAAAAGAAAACAAAAACTCATCTGTTTTTTTACACTCAATGAAAATCAAAGACCAAGCTAGGAAGCTAGCCGCATGATGCTCAAAACACTGTTTTGAGGTTGTAGATAAGACTGACAAAGTCAGCTCAAAACACCGTTTTGAGGTGGCAGATAGAACTGACGAAGTCAGCTCAAAACACTGTTTTGAGGTTGTGGATAGAACTGACGAAGTCAGTAACCATACCTACGGCAAGACGAAGCTGACGTGGTTTGAAGAGATTTTTGAAAAGTATTAACACCTACAGACAAGCCTGACGATAGCAAGAACTACCCTACTCGATAGGTATCGGCTTTTGCTTTCTGAAAAAAATTATTTTAAGCAATTTGACAAATCTAGCAACAAAAAATTCTATAAATATAATATATTGAAACTAGAATAGTACACATCTACTTCTAAAACATTGTTAGAAATCGATTTGACTGTCCTGATCGATTTATCCTGTTCTTGTTTCATTTTACTATATTTCCATGATAAAACGCATAGTATCAAGTCTTCTTAATCCCCTGATACTATGCGTGTTTGTGATTTTTAAGATTTTGTGCCTAGAGTCGACTCCTTATTTTAGATATTTGAAAGGAATCTCACTCCCACAGAGCCAGTTATAAACCTGGTCATTGACAAAAACATTCATGGCTTCATGGGCATACTCAGGCATGATGCGATAAGCCTTATCGCAGGTCAAACGATTGTAAATCGCAAACTGGGTAATGGGATAGCAAACATCGTCATCCAAACCCGTAATCATCTTAACCTCACCCTTGATACGATGGGCAAGGATCGCCATGATCTCCTCCTCAGTTTCATGGAAGGGGTCGTAAAATTTGAAATATCTAAAAAGTTCGTCATAGGCTTCGCTAGTATTACCAATCTCAAGCACTCGTCTGAAGTCTGACAAGAAGGGATAGATGGCAACTGGTTTCTGAATTCGAGGATTGAGCGCTGCTGCAACCAAAGCTAGAGCCCCTCCTTGCGAGGCACCATAGCTGGAAAGTCGCTTCTCATCTACCTGAGGCAGACTAGCAATAATTTCAACCAACTGGTAAATATCCAGATAAACATCCTTATAAAAGAGGTGGTCCCGACCTTCCACAGCACCACGGATAATATGCCCCTTAACTGTATTTCCTAGAGGAGAACGCAAACCATCTTGCGAATAACCTGACTGTCCCCGCACATCCATGGAAACAACACCGTAACCAGCTACGGTGAAAGCTAGCATGTCGGTCCAGTCCCAGCCACGTCCCATATAACCATGGAAATGGAAGATTAGCGGAACCTTCTCCTCACTCTTTGGAAGAACGACGCGTGCATAGACCTTGCCTTCATTGGTTCCTTCAAAGGTTAACTCATAGCACTTGACTTGAGGAAGGTGGAAATCTCTTTCCTCCAACTGGTAGGCTGGAAGCGTGGAAACTTTTTTCACTTCCTCATCCCAGAAAGCATCAAAGTCTTCTGGAACCTCATCCCTTCCTCTATAAGTCTTGATTTCTTCTAATAAAGCTGGATTTTTCATAGCATACTCCTTTTATTTTGTAACCGTTACCACAACTGTAGCATATCTATGTAATCAATGCAAGAAAGAAGGATAATACTCTTCGAAAATCTCTTCAAACCACGTCAACGTCGCCTTGGATTATATATGTAACTGACTTCGTCAGTCTTATCTACAACATCAAAGCAGTGCTTTGAGCAACCTACGGCTAGTTTCCTAGTTTGCTCTTTGATTTTCATTGAGTATAAATAGAAAGTGAATTTAGCCTTTCTTTCTTCAAACCTACTGACTGAAAGTAGTTTTAGAAACAAAAAAAGAGCATTTCCGCCCTTTTTCTCCTGTTCAATCTTATTTTTTTGCTTCCTTCTTTTGGAAAGTAGTTTGGTAATTTACTTTAATCGTTACTGTCATCTGAGAGTCCTCGTTTCTTTTTGATAACTCTAGTATAAGGGGCAAACCTGAAAGCTAGCTTAAGATTTCCTTAGAGAAAGCTTAATCCAGATGTTCTTTCTTTTCCAGATGAAGGGCAATCATGCGCCACTCTGGATCCTCTTGCCAAGCTTCTATCGAACTAATATAGCTTGCAACCTTTCTGGCTTCTTCTAAAATCGGAAAATCTTCGATAATATCAGCTACTTGGAACTCTGGGAGTCCTGACTGTCTGGTTCCAAAAATCTCACCTGAACCACGCATTTTCAAATCTTCCTCCGCAAGGACAAATCCATTGGTGGTTTCTGTCATGATGCGCATGCGGTCTTTCCCAGAATCCGTCTTGGGATTAGCAACAAGGACAGCGTAGGACTGCTTGTCTCCCCGACCGACACGACCTCTGAGTTGGTGAAGCTGGCTGAGCCCGAAGCGGTCAGCATCCATGATAATCATGACGGTCGCATTGGGAACGTTGACCCCAACCTCAATAACCGTTGTCGAAACCAGAATATCTGTTTTTCTCTCTTTGAACTCCTGCATAATCTGGTCTTTTTCGTCACTCTTCATCTTACCATGTAGAAGAGCCACCTCTGCCTTTCCTGCAAAATGAGCCGTCAACTCTTCTGATAAGGCAATAGCATTTTTCAGATCCAGAGCTTCTGATTCTTCAATCAAGGGAGAGATGACATAGGCTTGAGAACCTTTTTGGATTTCCCCCTCTAACCAAGTCAAAACCTGAGGTAATTGCTCATGTTTGATCCAGCGAGTCACAATAGGCTTCCGTCCTGCTGGCATCTGGTCGATAATGGAAACATCCATATCTCCAAAGGCTGTGATGGCCAGCGTCCGTGGAATGGGAGTCGCTGTCATCATGAGAACGTCAGGATTGTCGCCTTTTTCCCTTAGAATACGCCTTTGCCCCACACCAAAACGGTGCTGCTCATCGATGATAATCAAGCCAAGGCGATCATAATCCACCCCATCCTGTATCAGAGCATGGGTTCCAATAATCAAATCAGCCTCACCCTTGGCAATAGTCTCCAAGACTTCTCTTTTTTCTACGGCTTTCAAGGAACCTGTCAAAAGAGCTAGTTTCAAGTCTGGAAAAAGGTTATGTAAACTCTCAAAATGTTGCTCTGCGAGGATTTCTGTTGGTACCATGAGGGCTGATTGGTAGCCAGCTGTCACTGCCGCAAACATAGCCAAACCAGCGACTACCGTTTTTCCGCTCCCCACATCTCCTTGTAGGAGACGATTCATGTGGTGGTCCGACTTCATATCGGTTAAAATTTCCAGCAAACTCTTTTCCTGAGCTGGGGTCAGGGCAAATGGCAGACTTTCTTTAACAGCCGCAACTTTTTCCTGAGACCAATCCAGAACCAAACCGCTTCCTTGACCTCTATTTTCAGACTTGAGCGTCTGCAACTGCATTTGGAAATAAAAGAGTTCCTCAAACTTGATCCGGCGAAGGGCCTGCTTGTATTCTGCCAAATCCTTAGGGAAATGCATGGCACGAACGGCCTGACAACGGGACATGAGTTTGTATTTGTCCAGCAAAGACTGGGGAAGATTTTCTTCTATCAAGAGGTCCAGTCCCTGATCAAAGGCTGTCTTGATAACTTTGACCAGACTGGCCTGACTGATTCCCTGAGCCAATCGATAGACAGGTTGGAGGTCATCTTCCACCTGAGCCAGGACCTTCATCCCTGTCAGACTAGCCTTGGCGCGGTCCCATTTTCCAAAGACAGCAAGGGTTGCTCCCAACTCTATCTTATCAGCTAGATAGGGCTGGTTAAAGAAATTCACCGCAAAAACGACTTCTCCCTGCTTAAGGCTAAAGCGCAGGCGATTGCGCTTAAAACCATAATACTGGACACTGGCAGGAGTCACTACTTGTCCAGACAGAACTGCCTTTTCTCCGTCTTCCAGCTCCAGCACCTGCTTGGTCTTGAAATCTTCATAACGGAAAGGAAAGTAGAGCAAGAGGTCTTGCAAATTTTCAATTCCTAGTTTGGCGTATTTTTCTGCTGACTTTGGTCCCACACCAGGTAAGACATGCAAGGGTTGATGTAGATTCATGCTCCACTCCTTTCTTTTCTAATCATATTCTCTCGGAATGCGATCGCTGAGGAGACAAACCACCTCGTAGTTAATAGTCCCACGATAGGTCGCTACCTGAGTAGCTGTAATTTCCTTGTCCCCGTTAGAACCAATTAAGGTTACCTTGGTTCCCAGCGGATAAGGCTTAGGCAGACGAATGGTGATTTGGTCCATAGATACTCGTCCAACGATTGGGCAAGCTTGGCCATCTACCAAGACAGAAAAATTTTGCATGTCTCGTGTCCAACCATCCGCATAGCCGATCGGCACGGTCGCGATGACTTGCTCGCTATCTGCCTGATAGGTCGCTCCATAGCCCATGCAAGCTCCAGCTGGAACCGTCTTAACATGAACCAGAGCAGACTCCAAGGTCAAGGCTGGTTTTAAGTCATAGGGTAAGTCCAAAACCTCTCCACTTGGATTGAGACCATACATGGCATCTCCCATACGAACCGCGTTAAAAATAGTCTCTGCATGCCAAAGAGTCGTTGCCGAATTGCTGGCATGGATCAGCTCTGGAAGACCTTTCATACTTGATAGAATGGTTTTAAACCGTTCTAACTGGGCATTAAAATAGTCATCTGATTCCTCATCAGCAGTAGCAAAGTGGGTAAAAATCCCTTCAACACGAGCACCGTGTTGTTGGAGCAAGTCTTGAACCTGATCAGCTTCACTAGCCTCTCTAAAACCAATCCGTCCCATTCCTGAATCAATCTTGAGGTGGACTGTTAATCCAGTTAGGTCCGCTTCCTTATCTAAGAGTGCTTGAATCCACTCCAGTCCAGCCACAGTCAAGGTGATGTCATATTCTTTAGCTAGAGCAACAGCTTCGATTTCAGAAACTCCTAAAATGAGGATTGGCTTGCTCAGTCCAGCTTGTCTGAGTTCAATGGCTTCATCAATATTGGAAACGCAAAAGCCATCAACATCATCCTGAATTGCCTTGGCAACGGCAACAGCTCCATGACCATAGGCATTGGCCTTGACCACAGCCCACTTGAGCGTTCCTTGAGGGATATGAGCCCCCATTTGCTGAATATTTTGTCGAATAGCTCCCAGATGAATCAGAGCCTTGGTTGGTCTATGCGGACTAGCTTTCATGATTTCCCTCCAAAATGACACTGGCTGTCACAAACTGATCGGTATGGCTGATAGACAGCCAAATCTTTCCTGAAAATGGTGACTGACTAAAATAAGGCGCCCCGCGTTCATTGTTCAAGACTTCCAAATCCTGAAAACCGAGCTTGCCAATACCCGTTCCCATGGCCTTGGAAAATGCCTCCTTAGCCGACCAGCGACCAGCCAAATATTCTATTTGCCTGCGCCCTTTGAGACTGGTGAAGCGCTCCATTTCCTTAGCGGTCAGCACGCGCTTGGCAAAGCCTTCATGTCGTGTAACTGCGCTTTCTATCGAAGCCAATTCTTCTATGTCAATTCCGTGTCCAACTATCATTCTCATCAAAAGGAGTTGAGATTCCCCAACTCCATCCTTTTCACTTATTTTGTCAAGGTAGCATAAATCTCTTCTACCAAGGCCTCTGTATTTTCCCAACCTAGGCAAGGATCGGTAATAGAGCAACCAAAGACCTCTGGTTGGTTTTGACGACCATCTGCTAGGTAAGATTCAATCATAAATCCTCGAACTGTCTTTTTGATTTTCTCATTCCAATCACGATTTTGCAAGGTCTGGCGAACAATTCGAATCTGTTCCATATATTGCTTGCCAGAATTATCATGGTTGGTGTCGATGAGGATAAAAGGATTTTCAAGTCCCATGGTTTCATAGCGTTCAATGGCTTGGAGTAGGTTTTCATAGTAGTAGTTCGGCATATAATTGCCATACTCGTTAACTGCTCCACGGAGGATGACATGGGACAAAGGATTACCTGAAGTCTCAACTTCCTGCCCATGATAAAGGAAGGTTTGCTTGTTTTGAGCAGCATAGATGGCGTTAAACATAACACCCAAATTTCCTGAGGTTGGATTTTTCATCCCTACTGGTGCATCAATCCCAGAAGCCACAAAGCGGTGCTCTTGGTCTTCCACAGAACGAGCTCCAACGGCATGGTAGCTGACCAAGTCATCCACCAAGATCAAATTTGACGGATAAAGCATCTCATCTGCCGTCGTCAAACCAGTCTCTGTAATCACGCGGTAGTGCAACTGGCGCACAGCCTGCAAACCGTTAATCAGGCTTGGAGCCTTAGAAGTATCTGGCTGGTGAACCAAACCTTTATAGCCGTCTCCGTTGGTGCGTGGTTTAGCTGTATAAACACGCATGACCATGAAAATCTTGTCCGCCACCTTCTTTTGCAAGGCTGATAAACGGTGAGCATATTCCAAGACAGCCTCTTCATTATCAGAAGAGCATGGACCAATCACCAAAAGGATACGATCATCTTCTCCTGAAATAATGTCTGCCAATTCTCTATCACGGCTTTCCTTGAGTCTCAAGGCTTCCGCAGACAATTGGGTTTCAGCCTTGATGACTTCCATATCGATTTCTTGACCTTTTTCAATAAATGCCATCTTATTCTCCTAACGTTTTGTAAATTTCTCTGACAAGAGCTTCTGTGTTATCCCAACCCAGGCAAGGGTCTGTGATAGATTTGCCAAATACTTCTGGCTCATTTTGTCGACCATCTTCCAGATAAGACTCAATCATAAAACCACGAACGAACTGCTTGATTTTTTCATTCCAAGCACGGTTAATCAAGGTCTGGCGGACAATTCGGATCTGTTCCATATACTGCTTGCCAGAATTGTCATGATTGGTATCAATGATGATAAAGGGATTTTCCAAGCCCATTTTCTCATACTGGGCAATGGTGTCAATTAAATTGTCATAATAGTAGTTGGGAATATTTTTTCCATACTCATTAAGAGCACCACGAAGAATGGCGTGCGAAAGCGGGTTCCCAGTTGTTTCCACTTCTTTTCCTAGGAAAAGGAAACTTTGTTTGTTTTGAGCAGCATAAATCCCATTAAACATGACATTGAGATTTCCAGAGGTTGGATTTTTAAAACCAGTAGAAAATCCTGCCCCACTGGCCACAAAGCGGTGTTGCTGGTCTTCAACTGAACGGGCACCAACTGCCATGTAAGAAATCAAATCATCTACTAGCGGCAGATTTTCAGGATAAAGCATTTCATCAGCAGTTGTCATCCCTGTTTCTGTGATGACACGATAGTGAAGATGGCGCACGACTTTGATTCCGTTGATGAGGCTAGGGGCTTCTGTCGCGTTAGGCTGGTGAATCAAACCCTTATAGCCATCTCCGTTGGTACGGGGTTTGGCTGTATAAACACGCATAACCATAAAGATACGGTCTGCCACTTCTTCTTGTAGAACCGCCAAACGCTTAGCGTATTCAAGGACAGCTTCTTCATTGTCAGATGAGCATGGCCCGATTACCAAGAGAATTCGTTGGTCTTCTCCACGTATAATGGCTTCTAGCTCTTGATCACGCTGTGATTTTCTCTCCAAAGCCCGACCTTCTAATTTTGACAAGGCACGAACTTCTTCAATATTGATTTTAGGACTTTTTGCTGTAAATACCATAACTCATCTCCTTATAAAGCAAACGGATACCAAGTAAAAATTTACTTTTCACAAGGTATCCGCCTCTAAACTATCTCATTTTATTGTCTTTTACCGTGACAGTTTTTAAACTTCTTACCAGAACCACATGGGCAAAGTTCATTGCGTCCAATCTGGCTCAAATCCAAATCTTCTGGCATACTTGCTTGGTGGGCAGCAATATTACGAGTCGCTGTTGTACTGATATGGCGTTCTGCCTGTGGTCTTTCTTGTTCATGAATTTGTGCTTTCATCATCAAACGTGTCACATCAAACTCAATCGAACCAATCATGTCATTAAACATACGGAAACCTTCTGCCTGATACTCAACAACAGGGTTGTTCTGAGCATAGCCACGAAGTCCAACCGCGTTACGCAATTGATCGAGGGCATCGATATGATCTGTCCACTTGTTATCTACCACTCGTAGAATCAAGACTTTTTGGAATTCTTTAACTGCTTCTTCATCGCGTAGTTTTGAAACCTGACTATCGTAAACCTGCAAGGCACGTTGGAAGAGCTCTTCCTTGATGGCCTTATCAGACAAGCCTGACAAGTCTTCCATCGTAATAGAATCTTCTGGAAGCAAGTTGTACTTAGCAAAGTTCAAAATCGCTTCTAGTTTTTCATCTTGTTTGGCACGCGCATGACCATCAACGACACGTTCAATCGTGCGTTTGATCATAGCCTGAATTTCAGGTGCCAAGTCACGGTCTGCAGTGATGACATCGTAACGTTGAGCGTAGATAATCTCACGTTGTTCACGCATGACATCATCGTATTGAAGGACTTGTTTACGAGTATCGTAGTTATTTCCTTCGACACGTTTCTGAGCTGCTTCAACCTGACGCGTCAACATACGAGACTCAATGGCCTCTTCAGACATGTTGAGACGTTCAAATATTCCCTTCAAGCGTTCAGAACCAAAACGTTTCATCAAGTCATCTTCAAGAGAGAGGTAGAATTGTGACTCACCTGGGTCTCCTTGACGACCTGAACGTCCACGAAGCTGGTTATCGATACGACGGCTTTCATGGCGCTCTGTACCAATCACACAAAGTCCTCCAAGTTCACGAACCCCTTCACCAAGCTTGATGTCGGTACCACGACCGGCCATGTTGGTTGCGATGGTAACGGCACCTCGTTGCCCAGCATTCATGATAATTTGGGCTTCTCTATAATGGTTTTTGGCATTCAAGACTTCGTGAGGAACACCAGCTGCGACCAATTTCTTAGAAATATAGTCACTTGTTTCAACCGCTACTGTACCAACCAAGACAGGCTGACCTTTTTGGTAACGAGCCTTAACGTCTTCGACAACCGCTTTAAACTTAGCCTCGATACTTGAATAAAGAAGGTCTGAATGGTCAATACGTTGAACAGGACGGTTTGTTGGGATTGGAATAACACGAATGTTGTAGATTTCACGGAATTCTTCTTCCTCAGTCTTACCTGTACCCGTCATACCAGACAATTTCTTGTACATACGGAAAAGGTTTTGGTAAGTGATAGAAGCAGATGTCTTAGTTTCATCCTGAATTGGCACACCTTCTTTGGCTTCAATAGCTTGGTGCAAGCCATCAGAATAACGACGACCTTCCATGGTACGACCTGTAAATTGGTCGACAATCAAGATTTCTTGTTCTTCGCTCACCACGTAGTCAATATCGAGAAGCATAATGTAGTTGGCACGAAGGGCGTTATCGATAAAGTGAGTCAGAGCTACGTTTTCGATGTCATAGAGGTTTTCAAGTTTGAAGTAGCTTTCAGCCTTGTCAATCCCTGAATCAGACAAACCAATAGTCTTAGACTGCACATCGATGATGTAGTCGTCTTTGTCCAAAGATTTCACATAGTGGTCTGCCATATGGTAGAGCTGACTGGTTTCAACTGCATTAGCACCTGATACAATCAATGGTGTACGCGCCTCGTCAATCAAGATTGAGTCAACCTCATCGACCAAGGCATAGTTGAGCGGGCGTTGTACCATGTTTTCAGCGCGAACGACCATGTTATCACGAAGGTAGTCAAATCCGATTTCTGAGTTGGTTGAGTAAGTAATATCACACTCATAGGCTTCTTTTTTCTCCATTGGAGACTTGGCAGCCAAGTTAATCCCTACTGACAAACCAAGCCATGAGTACAATTCACCCATCTCAGTCGCGTCACGTTCTGATAGATATTCATTTACCGTAACTACGTGAACCCCTTTGCCTGAAAGGGCATTGAGGTATACGGGCATGGTCGCAGTCAAGGTTTTCCCTTCCCCTGTACGCATCTCTGGCACGTCACCATGGTGAAGAACGATCCCCCCCATGACCTGAACCTTATATGGGAAGAGACCTAGGACACGTTTGGCACCCTCACGGACAACTGCAAATGCTTCATAAAGCAATGAATCCAGTGATTCTCCATTTTGATAACGTTCTTTAAATTCAACTGTTTTTGCTTTTAGTTGATCATCTGTCAAAGCAGCCATTTGATCTTCGTATTTGAAAACCTTGTCAGCCATCTTTTCCAGACGACGGATTTCTCCTTTATCATTTTCGATAATTGTTTTTAAAATATTAGCCATGTTTTTCCTTACTTTAAATTCCGAATATTTTAGAATGTTCTTTTAATTTTAGCACAATTACTGATTATTTTCAAGGAAGAATCCCCATTTTGAAAAGGAAAAAGAGGCTAGTTTCCAAGCTAACCTCTCTGACTTTTATGATGATTTAATTGCCAACAAAAATCGGCAAAATCGCAAATAGGATAAATAGATTTATCCAAAGAGAAAAACAGCAGATCAATCCAAAAACAAAGAGACTGACTTTCTTGGACAGCAAGGCCATCAAAATCGACAGAATTCCAAAAACTAGTAAAACTTTCTGCATGATTAAGAGATTGATAGATATTCCCAGAACTGGTTTATCCCAAGGAACAAAGAAGAAAGCCAGCCAGATCAGCAGAACTAAACCAATATAGAATTTAGAATATTGTGTAATAAATGATTTTAGATGTGCCATAAGCTACCTCCTAGGATTGTATATCCTTTATATATTGTATATGTCCGTTTTCGACAACTAATACATCTGTACAAAGATCTGAAATATCTTCCGATATGTGTGACGTCAGGATAACCAGACTATTTTCTTTTTTCAGGTAAGATAAAATGACCTGTTTGGTTAACCTCACACTCTTCTCATCTAAAGCATTCATAGGTTCATCGAGAAAGAGTATAGATGGTTCGGCAATAAAGGCTTGAATCAAGGCCATTTTTTGTTTCGTTCCTAAGGATAAATGACGGTACTCAACGTCTTCAAATTCCTGTAAATCATAATATTGGATCCAATCGGCAATTCTTTTTTCCGTAACTTTAGATGAAAAACACCTTAACAATTCCAAATTTTCTCTAAGGGATAAATGAGATAAAAACTCGACTTTTTCAATTAAAACCCCTGCATCCTGAATATAATGATTTTTTATCCCGTAGACTTCCCCATCTTGAAGAACTTTTCCTTTATCAAGCTTAATATAACCAGCAAGTATCTTTAAAAGAACTGTCTTACCAGATCCATTATCACCTTTAAGACCATAAATATTTCCTGATTGAAAGACCAGATTCAACTCATTTAAAATAGGTCTTTTCCCATAAATTTTCTGTCCATTTATAATTTCAAGTCTCATCGTTTATCCTTTCTTAAATTTCTCTTCCAAGCGACTAACAATCAACATAACTAATAAACTTAAGAGTACTAAATACACTGTTACAATATGATCCATCATCCATTCTTGTCCCACAAATGCTAAAAAATAGAGAAAAAAGGAAAAACCAGCGCCCGCACTAATAAGTGCTATCAGATAAGACAGTAGTAAGTACAAGATCATTAACTGAGCAAGTAAAAAGAAAAGTGCGACTGTTTTGAAATGAATTCCTAGAGGAAGTAAACCAAGGAACCAGACAAATAAATCTTGAATAAAAAATTTAGAGATGACAACCAATCGTTTCCTTGTATAATCGAAAAAGGAGGTTGATTGATAGCGGATCAAGTGATGGTAATGGTCTGCCAAATCAGTTTCAAGTAAAATGACAGAGAGCCATCCTACCATGAAAAGCGAAAGATTTAACAAGAGTTTGGGGATTTCTAAATTCGCTTCAGAATAGTCATTATAGGAAAAGATTGAAATCAATTCCCTCTTGAAAAAGAGAAAAACATCCTGCTTTTGAACCGCTATTGACAATAGATAGTTAATCAAAATCATCATCAGAACTATACGAAGTAGTAAAACGATCTTTCTCTTTAGCCAAATATTGTTAAAGTTCTTAAACATTATCTTCATATTTTTTAAGTACCATATAGGGGACAATATAAAGGATATAAGGAGTAAAGAGTCTCATCAAACTTACATCCCCATAGCTAGCTTGCATCAAACTCGTCATAGGAACCATATAGTATGGCAAGATACTATAGAGCATCATAGAACCAAGCCAAAGAAACATCAAATAGGCAATTGCCGAACGAGTCACATTCCCTAAATAATCAACTATTTTAAAAAAATAGACTGCATTGATGAAAATACCGATTAGTAGGACACAAGTAAAGAACAAATAGCTTGTTATCTCTCCATCTAGGAGCCTTTGTAAACTACTCCCATCAGAAAATAGAGAATTCCATTCAAGAGGAGAAAAAGTCCCAAAGAAATAAGTTAAAATTGCAATTATCAGCACAGTCACTAAATATATCACACAAGGGATACTTGCAAGTTGAAAAGTCAACTTTCTTTTTAACCCTTGATAACTCACTTCTCTTCCAATACTCAATCGTAAAACTTTATTTTTCAGCTCAATATATTGAAAACCTAGCAAAACAATGATGATTGGAATAATAAATGATTGATAAAAACCTAGATTGAACTGGAGAATACGAAAATCTAATGCTGATTTTAATAAGTCATTTTTAATTGCTTGTCCATCAAATTTGGCTAGGTCAGGTGCATGAATATCAAAAAAGAAATAAGTCATCAAAACATCACGATAAACCAAAGCAAGAAAAAGCAAAGTAAGCAAGACATAAACAAATTTATGCCTTGCCAAAGTTAAGAGAGGAATCTTCATAAGCCACCTCCTACAAATAAAAACCGATATAAATCAATGCCTCCCCGCTTTAGACTTCCCTAGTTCTCGTCTCAAGCGAAGCATTTTTTTGAAACAGAAATAAGTTAACCTATTCAGACCAATAGCTAGCAGAATAAAAAGAAACCAAATGCCCCATAACTTGATATCTGTCAAATTTCTCAAGACGATATTGAAAAACAGAACTGAAATAACTGTCCAAGCAAGGCTAAAAAGAGCATAGAGGGGGATGTAAAACCAGTAAAAATAGTAAAAAATTGGGAAAAATTTACTTTCTCTATTATCCTTTTCAATCCAGTTGAAAAAGTAAAACCAGGGCAATAAGATTATCAATTTAAACAAATGTTTCATCGACACCTCCTTTTTGATAGCGTTTTCTATTATTTTATTATATCAAAAAAATCTGGAAATGTCATTCCAGATTCTACTTCTTTATTTACGCTTTCTTGCGATGAGATGGATTGGTGTTCCTTCAAAGACAAAGGCCTTGCGGATTTGATTTTCCAAGAAACGTAGGTAAGAAAAGTGCATGAGTTCTTCTTCATTGACAAAGATGACAAAGGTTGGTGGTTTGGTTGCCACTTGGGTCGCGTAGAAAATCTTAAGGCGTTTTCCTTTGTCTGTCGGTGTTGGGTTGATAGCAATAGCATCCATAATCACATCGTTCAAGACAGCTGATGGAATACGTGTGTTTTGACTTTCGCTGATTTGCTTGATCATTTCAGGAAGTTTGTGGAGGCGTTGCTTGGTCAAAGCTGATACAAAGATAATCGGTGCGTAAGGCAGGTATTGGAACTGCTCACGGATATCTTCTTCCCAGTTTTTCATAGTATGGTTGTCTTTTTCAAGTGTATCCCACTTATTGACCACGATAATCATCCCTTTACCAGCTTCATGGGCAAATCCTGCGATACGCTTATCGTATTCACGAATACCCTCTTCCGCATTGATGACCATCAAGACAACATCTGAACGGTCAATAGCACGCATGGCACGCATGACAGAATATTTCTCGGTATTTTCATAAACCTTACCAGATTTACGCATACCAGCCGTATCAATCATGGTAAACTCTTGACCATCTGTATCTGTAAAGTGGGTATCAATGGCGTCACGCGTTGTTCCAGCAACAGGACTGGCAATAACACGGTCTTCGCCCAAAATAGCGTTAATCAAGCTTGATTTTCCAACATTGGGACGTCCAATTAGGCTAAACTTAATCACATCTGGATTTTCTTCTTCATATTCATTTGGAAGATTTTCTACGATGGCGTCTAGCACATCCCCTGTACCGATACCATGGACAGATGAGATAGGCAGCGGTTCACCCAAACCGAGGGCATAAAAATCATAGATATCATTTCGCATCTCTGGGTTGTCCACCTTGTTAACCGCGAGGATAACTGGTTTGTGGGTCTTATAAAGCTTACGGGCTACGTATTCGTCTGCATCGGTAATTCCTTCCTTACCAGACACCACAAAGACGATAACATCGGCTTCTTCCATGGCAATTTCTGCCTGGTGCTTGATTTGTTCCATGAAAGGAGCATCGACATCATCGATTCCTCCTGTATCAATCATGCTAAACGAACGATTGAGCCACTCACCCGTTGCATAAATACGGTCACGTGTCACTCCTTCGACATCCTCTACAATGGAGATTCGCTCACCAGCGATCCGATTAAATAGGGTTGATTTCCCAACATTGGGACGTCCTACAATGGCAATAGTTGGTAGGGCCATAATTTCTCACTTTCTACAATAACTTCTTCTGTTCAAGATTTTTTCTAGTTGAGCTTGGTTCAGCTTGACCAAACTGTTCTGCTAGGCGCTGACTCCAGCTTGTGGTCGCACGTGCTCCAGCATAGTCCGCCTGTACACGGTCATAAGCCTCAATCACATCAACTGTTTGTTCCTGGTATTCTTCCTCAAAGACCACTTGATTCAATGGCAAGCGAGGTTTGACTTCATGCTCTTCATTTGGTAAACCTAGTGCCATCCCAAAGACAGGATAGGTGTAGTCAGGCAGGTTAAAAAGCTCTGCCACTTCTTCTGACTTGTACCGTACCAAACCAATGATGACACCTCCATAGCCCAAACTTTCAGCTGCCAGCAGGGCATTTTGACCAGCAAGGGCCGCATCGACTGAACTAATCAAGAGACCTTCTACACCTTGAGGTTGGAAGATGTCGGTATGAAGTCGTGCTCCCTTTTCTGCTCGGTTCAAATCTCCGACAAAAAGAAGAAAAACAGCTGACTGGCGAATGGCTTCTTGAGGTACCAATTCATACAAGGCATCTTTCTTTTCCTGACTTCGTACCACAACAACAGAGTAGGATTGAAAATTCTTCCAAGACGAGGCCATCTGGGCTGCAGTCAGGATTTCAGTCAAGTCTTCCTGAGGAAGGGCTTGCTCCTTAAATCTTCGAACAGACTTATGAGCTTTCATCAGTTTAATCGTTTCTGTCATCGACGGTTTACTCCTTCTAAACGAGTCTCCTCAGCCAAATAACGGATGCGTTCCATGACCCGTCTGGCTTCCCAGGTCTCGTCATTTCCATGTTTCCCTTTAGCAAAATGCTGCTCCAATTCTTCAAAGTTGAAGTTGGAGGTGAAAAAGGTCGGTAAATTTTCCTGCATCCGATATTGAAGAATGACTTGCAGGATTTCATCACGTACCCAAGCTGTTGATTGCTCGGCACCAATGTCATCTAAAATCAGGACTTCAGACAGTTTAATCTCATCCACCAAGGTCTTGACATTACCATCACCGATAGCATTTTTGACATCAATGACAAAGCTAGGATAGTGGAGGAGAGTGGATGAAACACCACGTTTTTCTGATAAATCATGGGCTAAGGCAGCCACCATGAAACTTTTACCCACACCAAAGTCTCCATACAAGTAAAGACCTTTTTGAATAGCTGGATATTGCTCCACGAAGGCTAATAGCTTTTCAAAAACTGGCAAGCGCCCCAAATCATCCAAATCTACTTGAGCTAAACTAGCTTTCTTGAGAGTAGCTGGCAGATTGATTAACTTGAGGCGGTTCTTAATAGCCGCTTCTTTTTCAGCTGCGATTAGTTCAGGAGTTTCTTCATATGAGACATCCGCATAGCCATGATTCATAACCAAAATCGGCTTGTAGCCTTTGGCAATATAATCCGTATCACCACGAAGAAACTTGTCACGCTCGGTGATGTACTGATTAAACTTGGAGATACTGCGATTTAATTCCTCTGGGGTCAAGGATTCTTGCTGGATAAAAGCCGCAACATCAGAATCTTTCATGATTTTCTGGACCAAATCTTGATAATGAAAACGGCTAGGTTGACGTTTGAGTACGTCTCCGACACTTTCCATCTAATCTCCTCCTTTTTCTAATCGAGCTAATAGTTCTTGTTTCTTACGTTCTAATTCCAGACGAGTTTCCTCGCTGGTTTCATTCTTATAATCTGGATTGCTCCACTTGGGTACATTGGACTTGGCAGGACTCGGTTTACTGCTTTTTTGAGCCTGACTTTTCTGCCCACGCTCACGGATCCGCAAGACTGCCTCTTCTGCCGAATGAATCTTTTGATAGGCATAGTCATTGGCCACCTTCATGGCATATTTCTCATTGATATTTGCCGAATCGACCTTATTAAAGGTCAATAAAAGAATGATATTGATGACTTCGTCCAGCAAGCCCAAGCCAGCAATCTGTTGCAAGAGTTCTCTTTCTGTTTGGGTAATGGTTCCCTTGCGTGTTTGCTTGATTTCTGCCAAGAACTGCAGGGCAGTTTTACTTTTGGCTTCTTTGATAATGGTTGTTTCCTTAAGACTAAAGTCAGAGGAAATTGGTTTTTGAGCAATTTTTTCACGCATGCGTTTGGTTGAAATAACCTGAGAAACAGCTGTTGACTTGGCCAATTGATAGGTTTCAAACCAAGTCCATTTCTTCTCCTCGGCAATAGCAAAGAGGTTTAAGACATCGGACTGCTCATCCGCAAAACGAAGTCCATCTCGAGCCATCAGCTGGCGAAAATGTTCCAAGTCAAAATCATTGGCCACTTTCTTCTTGAGACCAAGGTCTTCTTGACTTCCCAGCTCTGCCAAATCTGGAAAGACTTGATTGAGTGAGACAGGTATTTCTTCTCCATCAGCACTTTCAACTTTCAAATCCTCCACAGCTGCATCGCCAATCTTTTTCTCCAAAAGTCTACGATACACAGGATGCACCAAGAAGTCCTGACTCGAGAGAGGAGCATGGATAGCTAGCTGATAAACATCCCCTTTTTGATAGAGGGTCAAAAGATTGAAAGCAGATAGGATTTTCAAGGATTTTAAAAGTCTGTCCATCCCAAAGTTGAGATGATTGAGAATGCTTGAAAAAAGGTATTCCTTTCTGCCATTATCCCAAAAACTAATCGTATAAAGATAAAGGCTCAGTGCCTCCTGACCGATAATCGGGAGGTAGCACTGTACCAGAGATGAGGTATCTTGCGACACCCGATTATTCTTTAGATAAGAAAAACGGTCAATTGGCTTCATTTATCTTTCCTTTTTCTTTTTAGAGGACTGGGTAATTTGTTGGAGCAGGCTCTCTAGCTCACTGACATCCTTAAAACTACGATAGACACTGGCAAAACGTACATAGGTAATCTCGTCCAGTTCAGCCAACTCCTCCATGACGAGTGAACCAATGTCCTCACTTTGAATTTCATTTTCATTTCGACCACGGAGTTTCTGTTCGATACGATTGACTACCATGTTGATTTCATCACTTGACACAGGACGTTTCTGGGCTGAGCGGATAATCCCATTAAAGATTTTATCTCTGGAGAACTGTTCCCGTGTGCCATCTTTTTTAACAACCACTAAGGTTCTTTCTTCTACCCGTTCGTAGGTTGTAAAACGGTGTTGGCATTCATCGCACTCACGTCTTCTACGAATAGTGTTCCCTTCTTCTGCTTGGCGACTATCGATAACACTTGACTTGGTAGCCCCACATTTTGGACAACGCATCCTTTCCCTCCTTATCGTTTTCTTTTCATTATACCATTTTTTAAACAATTCCCAAAACAATTCTTCTTTTTGCTTGACAAGTTTTTTGTTTTGTTGTATTATTTAATTAAGACAAAAAGGATAAAAGAAAGGAGACCAAGATGTCCTGGACATTTGACAACAAAAAACCTATCTATTTACAGATTATGGAGAAAATCAAGCTTCAGATTGTTTCCCATACACTGGAACCCAATCAACAACTTCCAACCGTGCGAGAGCTGGCTAGCGAGGCGGGTGTCAATCCAAACACTATCCAAAGAGCCTTGTCAGACCTTGAACGAGAAGGATTTGTCTACAGCAAGCGAACAACTGGACGATTTGTGACTGAGGATAAGGAGCTAATCGCCCAATCGCGCAAACAATTATCGGAAGAAGAATTGGAACACTTCGTTTCCTCCATGACCTATTTTGGCTATGAAAAAGAAGAACTACCAAGCGTAGTCGGCGATTATATTAAAGGAGTTTAAGCCTATGTCATTACTAGCATTTGAAAATGTATCCAAATCTTATGGAGCAACCCCAGCCCTTGAAAATGTTTCTCTTGACATTCCAGCTGGAAAAATTGTTGGTCTCCTTGGCCCAAACGGCTCAGGAAAAACAACCCTGATTAAACTAATCAATGGCCTCTTACAACCAGATCAAGGACGTGTCCTGATCAACGACATGGATCCAAGCCCAGCAACCAAGGCCATCGTAGCTTATTTGCCGGATACGACCTATCTCAATGAACAAATGAAGGTCAAAGAAGCCCTAACCTACTTCAAGACCTTCTATAAAGATTTCAATCTTGAACGCGCCCATCATCTACTTGCAGACCTGGGCATTGATGAAAATAGTCGTCTCAAGAAATTATCAAAAGGTAACAAGGAAAAGGTCCAACTAATTTTGGTTATGAGCCGTGATGCCCGCCTCTACGTTTTAGACGAACCCATTGGTGGGGTGGATCCAGCAGCCCGTGATTATATCCTCAATACCATTATCAACAACTACTCCCCAACTTCTACCGTTTTGATTTCTACCCACTTGATTTCTGATATCGAGCCAATCTTAGATGAAATTGTCTTCCTTAAGGACGGAAAAGTCGTTCGTCAAGGCAATGTAGACGATATTCGCTATGAGTCGGGTGAATCCATTGACCAACTCTTCCGTCAGGAATTTAAGGCTTAAGCAAAGGAGATTATTTATGTTTTGGAATTTAATTCGCTACGAATTTAAAAATGTTAACAAGTGGTATTTAGCCCTCTACGCTGCTGTGCTAGTCCTTTCTGCCCTTATCGGGATACAAGCACAGACCTATAACAATCTGCCTGTCAAAGAAAGCCAACCTGTTTTACTTACTTTTCTAGCCCTCGTCTTTGGTGGCTTGATGATTACACTTGGAATTTCAACTCTTTTCTTAATCATTAAACGCTTTAAAGGCAGTGTCTATGACCGACAAGGCTATCTGACTTTGACCCTTCCAGTATCTGAACACCATATCATCACAGCCAAACTAGTCGGTGCCTTTATCTGGTCGATGATTAGCACTGCTATCCTAGTTCTAAGTGCTGTTATTATTGTGACCATAACGGCTTCAGAATGGATCACTCTTTCTTATGTGATTACATTTGTAGAAACACATCTCCCTCAGATCTTTCTTACAGGTATATCCTTCCTACTAAATACCATTTCCAGCATCCTCTGCATCTACTTGGCTATTTCCATTGGACAGCTTTTCAATGAATACCGTACAGCACTCGCTGTTGCAGCCTACATTGGTATCCAAATCATCATTGGATTTATTGAACTTTCCTTCAATCTTAGTTCTAATTTCTATGTCAATTCACTTGTAGGACTTAATGACCATTTCTATATGGGAGCAGGTATAGCCATTGTTGAAGAACTCATATTCATAGCTATCTTTTACCTCGGAACCTACTATATTTTGAGAAACAAGGTTAATTTGCAATAATTTTAAAATCAAAAAGGATAACATCTCATCGCAGAGAGGCTATCCTTTTTCTTTTATTTCATTTTCTGTCTAACTTTATCTTACAAACGAATCCTTCTAACCAATTAAATGATAAAATCTGATTTAAAGGTCTTGTTTAATTTCTCTATTGTGACACTATCATTATATTCCTTACATATTCTCATAGCTTTGGAACATTCTTTTTTACCTAACTCTACTTGATTCGTTTTTATGAGATAAATACCTTTTAAAAAAAGCAAATAATTCTTTTCAAAATAATATCCTTGTCTGGTCAGTAAATTTTCTAAATCATCTATAAAAAATTGAGCGCTATCTAACAAATTATTTTTTAATAATAACTCTAAATTAAATAAATATAAAGGAATTACTCTATATGTTCCCATGTCTGTTTTTAAAAAATGTCGTGTTTTCTTGATTACCGCTCTATATAGTAAGCTTATGGTCTTAGTATTCATAAAAAACACCGAATTATAGAAAATTTTCAGTTCATACTCCATCCAAGTATCTACAGAAAGCAAATACTTGATTAGCTCATTACATTTAGAGGCATTATAAGGAAGATTTGCAAGCCGGTTGATCTGTTGCTCAGCAATCAATTTTATGTGATAATTGCACAAACTTTTTTCCTGCTTTTGTTTTAGCTCTATTTTCTTTATTAGTTCTTGTAACAAAATGATATCTGAAGAGTTTACAGCATGTTCTAGTTCTTCAAAAAAACATTCTTTTTTGGAATAATAGCAATGAACTAATTCTTCAAATTCCGAAAATGATATCCCCAGGCGATTTAACAACATGTAAAAATGATCAATAGATAATTTTGTAATCCCATTTTCGAAACGAGAAATAGTTGACTCACTAATCTTATCACAAGCCAAATCTTTAAGACGAAAATTTTTTGAAATACGGATATCCTTTAAAACTGCTCCAAAATTTTCCATAGTATTCCTCTTCCATTTCTGCAAAAAATAA
Source organism: Streptococcus sp. 1453 (assembly GCF_013276955.1). Taxonomy (NCBI): domain Bacteria; kingdom Bacillati; phylum Bacillota; class Bacilli; order Lactobacillales; family Streptococcaceae; genus Streptococcus; species Streptococcus sp. 1453. Next base: position 29,895 of record NZ_VMLZ01000008.1, read on the forward strand.
AACCTGTTTTTTTTATTTGTGATATGATTATGATTATACAAAAATAAAACAGAAAGGACAATATGATTATGAAAAAAATTTTATTGTCATCAGTTGCTTTACTGAGCCTAGTGACATCACTATCAGTAAATAGTCCAGTTTCTGCACAAGAATCTATCTTTCCCTAGGATTATAGCCACTCTAATGGCAGTTGGATTCAATCGAATGGTCGTTGGTGGTATAAAACACTAAAAACAAGTGAAACATCAACAAGAGCAGTACCTATTGAAGATGTTAATACTATGTAAAAGTTTTTTAGTAACCAAAACTTTAGTAAAGTTGTTCGTTTCCCAGATAAAACAAAAGCTGAGATTATTGCAAATATGCAAGAACTATTTAAATCTTCTAGCGAAAGCGATGTGAACTATCTTTACCTTACCTGTCATGGTGGAGAAGATGGGACGATAGCCATTGGTAGCGATAAAACATCCTTTTCCGGTTGGGATTCACTTCAAAATAAAATTATTTCGCCTATGGCAGACACCAATACTAACGGAAAAATCACTTTAGAGGAACTGTATCAATACTCTTATCCTCTAGTCCTTGAAGCTGCATCCAGCAGTAACAAGGAGCAACATGTATCAATTTATCCAGAAAACAGTCAATTTGTTTTATTTCAAAAATAAGGAGTTAAGAAAATGAAAGTATCAAAAAAAATCACATTATTTGGTTTGTCTTTAGCTGGTCTAGCCTTACTGGCTTTCCCTCATTCAGGAAAGGCCTTCGAGTTGGAAGAAGAATGGGTTATCAAGGGTGGGATTAAGTATCAAGATGGCAAAATTCTTCGATTTGACAATGGACATGAAGTAGATATCAAAGTCTTGAATTTGCCAAAAACCGAGAAAATCGAGTGGACGGTCAGTCTCAATGGTCAAGATCAAACTGTCAATTTCCTAGGTCAAGAAAAGGACAAGTCTATGATGGGGGTAGAGGGGCGTTACCTGAATTTCTATGTGCCTTATGGCTATAGAGGAGATATCAAGGTAGAAGCCAAGAGCGGAAATGAAGTAAAGACCTGGTCCACTAAAGTAGTAGATGATGTGTATCATGATGGCGGAAAGAGTGGTTACTTCCGTATTGACGAATCAAATGATCAACACACCTACCTTGATGCAAAATGGGACTATCAAACTAAGACCTACACTGCTACCTTACCAGAGACTGTCAATGGTCAAAAAGTATTTGCTTGGGCAGACGACTATGTAGAATTGAAACTTCAAAAACCAGGAGTTATCAGTCATTCCTACAGAGGGGGAGGAGCCTTCAAAATACTTTATCCGATTGTAAAAGCAGAAAGCTGGCTAAAAAAGAATTACAGTGAAAGCTGGTACTATCAAAAACAAGGTCAACTAGTGCAGAACGATTGGGTTAAGGACAAGGGAACTTGGTACTTTATGAATGATAACGGAGTCATGTTCAATCAAACTTGGCTCTATCAGGGTGGCAACTGGTATGCCTTTAAATCATCAGGAGCCATGATTGCTAGTGACTGGCTATATGATAATCACTCTTGGTATTACCTAAAAGACTCAGGTTCTATGGCGACAGGTTGGATCAAAGATAGTGGATCTTGGTATTATCTAAACAACTCAGGTTCTATGGCAACAGGCTGGGTAAAAGATAGCGGATCTTGGTACTACCTTGCTTCATCAGGTAAGATGCTTCACAATACCTACACACCAGATGGTTACTATGTAGATGCCAGTGGCGCTTGGAAATAATCTAAAGTACACATTTTATTCCATCAGCTATTAGTGTACATGCTCAGACTAATTGTTATCAGAGCTACAAAAAAATCTAGATAATAATACAAAAAGCGAATCGAAACAACGAATTTTGTTTTGTTCGCTTTTTGTTTTAATCTGTGTCAGTACGATATTTTCATTTAATTGTATATCCCCAAAAATTACATTTTTATATGAAGTATTTGAGATAAAGGAGTATAATAACTTTAAAACTGATTACATGTATATCGATAAGGAGGTCAACTCTTTATGCTGAAAAGATTTGTTACCAAGAAGCACCTTGTACTTTACTTCTTTTCTATTGCCATTACTTGGCTGGAAGCGATTATCACACCAGCACTTGTTCAGAATATTGTTGCTAGTTTTACCAATCAAGAACTAGGCCTTCTTTGGAAAGTTTTGATTCTAGGAATCCTTGGTAATCTCATTCTCCTACTAGGTTTGGCTGGGAAACGCTATTACTATGCCCGTTTGATTACCGATTTCAAATATGGAATCAAGAGTGCTATTTTCAAGCGATTTTTAAACAGTTATGAGATTGATGAAAAGGATATTTTGTCCGATTTAGAAAACGACGTCAAACAACTAGAAGAAAACTATATTGAGCCAACGGTCATCATCATTTCTTCTCTTGGTTTCACCACTGTGTCCATTCTCTATGCCCTATGGACCAATTTTTACTTGGGTCTTATTTTCATTCTCTTCTACTCCTTTCCTGTACTCTGCAGTGCTATCGGATCAAAGCGTTTGGACTCACTGTCTGAAAAGCGGTCCACTGTTAACCAGAGTTACTTAACAAGCTTGACAAATTTTATTGGCGGTAGCCAACAAATTCGCCATTATCAGGGGCAAGACTACTTTTTTGCTCGCTATCAAAAGCAATTACAAACCAGTCTAGATGCCGAAATCAACTATGAAAAGCAACGAACTTTAAACAGTCTCTTGATCAATAGCATCGATGCCTTTTGTTCTGTCACACCTATCGTCATCGGTGGCTTTATGACCTACTATAATTATTTAGATGCTGCGAGTTTTGTGGCCATCTATCTAGTTTCCCATAATATCGGCTATCAATTCCAAGAGTTGGCTTACTTTACCAACACCCGAAAAGCGAATCGAACTCTTCTCAACAAATACCAAAAACTCCTGAACCAGTCTGACTCCATCTCGCCTAGAAGCATAGAAAATATTTTCCCTATCCAGCTTAACACCATCTCCCTGGAAAAAGATGGGAATAACCTCCTGTCTCCGATTTCCATGCACATCAAGCAAGGAGAAAAAATTGCCATTATCGGGGAAAGTGGCTCTGGTAAAACAACCCTGCTCAATATCGTTCATGGAGAAGAGACACCGACAAGTGGACAGATTAGCTTTGCTGGTCAAAACCTATCACGTCAAGAAATCACAAGCTTTAGTTCCTATATCCTCCAAGATAGCCATTACTTTGACACGCTATCTCTGGAAGACAATATCCTTCTGGGACTGGATAAAAAGGAGGAACGTTTAACTTACATCCTCAAAAAAACAGGATTAGAACATTTGAAAAATCGAACACTCAGCAATGATAGTCTATCTGGTGGCGAGAAACAACGCCTTGAAATCGCTCGTGCCCTCTACCACGATAGCCAACTCATCTTAGCAGATGAAATCAAGGCCAATCTTGACTCGGAAAATAGCAGAAAGATTAGTGACTTGCTCTTCTCCCTACCTCAAACAGTCATTGAAGTCATTCACCACTACACAAAAGAAGACTTAAAACACTACGACCAAGTCATTCACCTAAGCATAGAAAAGTAGTATTCTTCGAAAATCGCTTCAAACTATGTCAGTTTGACCTACAAACCCAACACTTTGCTTTGAGCAACATGCAGCTGACTTCCTAGTTTATTCTTTAATTTTCATTAACCTTTGTGCATTTCCTTGAAATTTTCTGAAAAAAGAGTAAACTGGTATTCAAGAAGTCTATTTCGTGGAGTTTAGGATGAAATTATATGTTCAATTAATGATTCTCTTTGTGATTTCTCTAATCGGAGAGGGAATTTCCAGTTTCTTTCATTTGCCCATCCCGGGCAGTATTATCGGTTTGATTATTCTTTTTCTAGCCCTGCAGTTCAAGTGGCTAAGGACCAGGCACGTCAACATGGTGGGAAACTTCTTGCTGGCCAATATGACCATTCTCTTTTTGCCGCCAGCAGTGGGAATCATGGAGAAGTTTGATGTGATTGCTCCCTATCTCCTACCCATTGTCTTGATTGTCTTTTTTGCAGCTGTTATCAATATTATCCTTATTGCCTTGGTAGTTCAGTTTATCAAACGACGGTTTGAAGGAGATTATGAGAAAGGAGATGCCAAATGAGTGAATTTGTTTCCAATCCCCTGTTTGGGCTTGCCCTGTCTATCCTAGCTTATCTAGTAGGAATGCTGATTTACAGACGTTTTCCCCATCCATTGACAACGCCCTTGCTTTTGTCAGCTGTTTTCATTATCATCTTTCTAAAGGTGACAGGTATTTCTTACCAAGATTACTACCAAGGTGGGGTTTATTTGAACAACTTGATTGTTCCGTCTACAGTGGCTCTAGGGATTCCGCTTTATAAGAGTTTTCACTTGATGAAGCACCATGCACGGAGTATTCTCTTTGGTAGTCTCTTAGCAGTAGTTGTCAATACCTCTTTCACAGCCCTTGTAGCTAAGATTTTTGGCATGGACTTTTTCCTAGCCATTTCTCTCTTTCCCAAGTCAGTGACAACCGCCATGGCAGTAGGAATTACAGAAAAATTGCAAGGTCTGACGACCGTGACCTTGGTCGTTGTAGTCGCAACTGGGATTTTAACCAGTGTCATCGGCCCAACACTTTTGAAGTGGTTGAAAATAGATGATCCAGTAGCTATTGGTCTTTCCCTTGGAGGAACAGGTCATGCAGTCGGAACAGGGACAGCCTTCCGATATGGCTCTGTAGCAGGAGCCATGGGGGGGTTGGCTATCGGTGTCACTGGTATTCTCTATGTCTTTGTCAGCCCCATCGTAGCTAGTTTGATATTGAGTTAATACTCTTCGAAAATCTCTTCAAACCGCGTCAACGTCGCCTTGCCGTATCTATAGGTAACTGACTTCGTCAGTCTTATCCACAACCTCAAAACAGTGTTTTGAGCTGACTTCGTCAGTCTTATCTACAACCTCAAAACACTGTTTTGAGCAACCTGCGGCTAGTTTCCTAGTTTGCTCTTTGATTTTCATTGAGTATAAAAAGCAAGGAATTCGAGCAATCTCATTATGGTAGTGACATGGGGGGCTAACTTCTCATATTTATACATTTCTCCAATCAGTTAGTTGATTTCAATCGAGATTTTCTATACTCTCCTTATAAGATTTTAGCATAAGATGAGACAGCACACGCTGAAGACGTCTATGTTATTTAGATTTAATGCAATCTTTTAAAAGAGTTTTGATAATCTATATTTCTTATTTAGTTTAGTTGATTTCATATCACTATACTACAATGCTTATCCAAATGATTACACTATCAAAATACCCTATTATTAGATGCTTACGAAACAGATCTTTATACTCTTCAAACCACGTCAGCTTGTCCTTAGTGTGTATATGTTACTGACTTAGTTAGTTCCTCAACCTCAAAACTATGTTTCGAGGAGCCTTCCGCTAACTTCCCAGTCTGATTTTCATTGACTATTAACGATACTTTATCACATAAAGAGGCTGGATGAAAAGTCTTCACAATCAAAAAACGCATACTACTAAGTCTTGAAAAATCCTGGTAGTATGCATTTTTTGTGAGCTGACTTATTTCCTTTCACTATATCGCAAAATGAAATAAGAACGGAACGATGGGATTTTGGAATTCAAATCAATTTATAAGAATGTTTTAGAAGCAATATTATCCTATTTCAGATTCAGTTCACTATACAATCGAGTTTTCAAGTAACCTATTTACATAATGTGTAAGTAATTAGGTTCGTGATTCCACTCTTTTCATCTCTAAAAAACCTCGCTTTCGCGAGGCTCTTCTATTTATAAGATAAGGCGCGTTTAAAGGTTTTCCAGATTCCTAAATCATCTGTTTGAAGGACTAGGCTGGCATACATGCGTCCGATAAATCCTGTTGCTACCACTGCAAAAATCACTGTAATAGCAAGTGAAATCCATGCTTCTAACCCATTTGCATAGCCATTAATGGTTCTAAATGGCATAAAGAAGGTCGAAATAAAGGGAATATAAGAACCAATCTTCAAGATGAGATTGTCACCAGCTGCACCTAGAGCTGTCACTCCAAAAAAACCACCCATAATCAAAATCATCAAAGGCGACAAGGCTTTTCCTGCGTCCTCCGGACGAGAAACCATAGAACCTAGAAAGGCCGCCAAGACTACATACATGAAAAGACTAACCAAAATAAAGAGCAAGGTATTCAGTGAGAAAGCATCTCCCAAGTGATCTAAAACACCAGACTGAGCCAAGAATGGCAAATCTTTAAAGAACAGAATGGCAGTGAGACCACCTACAACATAAATCCCAATATGCGTTAAAATCACTAGAAATAGAGCCATCATCCGCGCATAGAAATAGTGACTTGCCCTTATGCTAGAAAAGACGACTTCCATAATTTTGGTGCCTTTTTCACTGGCAACTTCCTGAGCCGTCACACCCGCATAGGTAATCAGAATCATATAAAGAAAGAATCCTAAGGCGCCTGCTGCAATTGTTTGAATAAACTTTTTATTTTCCTTGGCTTCATCAATCTTTTCTGTGAATTGAACTGTCTGCGCTAAGCGTTTTTCCTGCTCTTGAGACAAGGAAGCAGTTGAACGATTAAGCTGATTTTGTAGTTCATTGAGTGTACCTGTAACTGCAAATTTAATTCCATTTTCAAGCGACGTTTCGCCATGATAAACTGCCTTTAAAACACTATCTTCTTGATCAATAGTCAGATACCCTTTTAATTTTTCATCTTTAATCGCTTCTTTGGCACTTGCTTCGTCTTTATAGTCAAAGTTAACACCATTTACATTCTTCAGTCCTTCTGCTACAGATGGCACTGTTGTCACTACTGCCACTTTATCATTTTTAGCCATTGAAGAGCCTTGGAGATAGGCAATTCCTACAGAGATTCCTAAAAAGAGGAACGGCGAAATCACCATAAAGAAGAAACTCCACGATTTGACATGTCGAAGATAGGTTTCCTTGATTACAACCCACATATTTCTCATACTTCCACCCCTGATTCTAGTTTAAAGATTTCATCGATTGTTGGCGCTTGCTGGTCAAAGGTTGCGATATATTGCCCCTGAGTTAAGATTGGGAAGAGTTCCCTTCCAGCGCTCTCATCCTCCAAAATCAATTTCCAACTGCCTTGTTTGGTCAAGCTCACCTGTTTAACATGAGGAAGGTTTTCCAATTCTTCCTTGCTTCGTTCACTTGAAACAAAGAGACGCGTTTTCCCGTATTGATTGCGGACATCCTGAACTGGTCCATGCAAGACCACACGGCCATCTCGGATCATGAGAATATCGTCACAAAGCTCCTCGACGTTGGTCATGACATGGTCAGAAAAGATAATGGTTGCCCCACGTTCTTTTTCTTGAAAAATGACTTGCTTGAGCAATTCTGTATTGACTGGGTCCAATCCACTGAAAGGCTCATCCAAGATAATCAAGTCTGGCTCATGAATCAGAGTAATGATGAGCTGAATCTTCTGCTGATTTCCTTTTGACAGGCTCTTGATTTTATCTGTCAGCTTCCCTTTCACTTCCAACCTCTTCATCCATTGAGGGAGTTTTTCCTTGACCTCCTTGGCATCCATACCTTTTAGAGTCGCCAAATAACGAACTTGTTCAAGAACTGTCAATTTAGGCATGAGACTGCGTTCTTCAGGCAGATAGCCAATCCGAGCATAGGTCTCCTGATGAATATCCTGCCCATCCAGACTGATTTCTCCTTGATATTCTAAAAACTTCAAAATACTGTGGAAAATCGTTGTCTTCCCAGCACCATTTTTTCCGACTAGTCCCAAAATACGACCTGGTCGCGCTTGAAATTCAATACCAAACAAAACTTGCTTGGATCCAAAACTTTTCTCTAGACTTCTTACTTCTAGCATCTTTCACCTCCGAAATTTCTTTCACTCATTATACTCCTTTTTGATAGCCTTTACAATGATTTCTGTCTATTTTTAGAAGACTAATGCTGTGTAAAATATGGCCTGGAGTACTTTTAGCAATAAATCCATTATACAGTAGTAAAGTTAATTTATCCACTCTGCTCCTCAACTGTCTATTTTTAATCCTGAATTGTTATTTGAGTAAGTTCTTTTTCCTCATAAAGTTTTCTTCCTCTAAAACTTCTGGAAAAAAGCGAATAATTTCAGACAACATTTTTTATAAGAAACAAGTTCATCTGTCATTTCAAGCAGGAGTAATCCTTTATCTACTAATGGACGGAACGGAATTAAACCGCTTGTCTGATGTGTTTTGTAAGGAACATATCTACTATGCACATTCTTATGCCTCTTGGGAAAGGGGAACTAATGAGAATCACAACAGGCTCATTCGTAGATGGTTACCTAAGGGAACTAAGAAAACGACTCCCAAAGAAATCGCATTCATCGAAAAATGGATGAACAACTATCCTAAAAAATTCTTGAACTACAAGTCGCTCAGAGAAGACTTCTTGATGGCTAACTTGAACTTGAAATTTAGCAATAATTCATTCACCATCTAACTATATTTAGTAATTATTTCAGAACTGATTCATATTAACATTAACTAACGATTCAAAGGATTCATACTAGACATAAATTACATCCATCAGATAGAGACCCTTATTATTTTTAGATTTTAACTTTTCTAGCTTCAGAATACATCTAAACTTTAGGGAATATGACTATTCGAAAGCTTGAATGCCTCAAAATTATTTCAGATAAGCTATTCGAAACTCAGAATACTTTTAAATTTATGTAATTACGATTGTTCGAAACCTAGAATACATATAACCTTTAGTTGACAGACCTATTCTAAGTCTCGAAGGGCTATTTACTTTCTATTCCTTATCAAAAAAGACTCATTCCCCCTTTCTCCTCCAAAATATGGTATAGTAGAGTTATACTATCTATGAGGAGTTTACATGTCACAGGATAAACAAATGAAAGCTGTTTCTCCCCTTCTGCAGCATCTTATCAATATCTCATCGATTGTCGGTGGAGTTGGGAGTTTGATTTTCTGCATTTGGGCTTATCAGGCTGGGATTTTACAGTCCAAGGAAACCCTCTCTGCCTTTATCCAGCAGGCAGGTATCTGGGGGCCACCTCTCTTTATCTTTTTACAGATTTTACAGACGGTCGTCCCTATCATTCCAGGAGCCTTGACCTCGGTAGCTGGGGTCTTTATCTACGGCCACATCATCGGGACAATCTACAACTATATCGGCATCGTGATTGGCTGTGCCATTATCTTTTATCTTGTGCGACTCTATGGAGCTGCCTTTGTCCGGTCTGTCGTCAGCAAGCGCACCTATGACAAGTATATCGGCTGGTTGGATAAGGGCAATCGTTTTGACCGTTTCTTTATCTTTATGATGATTTGGCCCATTAGTCCAGCTGACTTTCTCTGTATGCTGGCTGCCCTGACCAAGATGAGCTTCAAGCGCTATATGACCATCATCATTCTGACCAAGCCATTTACTCTCGTGGTTTATACCTACGGTCTGACCTATATTATTGACTTTTTCTGGCAAATGCTTTGACATGTAAAAAATCCGTTTGGTTTCCCAAGCGGATTTTTAGAGCGTAGATCGATTATAGCTTGATACTAAATATACTTTGGTATGGAAATCATTCCTATTTTTCAATAGTGAGGTGAGTACTTACCTAGCCTTTCCGCCGTGATAGAAACCCTTGAAATCTAATGGTTTCAGGTGTTCGGAAACTTTGAGACATTAGGCTCAAAGTTTAGGTATGGAATTTCGAAGAAAGTCGCTACCGTCCGTAATCACTTAAGGAAAGGCTCAAAAATATTGTTTTCAACCACAAAATCCGTTTGGTTTCCCAAGCGGATTTTGTGATTTATTTTGAAACTTCTTTTGCAAGGACAAAATTTCCAAGAGTAGCTGAACCATTTCCTGCAACTGCTGGCGTCACGATATAGTCACGCACATCAGGTACTGGTAGGTAACCATTGAGAAGAGATGTAAATTTCTCACGGACACGATCCAGCATGTGTTGTTGAGCCATGACCCCTCCACCAAAGACAATCACATCTGGGCGGAAAGTCACTGTCGCATTGACCGCAGCTTGAGCGATATAGTAGGCTTGAACATCCCAAACAGGGTTGTTGAGTTCAATATTTTCTCCACGTACACCTGTACGAGCTTCCAAACTTGGACCAGCCGCAAAACCTTCCAGACATCCCTTGTGGAAAGGACAAACACCGTTGAATTCTTTTTCAATATCCATTGGGTGTCTAGCAACATAATAATGACCCATTTCAGGGTGACCGGCACCGCCGATAAACTCACCACGTTGGATGACACCTGCACCGATACCTGTACCGATTGTGTAGTAAACCAAGTTTTCGATACGACCACCAGCATTATTACGGGCAACCACTTCACCATAAGCAGAGCTGTTTACGTCTGTAGTGAAGTACATTGGCACGTTGAGGGCGCGACGAAGGGCACCAAGCAAGTCCACATTTGCCCAGTTTGGTTTTGGAGTCGTTGTGATAAAGCCATAGGTTTTTGAGTTTTTATCAATATCAATCGGACCAAATGAACCGACTGCAAGACCAGCAAGGTTGTCGAATTTTGAGAAGAACTCGATGGTTTTATCGATTGTTTCGATTGGAGTTGTTGTTGGAAATTGTGTTTTTTCTACAACGTTAAAGTTTTCATCACCGACAGCACAGACAAACTTTGTACCGCCCGCTTCCAAGCTTCCATATAATTTTGTCATGATAAACCTCTTGTTTTTATTTTCTTTATTATAGCATATTTCGAAAGTCTAAATTTCTCTATTTTTTAGATTTTCCTCTGTAAATCTTACCATTCAAGCAAAAACGAACAAACATGTCATTTGTTCGTTTTCATTTAGCTAGAGAAGATTGATTAGATTTTCACTTCGATCACAGCATCTCCCTTAGCAACTGAACCTGTTGCGACTGGAGCTACTGAAGCGTAGTCAGCTGTATTTGTAACGATAACCATTGTTGTATCATCAAGTCCAGCTGCAGCGATTTTGTTTGAGTCAAATGTTCCAAGAACATCGCCAGCTTTAACCTTATCACCTTGAGCAACTTTTGCTTCAAAACCGTCACCGTTCATAGACACAGTGTCAATACCAACGTGAATCAAAACTTCAGCACCATCAGTTGTTTTCAAACCAAAAGCGTGTCCTGTTGGAAAGGCAATTGAAACTTCAGCATCAGCTGGTGCATAAACCACACCTTGGCTAGGCTTCACAGCGATACCTTGTCCCATAGCTCCACTTGAGAAGACTGGGTCATTGACATCAGCAAGAGCGACAACATCACCGACGATAGGAGTTACAAGTGTTTCATTTTGAAGAGCTGCTGGAATGTTGCCAGTTGTTTCTTCTTGGACCAAACGTTCTGTCGCCGCTTCAGTAGCAACTTCTTTTTCATCCTCATAACCAAACATGTAAGTAAGAGCAAAACCAAGTGCAAATGATACAGCTACCATAAGAAGGTATTGGGCAAGTTGTCCGTTACCAACATAAAGCATTGTACCAGGGATGATGGTGATACCACTACCATTACCAGCAAGTCCAAGGATAGAAGCCAATCCACCACCGATTGCACCAGCAATCAATGAGAGGAAGAATGGTTTACGGAAGCGCAAGTTCACCCCGAAGATAGCAGGCTCTGTAATACCGAGGAAGGCAGAAAGAGCAGCTGGGAAAGCAAGTGTTTTTAGTTTTGGATTTTTAGTTTTAACACCAACCGCAACAGTTGCAGCACCTTGAGCTGTCATAGCAGCAGTGATGATAGCGTTGAATGGGTTAGCATGGTCAGCAGCAAGCAATTGAACTTCAAGCAAGTTGAAGATATGGTGCACACCTGACACGACGATCAATTGGTGAACCCCACCAATCAAGAAACCACCAAGACCAAATGGCATACTAAGGATCGCTTTTGTCGCGATAAGGATGTAGTTTTCAACAACGTGAAAGACTGGTCCGATGACAAATAGTCCAAGGATAGACATAACCAAAAGTGTCACGAATGGTGTTACCAAAAGGTCAATGACATCTGGAACGACCTTGCGGACAGCTTTTTCAAATTTAGCTCCGACAACCCCGATGATGAAGGCTGGAAGAACGGAACCTTGCAAACCAACAACAGGGATGAAACCAAAGAAGTTCATAGCTGTTACTTCACCACCTTGAGCAACTGCCCAAGCGTTTGGAAGTGAGCCAGAAACAAGCATCATACCAAGAACGATACCAACGGCAGGGTTACCACCGAATACACGGAAGGTTGACCAAACAACCAAACCTGGCAAGATGATGAAGGCTGTATCTGTCAAGATTTGTGTGTAAGTTGCAAAGTCTCCTGGAAGTGGCATTTCAAGAGCAATGAAAAGACCACGCACACCCATGAAGAGACCTGTCGCTACGATAACTGGGATGATTGGAACGAAAACGTCACCGAAAGTACGGATAGCACGTTGGAACCAGTTCCCTTGTTTAGCAGCTTCTGCTTTCATGTCATCTTTAGATGATGTTGGTAAACCAAGTGCAACAACTTCATCGTACATTTTGTTTACTGTACCAGTACCAAAGATGATTTGGTATTGACCTGAGTTAAAGAAAGCACCTTGAACTTTTTCCAAGTTCTCAATCACTTCTTTATTGATTTTTCCTTCATCTTTGACCATGACACGAAGACGAGTCGCACAGTGAGCTACACTGTTGACATTTTCACGTCCACCCAAGGCATCGATGACTTTTTTTGCAATTTCCTGATTGTTCATTTGCAAAAATCTCCTTATATAAAATTTTGTTCTTGTTTGAAAGCGATTTTATTCGCCCTACGACTATTATTTTATCATGTTTTAGAAATATGTCAAGCGTTTTGCAGAAAAAATATTCTATCCACTTAGTTTGCTCGCTTTAGATTGATTGATTTTGACTGTTTTATCAGGTGTTCCTTAAAAAAATAAGTTTAAAATCTTGGTTAAAAGGGTTTTATTTCATTCTCTTTCATATTTTTGTGAAAATTTGATTGATTTCCTGCATTTATTTTATGATAAACGTTTGGCAGTTTTTTCTCTTTTTTAACATAAAAGGCTTGCATTTTTAATCGAAAACGGTTACTATTAGAAGTGATAAGATTTTCGGAGGAATGAATGAATGGAATGGACAACCGAGCGTCGTTACAGACTTTATCAAGATTGGACGCAAGAAGAAATTCAACATATAAAAGAAAATATAGCACAATCTCCATGGCATACTCATTACCATGTTGAGCCAAAAACAGGACTTCTCAACGATCCAAATGGCTTTTCCTACTTTGATGGCAAGTGGATTGTTTTTTATCAGAACTTTCCATTTGGTGCAGCCCATGGTTTAAAATCTTGGGTGCAATTGGAAAGTGAGGACTTGGTTCACTTCACAGAAACTGGTGTCAAAGTTTTACCTGATACTCCATTAGATAGCCACGGTGCCTACTCTGGTTCTGCCATGCAATTTGGCGATAACTTGTTCCTATTTTATACAGGAAATGTTCGTGATGAAAACTGGATCCGTCACCCTTACCAGATTGGAGCTTTGATGGATAAGGATGGCAAGATTACAAAGATTGATAAGATCTTGATTGAACAGCCAGCAGACTCTACAGACCACTTCCGCGATCCACAAATTTTTAACTTTAAAGGTCAATATTATGCCATCGTCGGTGGACAGGACTTGGATAAAAAAGGCTTCGTCCGTCTCTACAAGGCTGTAGACAACGACTATACAAACTGGCAAGCCGTTGGCAACCTTGACTTTGCTAACGACCGTACTGCCTACATGATGGAATGTCCAAATCTGGTCTTTGTAGGGGAACAACCTGTCCTTCTCTACTGCCCACAAGGATTGGATAAGAAAGTTCTAGACTACGATAATATCTTTCCAAATATGTATAAGATTGGGGCTTCCTTTGACCCTGAAAATGCTAAAATGGTAGATGTATCTCAACTTCAAAACATGGACTATGGTTTCGAAGCCTATGCAACTCAAGCCTTCAACGCTCCTGACGGACGTGCTCTAGCTGTTAGCTGGCTTGGCTTGCCAGATGTTTCTTACCCATCTGACCGTTTTGACCACCAAGGAACCTTCTCTTTGGTCAAGGAACTCACTATCAAAGACGGCAAACTCTACCAATACCCAGTCGCAGCTATCAAGAACCTTCGTGCTTCTGAAGAACCTTTCTCAAACCGTGCCCAAACCAAGAACACTTACGAACTTGAACTCAACTTGGAAGCTAATAGCCAGAGCGAGATTACCTTACTTGCTGATCAAGAAGGAAAGGGACTTTCCATCAACTTTGACCTTGTAAATGGTCAAGTGACAGTGGATCGTAGCCAGGCTGGTGAACAGTATGCCCAAGAATTTGGAACAACTCGCTCTTGCCCTATCGATCATCAGGCTACTACTGCTACAATCTTCATCGATAACTCTGTCTTTGAAATTTTCATCAATAAAGGAGAAAAAGTATTTTCTGGTCGTGTCTTCCCACATGCGGACCAAAATGGTATCCTCATCAAATCTGGAAATCCAACTGGAACTTACTATGAATTAGATTATGGTCGCAAAACTAACTGATGTCGCCAAACTTGCAGGCGTCAGTCCTACTACCGTTTCTCGGGTTATCAATAAAAAAGGGTATCTATCTGAAAAAACCATTCAAAAGGTTAATGAAGCCATGCGAGAACTGGGCTATAAACCCAACAACCTAGCTCGCAGTCTACAAGGAAAATCAGCTAAGTTAATCGGCTTGATTTTCCCCAATATTTCTAACGTTTTCTATGCAGAATTGATTGATAAATTGGAACACCAACTCTTCAAAAATGGTTACAAGACCATCATCTGCAACAGTGAGCATGACTCTGAAAAGGAACGCGAGTACATCGAAATGCTCGAAGCCAATCAGGTAGACGGCATCATTTCGGGTAGCCACAACCTAGGAATCGAAGACTACAATCGTGTGACAGCGCCGATTATTTCCTTTGACCGCAACCTGTCACCAGACATTCCTGTCGTTTCCTCTGACAACTATGCTGGTGGGGTCCTAGCCGCCCAGACCTTGGTTAAGACAGGTGCCCAGTCTATCATCATGATTACAGGGAATGACAATTCTAACTCACCAACCGGACTGCGCCACGCTGGTTTTGCATCCGTACTCCCCAAAGCACCTATTATCAATGTTTCCAGTGACTTTTCTCCCGTCAGAAAAGAAATGGAAATCAAGAATATCTTGACCCGACAAAAACCAGATGCCATCTTTACTTCGGATGATTTGACTGCCATTCTGGTCATTAAAATCGCTCAAGAACTGGGCATTTCTGTCCCGAAAGAACTTAAAATCATCGGCTATGATGGGACCTACTTTATCGAGAATTACTACCCTCAACTGGCTACTATTAAGCAACCCTTGGAAGAGATTGCCTGCCTCACTGTTGACCTTCTCTTGCAGAAGATAGAAGGCAAGGAAGTTGCGACAACTGGTTACTTTTTACCAGTTACTCTATTACCAGGAAAAAGTATTTAATACTCAATGAAAATCAAAGAGCAAACTAGGAAGCTAGCCACAGGCTGCTCAAAGCACTGCTTTGAGGTTGTAGATAAGACTGACGAAGTCAGTTACATATATCTACGGCAAGGCGAAGCTGACGTGGTTTGAAGAGATTTTCGAAGAGTATAAGCACAAGAAAACTCAGACCGATCTGTCTGAGTTTTTTATGATCTTAAGTTTTCGAGATAGCGCCGGGCTGTCTCTAGGTTAAAAGTTTTATCTGCGATGAGACGCTCGATTAGGGGAGCAACTTCAAACTCACTAGCACCTGCTAGGAGAGCCAAGGATTTGGCCTGCAATTTCATGTGGCCTTGCTGAATTCCTGTGCTGACTAAAGCTTTCAGGGCTGCAAAGTTTTGGGCAAGTCCGATAGACACGATAATCTGGGCTAATTCTTTGGCAGAAGGATTTCCCAGTAGTTCATGACTGAGGGCTACACGAGGGTTGAGACCGATAGAACCGCCCTTGGTCGCTACAGGCATAGGTAAGGTCAGCTGGCCCACCAATTCTTCTCTTTCCATGTCCAGCGTCCATTGACTAAGACCTTGATAATGTCCATCTCGACTTGCAAAAGCATGAGCTCCTGCCTCAATAGCACGCCAGTCATTACCAGTGGCTACTAAAATGGCATCTATACCATTAAAAATCCCTTTATTGTGAGTAGCAGCTCGATAAGGATCAGCCTGTGCAAACTGGCTAGCCAAAGCCATTTTCTCTGCAATGTCTCGTCCTTGATCCTTTTGGCGACTCAAGTAGCGAAAGGCGAGGCGACAGCTTGCAGTCACCAGAGAATCGGTCGCGTAGTTGGACAGGATCCCCATAAGACTCTGTCCCTGACTAAGTTCTTCTAAGACTGGTTTCAAGGCTTCCAGCATGGTGTTGAGCATATTGGCTCCCATAGCTTCTTGGGTATCGACATGGAGATAAACAACGAGAAAGTCTGTTTCGCCTTTGATCTGCTCTACATGCAAATCACGCGCCCCGCCCCCACGTTTAACAATGGAAGGATAGGCTTGATTGGCAAGCTCCAAGAGCTCCGCTTTCTTGCTGGCAATCTTCTCTTGGGCTTGTTCAGGATTAGCAACTTGATAAAGGGCTACCTGCCCAATCATCTGGCGCTCATGGACTTGTGCAGTAAAGCCACCTGCTCGCTTGATGATTTTACTGGCGTAGCTGGCCGCAGCAACCACAGAGGGCTCTTCTGTCACATAAGGAACTGTGTATGCCTGACCGTTAACGAGAACCTCTGGGACCAGCGAATAAGGCAAAGAAAAAGTTCCCACTACATTCTCACTCAGCTGGTCTGCCACAGTCACACTCATCTGTTCATCCTGCTCCAGACTAGCTTGTCTCTCAGGACTAAGGAGCGCCTGAGCTTTTAACAGCTCAAGGCGCTCATGGTATGATTTTTTAGAAAATCCATTCCAACTTATCTTCATTATTTTTCAACCTTGCTATAACGGCGTTGGTGGTCGATAATTTCAACCAAGGCAAAATCTTGATTTTCATAACCTGCAAACTGGGCAGAGTTTGTTTCATCCAACACCACTTCCTCAAAGAAGATCTTTTCATATTCTGCAACAGATAGGGCAGTTCGTTGGTTGAGCTTGTTCAAGCGGTCCTTATCCAGATAGGCTTCATATCCTTCAACCAATTCACCACTGAAGAACTCAGCTACAGCCCCACTTCCGTAACTATAAAGAGCAATTTTATCCCCAGCCTTCAGGCTATCTGTATTTTCCAAGAGAGACAGAAGCCCAAGGAAGAGGGATCCTGTGTAGATATTCCCCACCTTTTGACTGTAGAGAATAGACTGGTCAAAATGGTTTTGCAAGAGGTCTTTTTTCTCTTGAGGCAAGTTCTTATCCATGATTTTTTTCAAGCCTTTTAGCGCTAATTTAGGGTAAGGCAAGTGGAAGCAAACAGCTGCAAAATCATCCAAAGTAAGCTGGTAGCGTTTTTGGTATTCAAGCCAAGTCGTTTTCAAACTATCCAAATATTGTTGGGTAGAATAGACACCATTCACATAAGGAGTTGTAGAGTAATTTGGACGCCAGAAATCCATGATGTCACGAGTCTGAGCCACATTGTCGTTATTAAAGGCCATAATGCGTGGATTTTGTGTAATCAACATAGCTACACTTCCAGCACCTTGAGTTGGTTCTCCTGGAGTTTCAATACCGTATTTGGCAATATCACTGGCAATGACCAAGACCTTGGACTCTGGAGAATTTTCCACATGCAGTTTTGCATAATGGAGGGCAGCTGTCGCTCCATAACAGGCTTCTTTAATCTCGAAACTACGAGCAAAGGGCTGGATACCCAGCAAGCCATGCACAAAGACGGCCGCAGCCTTACTCTGGTCAATTCCTGACTCGGTAGCCACAATGACCATGTCAATTTCTTGTCTTTCTTGCTCAGTTAAAATAGAGTCACTAGCACTAGCCGCCAAAGTCACGATGTCTTCAGTTAGGGGCGCAATACTCAATTCCTCGAGTAAGAGTCCTTTACTTAATTTTTCAGGGTCAATCCCCCTCGCTTCTGCTAAGTCTTGTAATTTCAAGACATATTGACTGGTCGCAAAACCAATCTTATCAATACCGATTGTCATATTTACCTCTGTTTTATCATTCATGTAAAAAATCGTTCACTACTATTTTATCACAAATGGCAGTAAAAGAGAGAAAAAAGACTTGATTCACCAAATCAAGCCTCTTATGAATCTAACTTTTATGCTGTTTTCGTAAGTAAGAATAAAGTCTAAGAATCACTGTTCCGCTAGCCATTCCAATGGAAATGACCAGAGCCAGCATGACAACCAAGGTCGCACTTGCCAGCGCTTTATTATAGTCCCCTGTCACAAAAAAGGCAGTTGTCCGATAAGAAAGATAACCCGGAACCAGAGGTGCCAAGATGGCCAAGATAAAGACCACAGCAGGTGTCTTATAAAGAATACTTAAAATCTGGCTGACACAAGAACCAATAATAGCTGCAATAAAAGTAGCCACAATAACATTGGTCGGTTCCTTGAGCAAGAGATAAATTAGCCAGACAGCCATGCCCAAAATCCCTCCAGGTAAGAGCATAGAGCGTTGCACATTGAGTACGATTAAAAAAGTGATAATGGCAAGAAGACTTGCTACTGCTTGTAATAAAAAGGTTGTTAGTGTCATATTAGTTCATCAATACCAAGGCGACAGAAGTTCCTGCCCCTAGAGCAAGGGTAATGAGCAGGGATTCAAACATCTTGCTCATACCAGAGTTTATGTGGTTGGTCATAATATCGCGAACCGCATTGGTCAAGGCAATACCTGGTACAAACGGCATGACCGCACCAGCTATAATCAAATCTGCCGTTGAAGGAAAGCCTGTATAGCGAGCCCAAAACTGGGCAATTATCCCAAAGACAAAGGCTCCAGCAAAGGCTGTCACAAAGGGAATTCGGATAAATTTTTCCACATAGAGTGAAAAGGCAAAACCAAACAAGGTCGCCACTCCTGCCCCAAGTGCGTCATAGATATTTCCACTAAACATAATTGAAAAGAAAGGAGCACTTAAGGTCGCAGCCAAAGTCACCTGCAACTTGGTATAAGGAAGAGGTTGGGCTTGCAAGACCGTCAATTGCTTAAAGGCTGTTTCTAAATCAATCTGCCCCCCAACCAGCTGACGAGAAATCTGGTTGACATCGCAGACTTTTTCGATGTTATAAGAAGAGGAGGTCACGCGCTTCATACGTGAAATATTGGTATTTTCAATGGAGAAAAAGATAGCTGCAGGCATAGCAAGGACATTACAATCCACAATCCCCTGCGAATGCGCAATCCGAATCATGGTATCTTCTACACGATGAATCTCTGATCCACTTTTGAGGAGAATGGTTCCAGCTAACATAATCACATCGATGACGGCATTTAATTCTCTTGATTCTTCCATGCTTGCCTCCTTTTATCAACTCCCTCTATTCTATCACAAATCCGGACTCAAAAAAAATCTTTGCCATGAAATCATGACAAAGATTCGTTTAATTACGAGAATTTTCGTGGTTCCCTTCACTACTTGATTGAGTAGTAGCAGGTGAATTCTCTCGTTGATTTCCTTGTTGGTTCCCCTGACTTGGTGTCGTAGTAGAACCTTGGTTTCCACGTTGGGCTGGTGCTGATGATGACGTTGACGGCGGTGTTTTTGGTTTGTAGATTGAAATCTTGACACGCGTCTTAGTCAAATCAACCTTTTCACCCGCTTTTGGACTCTGTTCAACGACTGTACCCTCAGTAGTTCCATCAGGAGCTGTCGATACTTCTACAACTTCAATATTGGCTTCCTTAATCCCAACAATTTGAACGAGATTGTTTTTAGTAAATTCAAGACTAGATCCTATATAACTTGGCATAGCAACGCTGGTTACTTTCTTAGCAACGGTTAAGGTAATCGTTGAGGCCTTGCTCAAATCATAGGTTGTTCCGGCAGCTGGACTCTGTCTGAGAACGGTTCCTGCTTCGCTCTCACTTGATTCTTCTTCCTCAATCTTGATGAGATTTTCAGGAACCTTCTTCTGCTTGAGTTCTGCAATAACATCTGTAGATTTACGGCCGATATAGTTACTCAATTGGAAGGATTGCTTGCCTGATGAGACAACCAAATTGATTTTCGTTCCTTCTTTTCGACCAGTTCCAGCGCCAGGATCTGTACGGATAATCCGCCCTTCTTCCACCTTTTCACTAGCCTCTGACTTCTCCTCGCCAATCTCAAAATTGGCTTTTTTGAGGGTTTCCTTGGCTTCCGCCACTGTCTGACCTGCCACATTTGGAATGGCAATGGTTGCAGGAGTTCTGGATAGTATCCAAATAAGAGAAGCTGCCACCAATACAATGCTGGCCAAAAAAATCAGGTAACGCATCTTAAATCTACGTTTTTTCGGTGCCTGTGGGTGGTAAGTTTCCTCTGTCACAGCCTGGCTTGGTTTTTTGATTGGTTTGTGTTCTGTCTGCGCTTGAACCTTAGGAATCGAGGTCAAGGTACTCTGGGATACTTTTGGTAGAGTCTTGGTGTCCGCCTTAGTCGCATCGTCAAAGACCAGCTTTGGTTCATTACGACGATTATAAGACAAACTACTAGACAAATCCACATACATTTCAGCTACTGATTTGTAGCGATCTGTCAATTTCTTAGCAGTTGCCTTGATAACAACATTCTCCAAAGCCTGGGGCACAGATGGATTCTCAGCAATAACGGACGGCAGTGGTTTTTGGAAATGCTGGAGGGCGATGGTCACCGCGCTATCCCCGTCATAAGGTATATGGCCCGTCAGCATCTCATAGAAAATAATCCCCATTGCATAGATATCACTTTGTACAGTCGCCTTCGAACCACGCGCCTGCTCTGGTGACAAGTAATGAACTGAACCCAGCATCGAGTTAGTCTGAGTCAGACTCGTCTCAGCAAAGGCTACTGCAATCCCAAAGTCTGTAACCTTGACAGTCCCATCTGGTGTCAAGAGGATATTTTGAGGTTTCAAGTCCCGGTGAACAATTCCTCTGGTATGGGCCAAACGCATGGCTAGGAGGATTTGTCCCATGATACGGACGGCTTCTTCATTAGAAAGAGGATAATGTTCCTTGATATAGCGTTTAAGGTCAAGTCCAGCCACATACTCCATAGCTAGGTACTGTTGACCGTCTTCCTCGCCAATATCTGTTATCCGAACGATATGAGGATGGTCTAAATCTGCCATAGCTCTCGCTTCACGCTGAAAACGAGCCACAGCTATCGGGTCTGTCTGGTAGTTGGTTCTCAGAACCTTCACTGCCACTTCTTCCCCATCTAAGATTAAGTCTTTGGCTAGGTAGACATCCGCCATGCCTCCTCGACCAATCTGTTTGACAATCCGATAGCGCCCGGCAAAAATCTTGCCGATTTGGATCATTCTGCATCCTCCTCGTTCATAGAAACAAGGGCAACCGTAATGTTGTCTAAACCTCCTGCATTGTTAGCAAAACGAACAAGTGTCTCCGTCTTATCTGCTAAAGGAATATCACTGGTTACAATATCACGAATCTCACTGCCTGAAATCATGTTGGTCAAGCCGTCACTATTGAGCAAGAGATAGTCGCCTGACTCAAGGATAACTGTCCCAAAATCAGGCTGAATTTCATCTTTTTGCCCGATAGACTGGGTGATAATATTTTTTTGCGGGTGAGCTTCTGCCTCTTCTGGTGTCAATTGACCAGCCTTGAGCAATTCATTGACCAAAGAATGGTCGCTCGTCAACTGATGGTATTCTTCTCCACGAATCAAGCCGATACGCGAATCACCAATATGAGCATAGATAGCCTGATTATCAATAATAGCAAGGACTTCCAAAGTAGTTCCCATGCCTCTGTAAGCTTCATCCTGACCAAGCTGGTGAATCTTTTGATTTTCAATTTCTAGGTAATGGGCGAACCATTCACGCACTTCATTGACTGTATCGATTTGGGTATCGACCCAAGCTACACCTAGGTCTGTTACCGCCATTTCACTAGCGATATTCCCTGCGCGATGACCTCCCATCCCATCAGCTAAAATAATCATGGTACGTCCAGCTCTATTGACATAGTGGTTGACATAGTCTTGGTTATTTGTCCGTTTCTGACCAACATCTGTTAATAATGAAATTTCCATGTGTCAGTTCCTTCCTAATCAGATATCTTGCGAAATTGACTGATAAAGAATCCATCACTTCCATACAATTCAGGTGTAATGAGGATACAGCCGTCTTTCATGATATCCTTACATTCATGTTCTAGTCTTACCTGCTCGAACTCAGGATGACTTTCTAAAAACGCCTCAACGACTTGAAAATTCTCCTCTGAGACAATAGTACAGGTACTATAAGTTATTATACCACCTTTGCCTAGTGTTTGACAAACACTACCTAATATTTCTAGCTGAATTTCCTTTAAGGACGCGAAATCTGCCGTTTCTTTATTGTATTTGATGTCTGGTTTTCGGCGCAAAAGACCGATTCCTGAACAGGGAGCATCCACCAAAATCTTATCAAATGAATCCTGCCCAAAAAACTCATGCACCTTTCTGGCATCCAATTTTTGCCTTTGAACCCGATCTGCAACTCCCAGACGTTGAGCATTTTCTTGGATTAAATCCAACTTGTGGTCGTAAAGGTCCAGAGCAGTAACCTGACCTGTCGTAAGATAAGAGGCTATATGGGCTGTTTTCCCACCCGGAGCCGCACAGGCATCAAGCACTCGCTCATCACCTTGTAAATCAAGCGTCGGAGCAACCAGCTGACTGGACTCGTCTTGGATGGTAATGGCTCCATCCGCAAACAAATCATGGCCTGCAAAATGCCCTTGCTCCTTAACCAGACCAGTGGTTGCTAAAAGGGAATTATTCGCCTCCAACAAGGCTTGGATTTCCTCTTTTCTGCTTAAATCAGTCACACGAATACTGGCCTTGTTGCGCACCAAAAGACTTTCAAAAATAGATTGCGCTCGCTCTTCGCCGTATTCTTCTTTGAGCTTGGCAACTAGCCAAACTGGGAGAGAATAGGCAATGGAATCACGCTTGTTTTTTCGCTTGATGCTAGCAATATCTGGCCAGCCTTCACGCAAGATACGGCGAAGGAGGGCGTTGACCAATTTTTCACTGCCTTTTTTACGGATTTTGGCCAATTCTACTGCTTCGTTGACCACAGCATGATCTGGAATCTTGTTCAAATAGCGGAGCTGGTAGGCACTCATGAGAAGAAGGACATAGAGCCAGTTATCTAACTTATCTCTGTCTTCGATAAAGTGGGATAGGTACCATTCCAGAGTCAGTTTACGGGCTACCGTTCCATAGACTAGCTCGGTCACCAAGCCCTTGTCTGCTGCCGAAAGTTGACTTCCCTTGAGATGCTTATTTAAGGCGATATTTGAGTATGCTTGATTGATAAAGACATCCTCTAATACTGCTAGGGCTAGACTTCTAGCCGTTTCTACTTTAGTCACCAAATCGTTCTCCTACAGTCAATGTACGTCCAACTCCGTTGAGGAAGGAAGCAATGTCCATCTTAGGTTTACCAGCTGGCTGCACTTGTTTGAGGGATAGAGCCCCTTCTGCCGTTGCGACAATCAATTCTTTCTTGCCGATAGAGAGAATTTCACCTGGATTTCCCTGACCTTCTACAGCTAGAGCTTCATAAATCTTAAAGCGGTCGCCCTTAAGGAAAGTATGGGCAACAGGCCAGGGGTTCATCCCACGGATCTGGTTAAAGAGTTGACGATTGCTTTTATTCCAGTCTAATTTTTCTTCCTCTGGCTTGATATTTGGCGAGAAAGTGACCTGACTTGGATCCTGCGGTTCAGGTTGGATTTCTCCAGCAATATAGGCAGGCAAAGTATCCAAAAGCAAATCACGACCAACTAGCGCCAATTTTTCAAACAAGGTGCCAACATTGTCCTCATCTGTGATCGGAATGCTACGACGAGAAATCATATCTCCTGCATCCATTTCCTTAACCATTTCCATAATGGTCACACCAGCTTCCTCATCACCTTGAATCAAGGCGTAATGGATAGGCGCACCACCACGGTGTTTAGGAAGGAGGGAGGCGTGAACATTGACCGCAAAACCCATGCTATCAAGGAGTTTACTTGGAAGAAACTGCCCAAAAGCAGCAGTCACAATTCCATCTGCTCCTAACTTCATAATAGCTTCCATCTCTGGACTTCCAGATAGTTTTTCAGGTTGGTAGATAGGAAGTCCCGCCTCTTTGGCAGCTTGTTTAACTGGGGTTTCTTGGATCACTTTTTTACGTCCGACAGCACGGTCTGGCTGGGTTACAACAGCTAGAATCTCATAACGGTCATCTGTCAAAAGTCCTTTTAAGACTGTTGCTGAAAAGTCGGGTGTCCCCATAAAGATTAGTTTTGTCATATCTTCTCCTTCTTATAAAAATTGCTGTGGCTCATGGTCAATGCTGAGACGGAGCTCACTATTTTCCCGTTCTTGAGTCAAGGCCAGAACCTGATTTAGAGTCGGCCCCAGCTCATCTTCTAAACGGTATTTAATTAAAATCTGGTAATGATAGAGGTTGTGGGTACGAGCAATCGGTTTTGGCGTTGGCCCGAGAATGTGACTGGTATCTGACAAACCTGACCGCAAAATGTTCATCACTTCATAGGCGCGTTTGACCACCTCTTCTTCTTTCTTATGAGAAAGGGTAATGCCAATGGTGAAATAGTAAGGCGGATAACCTAGTTGTCGTCTAATACCCATTTCATAGGCATAAAAGCCTTCGTAGTCCTGGTCTTTTGCAAATCGAATAGCGTAGTGCTGAGGATTGTAGGACTGTATCAAGACCTGCCCAGCTTTTTCGGCACGACCTGCCCGACCTGCCACCTGAGTCAAAAGTTGGAAGGTTCTCTCAGAAGAACGGAAATCAGGCAGATTCAAGGCTGTATCTGCATTGAGAACTCCAACTAGAGTAACATTGGGAAAATCCAATCCCTTGGCAATCATCTGAGTACCTAGTAAAATATCTGCTTCCCCTCGGCCAAACTGGTCAAGCAGAGCTTGATGACTACCTTTCTTACGAGTCGTGTCCACATCCATCCGCAAAATGCGGGCCTGCGGAAAGAGTTCTGCCAGCTCATCATAAGCCTTCTGGGTTCCCGTCCCGTAGTAACGAATACTGCGACTCTTACAGTTAGGACAGACCTGAGGAATGTCTTTCGAAAAACCACAATAATGGCAGTTCATGTTCTTGGTATCCATATGCAAGGTCAAGGAAATGTCACAGTTGGGACAAGTATCCACGGTCCCACACTCCCGACACATGACAAAGCTAGAATAGCCACGACGATTGAGCATGAGAACCACCTGCTCTTTTTTAGCCAGACGGTCCTGAATGACTTCTAGCAAAGGGGGCGTAAAGTTTGACGTCTCGTTTTGTCCGATATAGTCCCGAAAATCAATCACTTGAACCTTGGGAATAGTGGCCTGAGGATTGGCGCGTTGGGTCAGACGCAAGTGTTGATAGACGCCTTTGCCAGCACGCGCCCGGCTCTCTAAGCTCGGTGTCGCGGAACCAAGAACCAATGCCGCTTGATTATATTGGGCCCGTAAAATAGCCACCTCTCTGGCATGGTAACGGGGATTACTGTCCTGCTTATAAGTCGCTTCATGCTCCTCATCGATTATCATAACACCTAGATTTTTCAGCGGAGCAAAGATGGCAGATCTGGCACCAACCACAACTTGAGCATCTCCACGTTCTACCTTGCGCCATTCATCATACTTTTCACCATTGGACAAGCCTGAGTGAAGAATAGCCACTTTCTCACCAAAACGTGCTATAAAACGCTCCGTCATCTGAGGAGTCAGGGAAATCTCAGGCACCAGCAAAATAGCTGTCTTGCCCTTGTCCAAAGCTCCTTGGATTATTTGTAAGTAAACCTCGGTCTTCCCACTTCCTGTAATCCCTTGAAGGAGGAAGGGGGGCTGATGACTACCAATAGCACTGACAACCGCATCACGCGCCTGTCTTTGCTCTGGATTCAACTCCAAAGGCTGACTTGCCTCAATGCCTTCAAAATAAGCAGCCGAGCGTTGCACTTCCTTTTTGACTATGGTCACAGCACCTTGTTCCACAAAGAAGTTAACTTGCTCCCGCGAGTAGGAATCTAACAAACTAGCCAAGGAATCACTCTCTGGATGAGACAGCAGATAGTCTCTCAGTTCTAACTTTTTCTTGGCGCGTGCAGAAATCTCTACACCTTCTAACTGAACAAGGTCAACCTCATACCAAGACTGGGTCTTGACCTTCTTCTGATCGACAGCCTGATATTCCAGGCCAAGTAGACCTTTTCTAGTCAAACGCATCATTTCGGCTTGCTTACCTAAATCCAGAGAAGAAAAGGCAAGCGAATCTTCTGAGCCAAATAGACGCTCTCGATCTTCCTGACTCAAACCTTCCAAAGGATAGAGAATCTTGTCATAGCTGGAGTTCAGAAATCCCGGCAACATAGCCTTGAGGATGGAAATTTTATAGGAGAAGACAGATTTGCGTAACTCCTCAGCCAGCCAGAGTTGTTCTTGCGTGAGAACAGGAGAAAAATCCAGCACCTCTGCAATATCTTTTAAATCTTGCTCCATCTCTTCTTCATCTGGTTGGGACTCCAAACCAAGAACAATCCCTTGAATCAGGCGATTGCCCTTACCAAAGGGCACATGAACCCGCATCCCAACTTCCAGCATTCCCTCAAACTCCTCAGGAATCCTGTAACTATAGGGCTGGTCCGTCTGCATCAAAGGCACATCTACGATAATCTTGGCTATAGCCATCTTCTCACCTCCTCCTTGTCAGTACATTCTTGCAATAGAAAAAATAAGATTGAGTCCCCCCAACCTTAAATTTTTTCACCTTCTTCTTTTTCTTTAGCGATTTGCTCTTTGATTTTCTTTTCTTCTTCTTCTTTGCGGCGTTTTTCTTCTTCGATACGGCGACGCACTGCTTCACGTTTTCCTTCTGGATCTGGGTGAATCGTAACGTTTCCTGATTCGATTTCTTCTAAAGCGCGAAGAGTTGATTTTTCAGATTTGAAACCTTGAGTTGCTGGCGCACCTGCTTCCAATTCGTGGGCACGTTTTGCTTCCAAGATTACGAGTGAATATTTTGAAGGAACCTTGTCGAGCAAGGTATCAATAGAGGGTTTTAACATCATTTGCTTGTACCTATTTTCTAAATTTTATCGGGTAGTTGGAGATTTTGGTAACATCTCCTGATAGTGACCAATGACACGATCCACACGGAAGTGCTCTGCTTCGATCACACGTTTGACACGCTCAGCAGCTAGGGGCACCTGATCGTTGACAATCGCATAATCATACTCACGCATAAGCGCAATTTCTTCCTTGGCTTTTTCGATTCGTTGGGCAATTACTTCTGCACTGTCTGTTCCACGTCCTACCAAACGATCTTGCAATTCATCCAAATCTGGTGGTGTCAGGAAGATAAAGACAGCATCTGGAACCTTTTTCTTGACCTGAAGAGCGCCCTGAACCTCAATTTCAAGGAAAACATCGATTCCCTTGTCCAAGGTTTCATTGACGTAGGTCAGAGGAGTTCCATAGTAGTTGCCGACATATTCTGCGTATTCCAACATCTGTCCTTGACGAATCAGCTCTTCAAACTCTTCACGAGTACGGAAGAAATAGTCAACACCGTCCACTTCTCC
Organism: Streptococcus sp. 1453; assembly: GCF_013276955.1. Taxonomy (NCBI): domain Bacteria; kingdom Bacillati; phylum Bacillota; class Bacilli; order Lactobacillales; family Streptococcaceae; genus Streptococcus; species Streptococcus sp. 1453. Next base: position 57,702 of record NZ_VMLZ01000008.1, read on the forward strand.
AGGACGTTGTGCGCGTGTCGTCATTGATACAGAGTATTGAAATTGGTTTTCAGAACTCTCAAAAATCTCTCTTCTAACCGTTCCTTTTCCAACCCCTGAAGGACCAGAAAAAACGATTAGTAAGCCTCGGTCTGCCATTGTGTCTCCTTTTAGTCAGTCTGTGAAATAACATTTCTCTAGAATAATGGCAAAAAGCCAGATTATCCTTTACAGTCTTTCTATCTAGTGTAACAAAAAAGCAGTAATTTTTCAACTGCTCTTTCTTATTTATTTAGCATAATCTACTGCACGAAGCTCACGAATCACGGTTACCTTGATATTTCCTGGGTAATCGAGATTGTTTTCAATTTTCTCACGAACTTTGTGAGCCAAGATTGTGACTTTGTCGTCCTTGATTTGTCCTGGATTGACCATGATGCGGATTTCACGTCCTGCTTGAAGGGCAAAGCTATTTTGTACCCCTTCAAAGCCGTTAGCAATTTCTTCCAAATCATGGAGACGCTTGATGTAGCTTTCAAGAGACTCACTACGAGCTCCTGGACGGGCTGCACTCAAGGCATCTGCCGCAGCGACGATCACTGCAATGACGCTCTCAGCTTCAACATCACCGTGGTGACTAGCGATCGTATTGACCACAACTGGGTGTTCCTTGTACTTACGGGCCAATTCCATACCGATTTCAACGTGGCTACCTTCAACCTCGCGGTCAATAGCTTTCCCAATATCGTGAAGGAATCCAGCACGACGAGCAAGAGCCGCATTTTCACCAAGCTCGCTCGCCATGATACCAGCCAACTTAGCAACCTCAATCGAATGACGCAAGACGTTTTGTCCATAAGAAGTACGGAACTGCAAACGTCCCATAATCTTCATCAAGTCTGGATGAAGGTTTGGCGCACCAATCTCATAGGCTGCTGCCTCACCGTATTCACGGATCTTATTATCAATCTCTTGACGGTTTTTCTCAACCAACTCTTCGATACGAGCTGGGTGGATACGACCATCTTTGAGCAACATTTCCATAGTCATACGGGCAATCTCACGACGAATCGGATCAAATCCTGACAAGGTCACCACTTCTGGTGTATCGTCGATAATCACATCGACCCCTGTCAAACTTTCAAAAGTACGAATGTTACGACCTTCACGACCAATAATGCGTCCCTTCATAGTATCATCTGGCAGATGAACTGTTGAGTTTGTTGACTCCGCTACATATTCACCAGCGATACGTTGCATAGCTTGAACCAAGATGTCCTTGGCCATTTTGTCAGAACGTTCCTTAACCTCTTGCTCAGCTTCACGAATACGGCTAGCAATCTCCTTGGTCAAGTTTTCCTCTGTCTGTGCCAAGATAATATCTCGTGCTTCTGCCTGAGACAGGGCACCAATACGCTCTAGTTCTGCTTCTTTTTGTCTTTCGACTTCCTCTAATTGCTCTTCACGCGCATCAAGGTTTTTCGCTCTATCAGAAATACTTTGTTCTTTTTGTTCAAGTGTTTGTTCTTTACTCGTCAAATTGTCGTCTTTACGGTCAAGGCTAGTAGCTCTCTCGGTCAAACGACTTTCGATTTGTTTGAGTTCTTGACGTTCTGATTTGAATTCAGCGTCCACTTCTTCACGGTATTTTCTGGCTTCTTCTTTGGCCTCCAATAGTGCTTCTTTTTTAAGAGACTTGCTTTCACGCTTGGCTTCATTAACAAGTAAATCCGCTTCACGCTCAGCTTGTCCACGTAAATTAGTTGCTTCTTGTTCAGCATTTAAAAGCATCAACTCTGCAGCTTCCTGAGATGATTTCATCTTAGCTGAGATGCTGACATATCCAATGACTAAACCAATGATGACGGCAAAAACAGCAATCGCAAGCGACATGATTTCCATGTTTTTACCTCATTTTATTGTTATTCCGAATGACATACATTCTTTTACATTCTACCATAAAAAAGTGATTTTCACAAACCTAAAATAGAATATGTTTTGGGGAAATTAGCGTGAATTTTAAGATTACACTTCTTCGGATCCCTTCAAACTTTTGAATACATCATCAATAAATATATCTGCTAATCTCTTCTTGAAAGAATCATTATTTAATAGAGCACCAAATAAATCTTGACTCTGAGAGTATCCTTCTATAAGAGCATTGTCAATCTCTTCTTCAAAAGCAAAAACGAAGTCTTCTCTGGAGTTGACACGAGCAGATTGCTTTAGTCTTGGATTCTTTTTCATCAATTCACGAATGGATACCGCTCCACTTAGACCGACTTGGTGATCAATATCCAAATCTAACTGTTCGTTAATTTCATCTAAGATTTCAGATAAACGCTTCTCCTGGTCAGTCGTAACACCTCCAGTACTTGGCTTGGTAAGTATTAACTCTGGATGATATTCCAATTCAGAAACTGACCTGAAGGAACCTGTTTGCTTATGTTTCATATAGTCCACTACGATCTTATCTGCGATTGTAAAATCATCTCCTCCAATGCGAACATCAATCATCTTGACAAGACTTTGCAGATAATTATAACGTTCGTGTAGAACTTCATTTTGATAAGCAGTTGCCTGAATCAAAAAAGTATACATTCTAAGAAAACCTCGAATAACCTTTCGAATAGAAAGTTGTTCTTTCTCTTCAAACCGTCTAACTCTATCATAACCTTGATTTAACAGAGAAACCATCTTTTGTTTTTCTCTGCTGTTTCTCTTTTCTTGATATAAGAATTGATTAAACTCATGAACAACATCACTGTCCAAGATACCATACTCATCAATTTTCCGATCCAAGGTCAAGACATCACTAGGTGTGACTGTATCTGCTAAAATAGTCTCACGGTAGTAGGGAGAAAAAGCTGAGCGAATATCGTCATAAGTATTTTTAAAATCAAGGATAAAGGTCTTCTTATTGTATCCTCTATAGATACGATTCAAACGAGACAATGTTTGCACCGCAGCAACACTTCGCAACTTTTTATCTACATACATAGCAACCAGTTTGGGTTGGTCAAACCCTGTCTGATACTTATTTGCCACAATCAGGATTTGGTAGTCTTCCGTATCAAAATGATCTTTCAAATAATCTTCCTTGACCTGATTCATTTGCGACTCAGTATATTCACTACCTTGGTAATTAACCTTGCCAGAAAAGGCAATCAGGGTTCCAATACTGGTGATACTGTGGTCTTTGAAGTACTTTTGAAAGGCCAATTGATACTTAACTGCTGCCTCACGACCCGAAGTCACAATCATAGCCTTACCTTGACCACCCAATTCAGCCATAATATCATGACTGATAAAGTGATCTATGATAATTTCAACCTTTTGATTGATATTTTCATCAGATAATTCTACAAACTTTGCAATCTTACGCTTAGCAAGAGTCGTTTTTAGCTCAGGATCTTCTTCAACTGCTTTATTGAGCTTGTAATAGGTCTTATAAGTCGTATAGTTATCTAAAACATCTAGAATAAAACCTTCCTCAATAGCTTGCTTCATACTATAAACATCAAAAGGAGCTTTAGAACCATCTACTTGTGTTGTACCAAATAGCTGTAAAGTTGTCGCCTTTGGAGTTGCGGTGAAGGCGATGATTGAGACATTGTCCTGCTTACCTGTCCGAGCAATCTCCTGCTCGATAGCATCCGCAACACTTACTTCTTGAATCTCATAGATAGTTCCATCTTCTGTATCTGTTTCTGTCAAGACTTGACTAACCGAACTCATATAGGATCCTGTCGTTGAACTGTGGGCTTCATCAATCAGGATGGCAAATTTCTTTTTCGCAGTGTTCCCTACAGACATCCAGTTGGATTGGTTGATCTGGGCAAACTTATGAATCGTCGTAGCTATGATTTTTGTATTTCCTGCTATCGCATCTGCCAAGTCGCTGGAGGTTTCTTTATCTCCCATTACCTTAACTACACCATGCTTGTGGGAGATTTCCTTGACTGCTTCTTGCAATTGACGGTCAACCACGATACGGTCTGTAACGATTAATACAGTATCCACAATATTTTGATTCTGATCATCATGAAGAGAAACTAAACTATGAGCCAACCAGGCAATAGTATTGGTTTTACCAGAACCAGCCGAATGCTGAATCAGATAATTACTGTCAGTATGGTTGACTTTCATGTCTTCTAGGAGACGGCTAACTGCTCTTCGCTGATGATATCTCGGGAAGATCAGGTTCTTCTTTTTAGAACTATGCTTATCCATCTCAAAAAAGATAAAACTCTCTATTAACTGGAGAATACTATCCTTGGTCAAGACATCAAGCCACAAGTAGTCTGTATCGACACCATTAGGGTTGTGAGGGTTGCCACTTCCCATCTCAATACCTTCCCCTTTCCCCACATTAAAAGGTAGGAAATAGGTTTCTTGTCCTTTCAATTGCGTCGTCATATAGACTTCTAGGGTATCCACTGCAAAGGAAGCCAAGACTCCCTGTTCAAAACGGAAAAGACGATTCTTAGGATTGCGCCCCTTTAGCTGCTTGATAGCATCCTGGACAGACTGACCACTGGGATTAAACTTAAGTTCGATAGCAAATAGTGCTAATCCATTGATAAAGATAACAAGGTCAATGCGGTCGCTCTCCTCGTAAACCACTTCTTCCATAATAGATAGACAGTTGGCTTGGTATTGTTGAACAGCCTTTTCATTAAAACTAGTCGCAGGTTTACGATAAAGAAGACGAAGTTGCTTGTTTTCAATAAAGACACCCTCTTTTAAGGCGAATAAAAAACCACCCTTGACGATTTCCTTATTGATAAGAGTGATGATCGTCTCCTTGCTAAGCTTTTTAAGGAGATAGTCCATGGTCTCCTCTTGGTTCTCCATCAGAAAATCCCACAGGAGTTCCACATCCATGGCTAATCTAGGATCGTAGCAAGTAGCGTCCCGCTGAATATAGTCATTTTTCTCTTTCAAGTCTTTGATAATCCACTGCTGGAAATCATAGCGCTCCTTCAAGCCCAAATTTGCCATAGCTTCTCACTTTCTAATATTAGCTCTTTTCATTTCAATTTAAAAATTTACAATAATCATTCCTTAAAAATTTTAAAAGTTATTAAAAATCTAAGGTATAGAAATAGTTATTTAAATGTTTGTTTGTGTCTCCTGATGGATTTCATTAGTCCAAATCTGCCCATCCATTATAGCTGCAAGTGTCGCTACTGAAGATTCATCTACTAATAATCCAACAACTTTACCCTCTTTTGATCTGTGAACCTTTAAGGGTTTGTTGCCTTTCTGAACATTATTCTCCAATTTGTCATTAGCCTCTACGATCCGATTAATATCATAATTTTTATCATCTTCTGAATCTCTAGCAAATTTTTTAGCAATATTAACATTTTTTTGATTAAAAAATTCATTTGGATTAAATTCTTCATCATTCCAATTTACAGAAACTCCCTGCATAGAAATAGTTCTTTTAACAGTAACATCATTAGTTCTAAATCTATCAAAAGTTTTTTTGGCATATTCAAAATATGAATTTTTTAAAACAAAAGCATTTTCATATTCTTCTGGTTTATGAACAAAAATTTGTATATTAGTTTCTGAGTCATTTTCAGTGTAAATTGCAGATGCAAATACTGACGACTCTATCAAAATCACTGAATCTAAAGAGAAGGAGGCATTAGAATGGATGGTATCTATAGTCTCTAGATGAGTACGAAGTAGGTTTTTATTTTTCAATATATGATATCTCGGCCTAAATCTTGCGAAATGATACACTGTAGTTTGCTCGTTGTCATCGCTAGACTCTAGTACATAAAATCGAAAACCACTTAAGTCCTCATCACCACCTTCACTAGTTACATTCGACGCTCTTGCCGTTGGCATTGTTGTTGCTCGACGTATATTAGATAGGATTTCAAATTCTTCCTTAAAATAACTATTTTGATTGGAATTTAAGTTCTGTCTATAAGGAACACTTTGCTTTATAATACCTCCCGAAAACTCTTCTAGTCCCTCTTTTGCTTCCTCGTAAGTAGCAAAATCTCCAAATTTCATATTATTCCATATCTTAGAAAACTCTGCCGTTTGATCTGGCAATAAAATGCTACCAATTGGATTATCATTCCTGTCAAAAAACTTTTGGTTCTTCCATGCAATCAAGTATATATTTTTTAATTCTTGCATATAAAATAATTATCCTTCCTTTTTAAACACAAATAATCTATTTCTGGCATCTCTAGATGAAAATGGTATTATTTTTTTAAAACCATATAATCTTTGTTTCAATATACTTCTATCGCATATTATAAATAATTTATCCTCAACAGATACAATATCTTTTCTACATATCACTAATAATAAATTAGGAATAGGATCACTACTATTTAATACATATAGCAATAATAAAATTTGAACAACAACAAAAATAAAAAGTTGAATATACAAAGATTGAGATAAATCTAATGATGTAATCCCCGAAGTAACTACAATACTCAATAGATATTCCATTAAATTTGGATTAACAGTATAAAATCCATAATTATCCACCGTATCGTTTTTATCTTTTTCTACATTAAAATTTATTGTTATTTCTAGTTGCCCTGTTTTCTTCTCTTCTGTTCTTTTTATCTTACAGAGTAAATAGAAAAGAGAAAATAAAGTAAAAATTATGAACACAGGCAATAAAATTGCTTCTATAGAAATTGAAATATTAAAAAAGTTTAAACTTAAACATTTTAGCTCATCGTGTTTCTTTAATAAAATAATGATATATGCAGGAAGCATTGCCGTCCAAAAATAACATATCTTAAATAAAAAGTTTGTCCCAAAAAACATCCTACACCCTCCTCTTCCCTGTTACATAATCATAAATAAGAGTTTGTCGTTGTTTATTAATATTTTCAATTTGTTGATCTTTTGTTTTTATCATCTGATTAATAATTAACATTTTTTTATTCAAGTACTGACTAATTTTATACTGATAGTCTAAATCTGGAATAATTATTTTAAAATTTCCGATATTATCAAAGCTCAAACCTTCTCTATTTCCGCTAATTTGATGAATTTTAATCATAAATTGTCCAAATTCAGACATGATAAAATACATTAAATAATCTGGCAATACAAATCTATCGCATCTAATAATGCACACATGTTGATTAACATTTGCTTCTACATCTAAATCATATTTTGCTACTCTTCCAATAGAAGCTCCTGTTATATTTAATAAAATATCATTTTTTTCAACGCTAGTCCCTATCATCTGACGATGAATATTCCTATTTATATAAGTGGATTTATCTTCTAACTGTATTAATCCATTATGAACATTCTGACTTCGAATAAATAATATTCCAGTTTCTTCAAAAATTTCAGACCCTCCCAAAGGAGTTTTACCGCTTCCAATTTTATTTACTAAATACTTTAATCGTTTCACTCCCCACCCTTCAGGCACCTCTCCAATCCAGTCGATACCCGAATCTTTCATTGGGACTGTTTTATCCAGTCCTTTTGTGACAGTCTCATAAATCAAGCTAGAGCGGTAATCTTTGAGCTTTTGAATCTGCTCCTCCAGTAATGCTTTAGCTTTATCTAACTGGGCGGTTTTCTTATCTAGAAAATCAGCAATTTTTTGTTGTTCATTTTTTTGAGGAAATGTAAAAGTGAATTCATCAAATACATTTTGATACAAATGTAAAATGGTGCTAGCCCCTGAATTTGTATAGTTAAACCACATCCAAAATTCATCTGATAATAAAACATAGTATAAAAATTTTCTATCAATCTCATCAATTGTTTGGATTCTTAATACACCACTATTTAACGAAGCTTTATCATCAAGCCCTGAAATAATAGCTACTTTACCTACCGTACCATCTTTCGTAATTAGTAAGTCACCATTTTCAACTTGAATCTGTGAAGCTTCTGACCAACGTTTTTCATCAATATGTACAGCTGTTTCAAAATTAATAGTTCCATTGTGAAAGTCAGTTCCAGTAATTAAATATGGTCCTTCTTCTTTATATTCAGCTGATGTTAATCCTTGCCAGCCAATTCTACCATTAAGCTGTGTTGTGAATTTTATTTTAGAAATAGCCCACTCTTCTGGTATTTGTCCGATCCAGTCGATACCACTCTCTTTCATCCTAGTCATGTTTGAGTTCCTCCAAGAGAGTCTGTAATTCTGCTTCCAAGTCATAAAACTCAGCTAAGAGCTTTTCTGCACTTTCTGGTTCTTGGTATTGATAGAAATAGCGGGTAAAAGGAATCTCTGCTCCATAGCCTTTTTCCTCATCAAACCAGTAGTGGGCGTCAGGTACATGAGGATAGACCTCACGCGCAAAGTAGGTTTCCACATCCTCTGTCAGCTTAACGATTTCACTGTCCTTGGTGGTCTTATCATAGACAATCCCATCGGCAATCTCATTTGCCTTGTCTTTCCTCTTGGTTCGGATAACTTCTGCTGTTTTGTCCATTTCACTCATAGCTAAGGCTAGCGCATTGATATTAGCAGACGTAAGATTAAACTCTCCCAGCAAGTCCTTGATGACTTGGACAAAGTTCTCAAAGTCAGGATAGGTCTTGTCAGAACTTCCCTTAGCAAGAGCTGTCAGGATAGCTTCTTGCTTGGTCTTGCCAGCTACAAAGTCCTGTAATTTTTTCTCATCCTTAGTTGAACGTGGTTCCATCTCCAGCAATTCTTGGTACTTGTATTCATCAAATAGTTTGGCTAGGAAAGGAACGCTTTTCGCTTTCTCAATTGTTTCTTCGCTTATCTGGCCACGACGTTGCAGAGGTTGCATAACTGTAAACTCTCGATAGAGAAACTCTTGATTGTCAAAGATTTTTACATGGTCATTTTCTTGAAAATCATCGTACCAGCGAAGGATCTGACGGATGTTATCTTGGGACAACTCACGGCGTTTTTGACCTAGAGATTTACGTAGAGGAATAAACTCCTCCGTCGCATCAATAAACTGAACCTTGTTCTGGCGTTCAGGAGACTTGTTTTTATTATAAATCCAAATATAAATCCCAATTCCTGTGTTATAGAAAAATTGACCTGGAAGGGCGACTATAGCTTCCAGCAAATCATTCTCAAGGATATAACGGCGAATCTGACTTTCTCCCGATGACGTCCCACCTGAAAAGAGGGGAGACCCATTTGAAATGATGGCTGCACGGCCATTTTCTTCTAATTTTGCAATAGCATGAAGATGGAAGAGTAGTTGAGCATCTCCAGTTCCTGGAGTCGCAACAAAACGACCTTGACGACCTTCTGTTTTATCAAAGAGTTGATGATCTTTCTTAACTGCATCCTCAACCCCATCATCCGCATCCTTACCACCCCAAGCTTGACCGAAGGGAGGATTAGCGATGACAAAGCTCATCTTAGTATCTGGGAAAGGATCTGGATCTTTTAAGGTATCCACCTTCACAAAATAGTCAGAATCTTCCTGACGAATTAGCATATCTGCACGACCAATCCCAAAGGTTTCAGGCAAAACTTCCTGACCAAAGAGTCGGACAGTGGCTCCTGTATTCAACTGACGAATATAGCTTTTAGCCGTAGCCAGCATTCCCCCAGTTCCAGCCGCCATGTCTAGTATTTTCAACTCTTTTTTATCAACAAAAAGTTCTTCGTCTGCCTCAATCAAGAGGAGGTTGACCATCAGAGCAATAACCTCACGAGGGGTATAGTGAGACCCCGCTTCCTCATTTTCAGAAAATCGGCGGATGATATCCTCAAACATGTATCCCATACGCATAGAGTCAACTGAACTTGGAGATAAATCAATTTGAGAGAACTTTTTAATAACCGTGAAAAGGCGACCACTCTGGGCCAGGGTACGGACTTGCTCTTTAAATTTTAGGTTTTCAATGATGTCCTTGACACGACAAGAATAGCCATCCAGATAGGCTATAAAATTCTCCTCGATTGCATTTGGATCGTTTTGAAGATTTTCCAACGTAAAAGGACTAACATTGTAGTAACGATAGCCTGAAAGTTTCTCCAACACTTTCTCAGGTGTATTGGGATTTGCTTTGTATTGTGCTACCACCTGATCCTTGGTTGGCAGTAAGGCAGCTTCTAAACGAGTCAGGACAAACATTGGAATAATGACATCGCGATACTTATCTGCTCGATAAGCCCCTCTAAGAGTGTTAGCGATAGACCAAACTGTATTGACATCATTAGAAATTTGGATGTCATTTGCTTGGAATAGTGGTAATTTTTCTTTGAAATTAGACATTTACTTCCCCTGTTTTTATTATTAACAATTCTCTTCATTATACCATAAATTAAGAGTTATAAAGCGGATTCAAGGGTAAAGATCGAAGTTCATATACTAAATTTCTTTTCTGAGTTTTTGTCTTTTGTATTAGGGATTCTGTCATTTTCCAAAAAACTTTATCTTAAACTTACTAATAAAAATTTAAAAAATAAAAAGCCTACCTTTCAGTAGACTCTAGTAATGATCTTTGAAAGACAAGAAAGCGATGCTATCCCCATCCATCATATAAATCAAGCGATTTTCTGCGTCGATACGACGTGACCAGGCTCCTTGGTAGTCATACTTGAGTGGTTCTGGCTTACCTATTCCTGTAAATGGATCACGTTGAATATCCTTGATTAGTTTATTGATTCTTTTTAACGTTTTCTTATCCTGATTTTGCCAGTAGCAATAATCTGCCCAGGCATCTTCTGTAAACTTGAGCAGCATTTCTTACTCCTCAATAACATGGACCTGAGTACTTCCAGCACGAACTTGAGCCATTCCTCGCAAGACCTTGTCAGATAGTTCCTTGTTTTGAGCGATTCTCAGAGTTTCTTGAATACTATCCCACTCGCTCTTTGAAAGAACTACAATGTCCTCATCTGGATTTTTATTAACCACCGTCAAAGGCTCAAATTCATCGTTTACCTTCTTCATGTAGTCTTTTAAATGATTTCGGAACGTTGAGTAAAGAACTGCTTCCATAACCATACCTCGTTTTACCTCTTTTCCACTATTATACACAAAAAGAAAGAAATTGTCAGGAACTTGTACAAGATTTTCTTTTCTATCTATCTATACTCAATGAAAATCAAAGAGCAAACTAGGAAACTAGCCGCAGGCTGTACTTGAGTACGGCAAGGCGACGTTGACGTGGTTTGAATTTGATTTTCGAAGAGTATTATTCGTAAAAAATCTCAAAAAGCCTACCTTTCAGTAGACTTAGTTTGTTTCTATTCTAATCGGTACTCTTCCAAAATTCTGCTCTTTTATACTCGAATTTCCTAGTTGGTAAATCTGGTCTGCCTTTTGAGTCATGCCATCCCAAGGTTCTTTGCCAATTCGGCTGACTAGATTGACCTGTCCTTTCAGAGACTTGAGATGCTTTCTGCCTTTTTCGGTAAAGCCAAGAACACGAATCCCTTCTGGTAAGTCACTTTCTCTAGCTTGCACCAAGATATAGGTCAATAGGCGTCTAACACGCGCCTTGGTGTAACGTTTGGTCACAACTGCCTCAACCAAGTCTTCCACAGACTGGGCTATCTTGATGGCATCCTTGATGCGCACAGCCATTTCTTGATTGACCTGATAGATGGTGGTTAGATCGGGATTTGACAAGATTTGATAGCGGAGCAAAGGAAAATAGTCTTCCCAGGTCACCTTACTTGCCTGCTCAAAGAGTGCAACAGAAGGCATAAAGCGTTCTAAGAAATCTTTGTCCCTCTGGTACTGACGGAGGGCTGTTGCCGAAGCAAAGTCCACATCCTTATCCACAGAATGGTAACCAGCCCCCTGACGTTGAATTGGATGAAGTTTAATATTTCGCCCTGCAACTGCCTTGACATAGGCCAGAGCAAGAACATGATTGGGCGTATTGCCTGAAAAATCAAGACCAGCAAATTCCTTCCACATGACCTGAGTTTTCTGAGGATAAGAGAGGGAATCAGCCAGATTTTCCACAAATTGCTCCATCTCAGCACCCTGCTCTGTGTATAAGTCAGCGATTTTCTGGTAATCTAGAACTTCCTCCGTCCCAAAAGCTAGAGTATCAATACCCAAACGAGTCAAGATATCCACAGCTCCTTGGCCGAAGAAATCTGCTGCCTGAACACTGACTAAAAAGGGCAATTCTACTACCAAGTCTGCCCCATTTTCCAGTGCCATCTGGGCCCTTGTCCACTTGTCCACAATAGCAGGCTCGCCTCTCTGCATGAAATTCCCTGACATGGCAACAATTTTCAATCCCTCAGCCTGATTTAGCAGGTATTTATGCCCATTATGAAAGGGATTAAACTCCGCGATAATACCTGTGATGGTCATGATAATCTCCTACTTCTGCGCGACAAAAAACCAACGGGTACTTGTCTCTGTCGGCTCCTTGTCCTCAAAGTCTGCATAGAGTTTGAAAGACTTAAATCCAGCCTGTTCCAGCAAAATATCATAGGTCAAGACTTCATAGGTCCGCTCCTCATGCACCTCATCGTGACGACTAAAGGAGCCGTCCGCTTCCTTGACAAAGAAAGTCAGCTCATGCACGATGGAGTGAGGCGCCGCATCCTCATAGGTATCCCAAAGCATGGCGAAATCTTCCACATTTTCATGGTAGGAATAGCCTGGAAAAACCTCATCCGTCTGGTAGGTCGAATGCACATCAAAGATGAAAACTCCGTCTTCGTTGAGGGCATTATACACTTCCTTAAAGACGTCCCCTACTTCCACCTCATCCTGCATGTAGCAGATTGAGTCCGAGTAACACGTGACAAAGTCGTATTGACCTGCCTTAGACAAATCCAGCATATTGCCTTCCATAAAATCAATCTTTTGTTTGGCTGAAGAAGCTCTCTTCTCGGCAATCTTCAACATATCCGCACTCAAATCAAGCCCAGTCACATCAAAACCAGCTTGAGAAAAGCGAACAGACTGGATACCTGTTCCACAAGCCAATTCCAAGAGTTTCTTTCTCTCCTTAGTTTTTGGCAAATGACGCAGAGAAAAATCAGTCCATTTGTCGTATAAACTGTCATCCATGACCGCATCATAGACCGCCGCAAAAGTTTCATAAGTTGCCATAATCATGATACCAAGAGCCTTAAAAGCAAATAGTACATAGGAAACTTTCTTCCCTATCGTCAGATACAAAGAAAGTTACTCTTTTTCCCTAAGCTTTTAGCTCGTGTTCAGTTTCAACATCAACCAAACACGAGGCTCTTTACCTTTCTATCAATTTTCTTCTAAAATAAGCAAAGAAACCCAGTTGACTGCAACTGAGTTCATCTCCTATGCTAAGGCTTCTGAGAGATCTACTGAATCCGCCTCATGCCATAGTTTTTCTAGGTTATAGCGGGCACGCATTTCTTCTGAAAAGACATGCACAACGACAGCACCAAGGTCCAGCAAGACCCAACCTCCAGCTGCGTCGCCTTCGACATGACTACCTTTAAATCCTGCTTCCGCTACTTTTTCACGGATATTATCAGCGATAGCGTCCAACTGACGGCTATTCATTGAACTAGTAATAACAAAGTAATCCGTCACGCTAGTCAAATCTTGTACGTCAAGTGCGAGGATATCCTCCGCACGTTTCTCATCAGCCGCTTTCACGACTAGTTCTAATAATTCTTTTTCGTTCATTTAGTCCTCTTTTTAGAAAATATGTTTGTAATCTAGGACATCTGCAAAGCGCTCCTCCCAAATGTCCTCATAAAATTCATTTATCGTTTCTGCTGGAATGTCATCCCCATCAAAGGTTGTGACAGCACCTTCTGGAATAATAAGCTGATAGCCATATTCAAAGGCAACCTTGACAGAGGTATCCACACAATATTTTGTCTGCATACCACATAAAACTAATTTTTCAATCCCCTGTTTATCCAAGTATTCTTTTAAGCCAGTTTCTTTGAAAATACTGTTATACTTCTTCTGAAAGACCTTTTCATCAGGTTTTCGATTTAAAAGCGCAGATAACTGCCAATCTTCTGATGTTTGGGCTTCAGGATTCTCAATATGTTGAACATAGATAATTTCGATATTCTTACTTCTAGCCTGATTTTGTAAATAAGAAATTTTTTCCAATAGACTATTTGTCTGAAAACCGGTTTCCACTAAAATATTCTGAACATCAATGATTATAAAAGCCGTCTTCATTTAGTCCTCTTTCAAATAGTGCACAAAGGCGTTATAGGTTTCAAGGGTTTGGGGATAGATAGGGAATCCCTGATGAGCTAGATGCTCCACGGTACGAGCTGTTTCGTAGGCCACCGCCTTATTAAGCGATAAACTTGCAATCTCACGCGCCACATCTACTCCAGGAAAGGCTCGATTATGCTCGATATAGTCTGCTACATAGATAACCTTATCTAGGTCTGTCATCTGGTCAGCCCCGACTGTATGGATTTCAATAGCTCGCAGGATTTCTTGATCATGCAAATCCAAGTCTTCTTGAATCTTGTAAATTCCAACCATGCCATGCCAGACATTATTGCCCCAGTTTTTGAGGTCAGGGTCTAGCTGGTAACGGTCAATCAAGTCTAGAAATTCCTGATCTGACAGCTTCTTAGCATAGTCATGAAGAAGGCCTGCTAGTCCTGCTTTCTCAGTATCGACTCTAAATCTCTGAGCCAATTCTATAGCTGCACGCTCCACACCCAAGCAATGGGTTAAGCGTTTTTCAGGTAGAAGCTCTGCCATTTTTTCCAACAAAGCCTCACGAGAGCAGTTGATATAGTCTTGATAGGCCATCAGTAGAGACCCTCCTTCTCGATGTAGTCTAGCACAGGCTGAGGCAGGAGAAAGTTGGGTTTCCGTCCCTGGGCAAGGAAGTCACGCACCATGCTGGACGAGATATCCATGAGAGGCACATCCACCCAGATAACTGGATAGGAAGTGCCAGCCTTGTAGCGTGGGCGCTGAACTCCCACAAACTGAACCATATCTACCAGTTCATCAATTCGGTACCACTTAGGCAGATAGTCCACCATGTCAGCACCGATGATAAAGTAATAATCCGTATCAGGATGTTGCTCTGTCAAAATCTTCATAGTGTCGTAGGTGTAAGAAATGCCCTTACGTTCCAACTCAATAGTTTCAATGTCCAGACCTTCAATCCCCTCAATCGCCAACTCAATCATCTTGAGGCGATGGTGCTCAGGGATGGTTTCCTTTTTATCTACATGAGGAGGTTGGTATTCAGGCATGAGTAGAACTTGGTCCAGTCCCAACTGTTGCCGTACTTGGTCCGCAACAATCAGATGGGCATTGTGAACAGGGTTAAAATTCCCTCCTAAAATACCGACTTGTTTGCGTTTTTTCTCCTTGATTTCTGGCTCCAACTCTACCTTGGTAAAGGGAGTCAATAATTCGATTGCCATAGGCTAGTCTCCTTTATTTCTCTGTAAAAACAGTTGTTTGGAGTAGTTTTTCTAGATTTCTTTGACTTTTTTAGAAATCTTGCGATTTTCTTTCTTGCTGGATTGTTTAAACAAAATCAAGATGCGTCCGATTTTTTGGACTGTATCCACACCGATTTCTTCTTCCAAGATTTCAGCTACATCGTGGATATTTTCATCGGTATTTTGCAAGAGCGTTACTTTAATCAATTCGCGGGCGTCAAGAGCTTGACGGACGCTGGTTTTGATTTGGTCGTTAAGTCCATTTTTCCCGATTTGGATGATGGGTTTGAGGGTGTGTGCCTGACTGTTGAGGAAGGCACGTTGTTTTGATGTTAATGACATAATTTCTTTAAAAGAGTTTCTTTTTATACTTTTCTGAAGTGGTGACGGACGTCAGCAAAGTCCTTCGGACTTTCATGACTAAAATTTGAGCCTAATGTCTCAAATTTTCCGCAGTTGGTACAATCACTTGTACCAACTAACACCACGGCGAAAAGTATTCTCTATGGGGTTCGCCCTGCTAGTCCGAGTTCAGAAAACCCTTTCCTTTCTGTGTTTAAATTATTGCTTTTCGTGTGACGACGGCGACGCCTTCTGGTGCCCAGACGGCTACTTTGGCAGTTCCTGTTACGCGGATCCAGCCGAGTCCAGAGATGACTAGGTCTGTCTTTTCCTTGATATTAAAGACATGTTGGACTAGTTTTGGAAAATGTTCTTTTTCCTTACTATTTGGTGGTGTCAGAAGGGTTCCGACGTGCTTGTCGTAGAAAGCACCAGCGCCTTCAAGCTTGGTACGATGGAGTTTCAATTCATTGTCAAAGAAGGCTGTGAATCCTTGCTTTTCACCCGCAATGAAGTCAAAGCGTCCGAGACCTCCTAGAAACAGGGTTTGTTCAGGATTGAGCTGATAGGTTTTAGGTTTGATTTCCTTTTTAGGGCTGACATACTTGAGGTTTTTGGCCGTCAAGTAGTGGGCCATCTGGTGACGGTGGATGATTCCCGGCGTATCGTAAATATAAGATCCGTCGTCAAGCGGAATCTCAATCTTATCCAAGGTTGTCCCTGGGAAGCGCGAAGTCGTGATGACATTCTGGTCACCCGTGATTTCTTGGATAATAGCATTGATAAGAGTTGATTTTCCAACGTTGGTTACACCGACCACATAGACATCGCGGCCCTTACGGTAGTGTTCAATCTTGTCAATGACTTCCTTAATGGCATGTTTATTTTGTGCTGAGGTTAGGACGACATCAACTGGACGAAGTCCTTCTTCGTGGGCACGCTCCATGAGCCACTGGCTAATCTTGCCCGGTTTAACTGACTTGGGCAAGATATCTTTTTTATTTCCCACCAAGAGGACATCATTGCCCGAGACGAAACGTGGCAAGCCTGGGATAACAGAGCCATTAAAATCAAAAATGTCAATGACATTGACTACCAAGGCATCGCTGTCTCCCACCTCGTGCAAGAGCTTGAGGAAATCATCGTCTGTCAACTGGACATCCGTGATTTCATTGTAATGACGGAGACGGAAACAGCGTTGGCAATAGACTTCGCCAGTCTCCAAACCTTTTTCGAGTGCCGACTGGGGAGTAAAACCAAGACCAGCCTTGTCTGTCGTCTGAATGGTTGCTCCACAACCAATACAGAGAATTTCTTCCATAGTTAAATTCCTTTTTTATATGTAATCGGCCCGTACTTTTCAGTGATTTTTCGCATGACACGGCGCTCACGAGCTCGGTTAATCTGCGTTTTGATAGAGTCATGTTGGACTAAGGGTTTGACTAAAATCGAGCGAATACCAGCACGGTGGGCTGCTCGAATATCTGTCATGAGCTGGTCGCCAACCATGACCACTTCGCTTTTCTCATAGTGGAATTCCTTCATGGCACGGTCTATCCCAAATGTGAAAGGCTTCAAGGCCCAATAAACGTAGTCAATCCCAAATTTCTCAACTGCTCGTTGGACGCGTTTTTTAGTATTATTTGAGACCACGATAATGCGAATGCCCGCGTCCCGAAGGTCATGTAGCCATTGTTTCATTTCTGGCGTCCCGTCAGGGTTGTTCCAAGCAATGAGGGTATTATCCAAATCGACCAAAACAGCCTTGATTCCCTGCGCCTGCAGGCTTGGAACTGTCAGATCATAGACTGCTTCCACAGCAAAGTCTGGCATGTAGTTTTCAATCACCATTTTGGCTCCTTTTCTTTTATTTTCTAGTAATTTTCTTCAGCCATTGAGATAAGGCCACCCATAAAATCAAGCTAGTCATTAAGATATAAATCCAAGCATTTGGCTCTTCTGTAAATGGTAGAGGAACATTCATTCCGAAGAAACCTGTAATAACCGCAAGTACTGCTAGTAAGACGGAGATAATAGTCAAAATTGACAAACTATCATTCAAGTTATTGTTTAGGATGTTGTTGTAAGAAGCTGAGAGTTGTTGCAAGACTTGAGAAATCAAGTCTGTCATAGACACCAACTGATGGGCTTCAATCATGGCATCATCAAACTGCTCTCGTTCGACATCATTAAATCTCCGATAAAGAGCATGGCCCTGGATATGTTCCAAGAGGAGTCGATTTTGTTTTGCTGCTGCTGTCAGGTAAACCATACCAGTCTCCAAGTCAGAGAGGGCGAAGAGATTTTTCTTTGTTGTAGTTTGACGTAGCAAGGCACTAATTTCGTCCTTACTTTTATCCATCTCTTCAATGACAGGATAATAAGCGTTACTGATAATCTCTAAACCAGAAAAGAGAAACTTGTAAATAGAAAGCGACTCATGGCTATCCAGATAAGCTGACATCTGATCAATGACATAAGCATTCTTATGGTTGCTGATGGTAATCATTCGTTGTTTTTCAACGATAAAGGTCATCGGAATCGCTTCATAATATTCTTTGTCTTTTTCTAAATCAAGAACATTATAAATAAAGGTTACCGTCTCCGTTTCACGGTTATAATCCATATGAGCTCGTTCATTTCTATCCAGAGCATACTCAATGGTTTCCTTGTCCAATCCATAGATGTCAGAAAGATCTTCCATATTTTTAATCTTATCCACATCAAGGTCTATCCAGGTACAACCATTGCCCAACTGCTTTTCTAAAACCATCTTTTCTCCTTTATTAAAATTAAACTCTTTCTATTGTACCACAAATTACTTAAAATAACAGGTCTAGTCTGTGCGTGAGAAATTGCTAACAACTGTGATATTTCGGTTAGGAACAAAGTGAAGAGCTTGCTCCTCGCTACGAAGCTGGGTCGTACGAATTCCCACGCTGACGACCTTGCCCGATACAGTAATAGGACCATTTGTCAGAACGACCTCATCTCCCACATCCAGTTGACGTTCAAAAAGGATGAAAAAGCCATTGATGACATCAGACAGAAAACCTTGGGCTCCCATCCCAATGGCCACCCCAGCAATCCCAGCTCCAGCCAACAAACTAGATACAGGTAAGCCTAAAATCGATAAAATACAGTAGAGTAAAAAGAAATATAGCGTATAATTAAACACATTTTCTAGTAAACGCGCAATAGTCTTTTGGCGTCCGACATCATGATGAGACATTTTTAGAGAAGGTTTGACAATTCTCTGCACCATGGTATGAAGCATTTTTTTAGCAATATAAAATACAATCAAAAGCAGTAAAAGAGAAATAATCTTGGTTAGAATATTCTCGATAATGGTTGTCACATCTAGCTTTTCAATATAAGCTTGAATAAATTTTTGCATATAAAACTCCTTTATTTCATTATACCATACTTTTATCGGTCTCATTCTCCATAAATATTCAAAAAAATAGACAGAAAATTCTTGATTTTGTCTATCATTTATACTATAATCATAATCACTACACAAAAAGGAGATTATTATGAAAAGAATCATTCATGCTTGGAACAAGGCAAGCCTTGTCAAGCGTATCTTGATTGGTATGCTTTGTGGGGGAATCCTAGGACTGATCCTTCCTAATCTCTCAGGAATTGGTCTACTCGGGGATTTATTCGTCGGAGGTCTAAAAGCTGTTGCTCCTATCCTAGTCTTTGCCCTCGTTGCCAATGCCCTTTCCCAACATCAAAAGGGACAAGATAGCAATATGAAAACTGTTGTTTTCTTGTATATCCTAGGAACTTTTGCTGCTGCTCTTGTAGCTGTTGTAGCAAGTTTCATCGTCCCTATTGAAATTACCCTAAATAGTGCCAATACTGAAATTGCACCACCAGATGGGATTGGGCAGGTCCTCAGCAACCTCTTGCTCAAACTGGTTGACAATCCAGTCAATGCCCTCATTACTGCCAACTACATCGGTATCCTATCTTGGGCAGTTGTTTTCGGGATTGCCATGAGAGAAGCCAGTAAAAATAGTAAAGAATTACTAAAAACTATCGCTGACGTGACTTCTAAAATTGTCGAATGGATCATCAACCTGGCTCCATTTGGAATCCTTGGCCTTGTCTTCAAAACTATTTCTGATAAGGGAATCGGAAGCCTTGCCAACTACGGTATTTTATTGGTTCTATTAGTAACGACTATGCTTTTTGTTGCTCTTGTGGTCAACCCCTTGATTGCCTTCTTCTTTATGAGACGCAATCCTTACCCTCTAGTTTGGAACTGCCTCCGTGTCAGCGGTGTGACAGCCTTTTTCACTCGTAGTTCTGCGGCTAACATTCCTGTCAACATGAAACTCTGCCATGACCTTGGACTCAACCCAGATACCTATTCTGTTTCTATCCCACTTGGTTCTACGATCAACATGGCAGGGGCAGCGATTACCATTAACGTTTTGACCCTTGCTGCAGTTAACACTCTTGGAATCCCTGTTGACTTTGCCACAGCCTTTGTCCTCAGTGTAGTGGCAGCTATCTCAGCCTGTGGTGCTTCAGGTATTGCCGGAGGTTCCCTCCTTCTTATCCCAGTTGCTTGTAGCCTTTTCGGTATTTCTAACGATATTGCCATGCAAGTTGTTGGGGTTGGATTTGTGATTGGGGTCATCCAAGACTCATGTGAAACAGCCCTTAACTCTTCTACAGATGTCCTCTTTACCGCCGTTGCCGAATACGCAGCAGCCCGTAAAAAATAACTCATAAAGGCAAGCCTGCTCAGGTCTTGTCTTTTACGCTTTTATTCTAACTTATACTCTTCGAAAATCAAATTCAAACCACGTCAGCTTCGCCTTGCCGTACTCAAGTACTGCCTACGGCTAGCTTCCTAGTTTGCTCTTTGATTTTCATTGAGTATTATCAGGAAATTCTTATGTCTATTAGCCAACGTACGACCAAGCTCATCTTAGCTACCTGTCTTGCCTGTTTTCTTGCTTATTTTCTCAATCTTTCCTCGGCAGTTTCGGCTGGAATCATCGCCCTCTTGAGTCTATCCGATACCCGTAGAAGTACCTTAAAACTGGCCCGCAATCGGCTCTTTTCCATTCTTCTAGCTCTAGCTATCGGTGTTTTGGCTTTTCACTTGAGCAGATTTCATATCTGGAGCCTTGGCCTCTATCTTGCCCTCTACGTGCCCCTAGCCTATAAGATGGGCTGGGAAATTGGCATCACACCAAGCACTGTTTTGGTTAGCCACCTCTTGGTACAAGAGTCAACCTCTCCAGACCTTCTAGTCAACGAATTCCTTCTCTTTGCTATCGGTACAGGATTTGCTTTGCTGGTCAATCTCTACATGCCTTCACGAGAAGAGGAAATCCAGCACTACCACACATTGGTAGAAGAAAAGTTAAAAGATATCCTTCAACGCTTCAAATATTATTTATCCAGAGGGGACGGCCGCAACCGAGCACAGCTGGTGGAAGAATTAGACACCCTTTTGGAAGAAGCCCTCAAACTGGTCTATTTAGATCACTCTGACCACCTCTTTCACCAGACCGACTACCATATCCACTACTTTGAGATGAGACAGCGACAAAGTCGTATCCTACGAAATATGGCCCAGCAAATCAACACCTGTCACCTAGCTGCCAGTGAGAGCCTGATTTTGGCCCAACTCTTTTCAAAAATTGCCGGTCAACTGAGCCAGACCAATCCTGCTTCTGATTTGCTAGATGAAATTGAACGCTATCTGGAAGTCTTTCGCAACCGCAGTCTGCCCAAAACAAGAGACGAATTTGAAACCCGCGCCACCCTTCTCCAACTCCTACGTGAAGCCAAAACCTTCATCCAAGTAAAAGTTGATTTTTACCAAAAATATGGACAGTAATACTCTTCAAACTACGTCAGCTTTACCTTGCCGTAGGTATGGTTACTGACTTCGTCAGTCTTATCTACAACCTCAAAACAGTGTTTTGAGCTGACTTCGTCAGTCTTATCTACAACCTCAAAACAGTGTTTTGAGCTGACTTCGTCAGTTCTATCCACAACCTCAAAACGGTGTTTTGAGCTGACTTCGTCAGTTCTATCCACAACCTCAAACGGTGTTTTGAGCTGACTTCGTCAGTTCTATCTACAACCTCAAACGGTGTTTTGACCAGCCTGCGGCTAGCTTCCTAGTTTACTCTTTGATTTTCATTGAGTATAAAAAAGAAAACTTCAGACCAATCCACAAAAGGTGAATATCTGAAGTTTTCTTTTATTTGTAAGTTATCACCATAAAGGTTAATAGTAGAACGAATAAGGCCAAACTCACCAATAAGGTGAGCACCTTTACCAAGGTGTTGCTCTGCCAGTAACTTGGTTTACCAATATTACTGGTGGCATCCATGGAAAATAGTTGATTTTGACGGGGTTGTATGGTTACCAATACAATCAAAGCAATAGATAGGACAATAGCTAAAACAATCAGTATTTCAATCATAGACCTACCTCAAAATTCCCAGCAAAGTAAAGAGCAAACCGATCAGAATCATCAAACCCAATAAGAGTGAAAAGGTCTTACTAATCTTTTCCCCTCGGGTTTCTTTTTCTTTCTTGATGGGTTTTTGTTTCAACTCTTCCATGCGACCTTCAACGTCTTTGTAAAATAAATCTTCCTCTGACATGTTAGCCTCCTAAAACAGTTTGCATGGTTTCCTGATATCGCACCAAGTCAACATAGTTGGCATGTTGGCCTTGTTTGCCAAGTGCCTGATTCATTTGATCAACATCTGAAAGAGCCAATTTAATGGTCTCAACCAAAGCAGAAACTTCACTACTTTCAAATAGATGTTCTGGAGCGATATAAAGTCTATTGTGCACCGTCTGATTAAAACCAAGAATCAACATATTATGCTCAAAAGCCTGACGAACTGCCTGCAATAACTCATTACTGTGGTTTATATCCAAGTAAATATCCGATAGTTGATAAAGTTCCTGAATCTTCTGTGGACTAGCGTTCTGATAAAGGACCACATTAGGATAGCGAAGCATATCTAATAACTTAGAAGACATCTCTGTTACCGCTGCGATACGGAAAGTGACATCAGGCAAGGCTTCTACGATTGCTTCCACTTGCTCAATCTGATCGGAATTGGTCAAGATTAAGGCATCTCGTCTTAGGAAATTATCACGTTTGAACTGGTAATGATAACCCAAGTGCACAAACTGATCATGGTATTTCTCGTCAGTCAACTCTAAAGCGCGCTCATAAGTCGCCTTATTTGGAATGATGATTTTCTTAGTACGCACATTATCACTTTCCAAAATCAACTGCATATTCCCCGGAATGGCATCATAAAGAGGTTCCTGCCAAACCAAAACATCTGAGCCAGATTTATCTGGATAATGGAAGGAAACCAAGAAAGCGGTCGCTAGAGTATTAAAGACAATCTGATGCTTATCTAGCTCCAAATCTTGCAAAAAGAAGGTGATAAATTCAACCTTATTTGCAAAGTAACGCATGGACTGACCAGGCAAAGTCAATAAGATATCACCCGTCACATGGTTTTCAAGTAAAACTTGTTGATCATTGACATCTTGGTAAATCGTCATAATTGGCTCACTATCTGCGCTATAGGTCGTTGTAGCAAAGCAAGCTCCGAAGCGATTATAGTGGTCAACCTGACGTACTCTACCTTCTAGGTCTTTCCAGTCTACCTGTTTAACCAAGCGAGCCTGCATTCCGTCAGCATAATGAATGACAGCCCTCTCCTGTGTCACATCCTCAATACGAGCAGACTGATTATTTCCTGAAATTTCCCAAAAAGCTGGAACAGGAACTTGGTTAAAATAAAGAGGTTTTCCCTTTTCATAGCCTAGATAATAAGTAAAAGGAGAGACCAGACCATCAGGCAGAAAGCCATCTGCATCGATGACTACTCCAAGTTGAGAAAGACCAGTAGCGACTAGACTTTCGTGTAAATCTCGACTTTCCTGACTATATCGATCATAAAGTTCAATCATGGAGCACCTCCTCTACTGTTTTCTTCCACTTTTCTAAAATTTCTTCGGTTAAGAAGCCTTCTGCAATCTGGTAAGAATGGGTACGCATATCCGCCAAACGATTTTCTTGATATAGTTGGCAAATCTTAGTTGCGTAAGCTTGCTTGATTTGGTCTTCTACATGGTCAGATGAACTTGGAATCAAATAACCATTTTGCCCATCTTCTATAAAGGTCTGATTCCCATAAGGCACATCAAAACCGATTAGTGGTAGACCTGAACCAACTGCTTCCATCAAGGTCAAACCAAAGCCTTCGCTGGTAGAAGCCGTCAAGTAGACCTCATACTGACTATAAATCTGCGAAAGTTCCGCATGTCCCTTGAGCTGGATATAATCCTCAGCCTGATGATTTGCAATAATGTCTCTAAGCAGAGAATCTTCTCCACCACTACCATAAATATCAAAGGTTAATTCAGGTATTTCCTTACGAGCCTCAATCACAGCCTTGACCAACCAGTCAATGTGTTTTTCTTTGGCAAGACGCGAAGCCGTAATCAATGAAAAGGGCTTACGTCCTTGACTTGACTCAGTCAAGGAATCAATACTTCCTACAGGAATGGTAACAATCTTTGGACGATGCTGAGTATATTTGGCAAATTGCTCTTGCAGAACTTCTCTCTGTCTATCAGTGGATACGATAAAGAAGTCAACCTTATCTGCATTGGTAAACTGATAGTCATAGTAGTTGTTCCAAAGGATATAGTCCTCGTTTGTAGCATTTTCACTATAATGCTCCGCATGAACAACTACCGCTAGATGCGCTACTTGTGCTTCCTCAAAAACAACCTGTCCAATGCCTGTCTCCCTATCGAGAATGACCAAATCAGACTTGTTCAAATTCAAGGATTTCATAAAAGCACGCATAAAGGCTTGCTTCCCATAGAAAATCTTATCCTTGAAACGATAAACTTCTTCCTTTCCTTGATTCATCAAGATATCATAGGCTGGAGTCCCGTCTTCATTATAGAAAGTTCGTTGGTATAGGACTGCAACATTGTCCTTGGGAGCAAAGTATTCGCTACAATAACGCGTATAAGAAAAGTAATCCTTACGAATCAGTTTTCCTTGAAAGACATACTCGGCATGTTGAACCAAGTCCTTGTTCTCATCCACCAAATAACAGGTTACAAACTTATCTTGGTCAGAAAAGAAGACACGCAAGATCTTCCCATTCTTTTCTCTACGACTTTCGACACCACCAAAATAAGCCAAGACATCATCCACTGTCACACTTGTCGGTGCAATCTTAATATCTGTAAAGTGGTTATAAAGCCAGATCACTTGATCATCATCAAAACCAATATTGGCTGTTAAGTGCTGAATATTATCGGCTAAAATCATATCTGTAAAGATAAACTTAGAGGGGAGATTTAAATTCCGAAAAATACCAGCACGATAGGCTTGGGCATATTCAACACCACTACTAGCCCAGCCAATTCCTAAATTTATATTATAAATTGTCATATATTCTCCTCTTATGGGAAATGAGTCACGATTTCACCTTTTGGAGTGACCTCAACCAGCCCCATCAGGAGATTCCGTACCATATCCGCACGGATTTGTTCTTTCATAGCTTCAAAGCCCGCGTAGGCTTCTTGATAGTATTCTACAATCGGATTTTTCTGACTAGCAGATTGACCACCGATAGCCATAGATAACTGTTGTAGATAGTCTACCTGCTCTACCCAGTTGTCATCAATAGCCTTGAGTAAAGAAAGGCGTAAAAATTGTTCATACAAGCCATGTTGCTCAAGCAATTCTTTCTTTTCAGAAAGCTCTCTATCAATCACCTGCTTCATAAAGCTACGAACAGCAGTTTTATCAGCCACATCTATATAATCTGGAACCTCTTTAATATGAAAACTAATATTGGTCACGATAAAGTGGAAGAGCAATTCTCGACTTTCATAATTTGAAGCGGTCACTTGATCTATATAGCTAGCAATGATTTCCTCCACCACATCTTCTAAAGCACGAGAACCATCTATTAGACGATTTCTCTCTTTATAGACGATATCCCGTTGGATATTCATACTCTCAGCATACTCCAGAGTCTGACGACGTGCCGAACGTCCAGCACTATCACTGGCATGCTGAGACTTTTCGACTAGCTTTCGGTATTTACGACCTTTCAATACCTCTGGTTGAGTCATATCTTGAACTTGATAATCTTTATACTTTTTATGAACCCAAGATGGGCCAAATTTTTTGATAACATCGTCTTCTAAAGATACAAAGAACTTACTCATACCAGGATCTCCCTGACGACCAGAACGTCCACGAATTTGCAGGTCGATCCGCTGACTTTCCATCCGTTCCGTTCCAATAACAATCAAGCCCCCAAGCTCTGCAACTCCCTTACCGAGTTTGATATCCGTACCCCGTCCTGCCATAGAGGTAGCCACTGTCACAGCTCCCATCTGACCTGATTCAGAAATAATCTGAGCCTCTCTCGCCACATTGTGAGCATTCAGCACATTATGGGCAATTCCTTCTCGTAACAAAAGCGATGAGTATAAATGAGACATCTCCACAGAACCAACAAAGACCAATAAAGGATTTCCCTTAGCATGGTATTCTTTGATATACTCCAAAGAAGCATATACCTTTTCAGGTAATGTCACATATAGATTATCTGGATAGTCAATTCGTTGTTTAGGACGATTGGTAGGAATCCGTACAACAGCCATATTATAAGTCTCTCGAAACTCTTTTTCTGCAACCTTCCCTGTCCCTGTCATACCAGACAGCTTATTGAACATCTTAAAGAGGCTCTGATAGGTAATAGAAGCCATAGCCCGCGTTTCTGGAGATAGTTTGACTTGTTCTTTAGCCTCAATCGCCTGATGAAGCCCTCCCTGCAGTTTAGTTTGTTCTAATAAACGTCCAGAACCTTTATCTACAAGAAGCATCTCATTGTCTCTAATAACATAATCTTTATCTTTTGTATAAAGCTTGTGAGCCCTCATTGCATAGACTAGATGACGGGCAAAGACTGCGTTTTTTTCATTATATAGATGATCAATTCCAAAGAAACTTTCCGCTTCCTTGGCTCCCTGTTTCGTTAACCAAACTTCCCCCTTCTCCTCTTTGAAAATAAAATCCTTACCTTCTACTAGTGTGGTCATAAGAGTATTAACAATACCATAATGATTAGACTGAACTCTGGGAGCTCCAGCGATAATTAAAGGAGTTTGGGCACTGTCTAATAAAATATCATCTATCTCATCAATAATTGCATAATCAAAAGGACGTAAAAATTTACCTTCCTCGTTTGATGCTAAATTATCATTTAAATAATCAAAACCTAAGTTAGCATTTGTTGTATACACAATATCAGAGTCATACATCTCCCTCTTTTCCTCAACAGACAATTCTTCACCACTCTCTACAAAAGGAACTCCTATTGTTAAGCCTAGAAAACGGTAAACTACTCCCATCTCCTCAGCATCTCGCTTAGCAAGATAGGCATTTGGGGTAATCACCATTGTCCCTTTTCCTGTTAAAGCGTTGAGGTAAACAGGCATCGTTGCTGTCAAAGTTTTTCCTTCTCCAGTACTCATTTCAGCGACGTTCCCCTCATGGATAACGATCCCTCCCATGACTTGGACGTCATAAGGAAACATGCCCAATACACGTCTATCCGCTTCACGAACAACCGCAAAAGCCTCTACCAAGAGATCATCCAAAGTTTCTCCTTTAGCCAGACGTTGGCGAAACTCCACTGTTTTTGCAGCCAATTCTTGATCCGACAAAGATTCCATCGTCCTCTTTAATGCATTGATTTTTTTTAGAATTTTTGTAACTTTTCTAAGTTGAAAACTCTGATAAACCTCTTTAATCACGATTCATCTCCTCAATAGAAAAAGAATAAAAATCCAAAGATTCAAAACCAGCACTTAAGAGATGGACTTGATAGGTGTGGGCTTCTTCCGGGTAAATAAACGTAAATCTTTTATCTTTTTCAATTTTTTCTTCAATCACATCACCATATCGATCAAAAAATGTAATCGATGTGTACACCCCTTTTGTAGGCTGGCAGTCAAATTTCATTATCATTTGGTATTCTTGTTTTCGTTTCAATAATGGAAGGCTTGGCTGTTTTCGAGCAGCTTGATAATTCGTATTCGAAACCCAACCTTGAATTTTAGTCCCTGAGGGAACTAATGGATTATATATACTTACATGAGAGTCTGAATGATAGGTCACCTTCGTACCGTAAATATACATATTTAGCCTGTCTCCCCACTTGATATCTGGTCTTTGTCTGATAATCATACCTCACCTCGTCCAAATCCTGTTTTCAAAACCATATGATAGAAATGCAAAAACCAGGCAACATTCTCCCCAGTATCATCATTATGTCGACCAGCTGTGCCTCTGGAAAGTATCTTAGCACCTGTTTTACATAAATATTCTACCAACTCTTCATATGCCTGAGGATCCATATCTTCATCCTTCATATAGGATAGACCAAAGGTCGTATTCGAAAAATCTGCTTTTTTGAAGGATTCCCAAAAATATTGATCCAATTCAATCATATGTCTAGAATCCACTCCACCTGTTTGATGTCTTAAGATATCAAATCCTGTATTAAACACTCCCGGTGCATCCAAGCGACCACGTCTTGCAATTGTTCCAATATTCGTCAAAGGTTTCCCAACAACAACGGCATATGGCTCAAAAAAAGAGCCATAATAAAGCGATGGAAAGGTCCCCATAGAAAGTCCCGATAAAATTAAATCACTAGAGGTTAGACCTAAATAATCCAGGTAATACTGAATAGTTTTTCTAACCTTACTTTCTAACTCTTCACTTCCTATATAAAAAGCTCCACCTTCTATACGAGGATCTGAAAACAGAAGAAAAGGACAGCCCAGATTTTTCATCATCCAGTAACCTTCAAAGCCTTCCGCAGGTCGATATCCTGAAAAATAAATAGCTAAAGGTGGTTTGAAATCTCCTGGATGAAAGAAATAATTAATTTCATCTCTTTTGTTATCATGAAGAGTATTTCCACCTAAAACGAATTTACCGAATTGTTTTCTACTCCAACGTTGATGAAGATTCCCTATTTTCAGTTTCCCCTTTCCTCTGGCTTCAATAGAAAGTGCCAAATAGACATTATATGTTTGCTCAATCAGAATAGTAGAAGCCAAATCCGACTCTTCAAAAACAAGATCCTCTGTAATATCAGCAATCGATCCTTCAAAAATCTTTTTGATACGAAATCTAAACTCAACTCCTGAACTTTTTTCATATTCAAGCCATAATTCAATTGGTAGGCTGCGTGTTACAGCAATATTATAACTCCAATATGCTAGCTGAGAAAACTCCTCACCAAAATCTCCCTCTAATTCTACATATTCATGTCCTTGATAAGAGACACTTCCTTGAAACGAATGGTGAACCTGTATTGTAGAAGGTTTCATTTTATCGCCATATCCTCCTCCAAATAGAGAAGTCGATAAATCTTTTAGCAATCTTTCTGGTTCAGAGAAATCAATAGCTCTTGCACAACGTTTTTTTAGTAAATCTAAAACATCAGAATCACTTGACTGAAAATCCTGAGGATAAAAAACTGTATAAGGATCTAATTTTTTCGAAAAAGGCAACAAATCACTTAGATAACGCCCATCTTCTATCAAAACAGCATGAAAACTTGAAATCTTATCTGTCTCCATCATTTTGCGAATAGCAAGAGGTGAATCTGGACAAAAATAGTACCAATCCATATTTTCAGGAATATCATAATGGTGTTTCCAATTATCAATTCCAATTTGTAAAATTTTAAGTTCCCTCACCATTTGTTACTTCTCCAATCCAATGATGCAATTTTTCTAAGAAACGTTTTCCTGTATGCTCTTTAATTTTGTCAATTGTATAAATTAGCGACTGATTCCATTCCTTGAGTGTATCTAGGTAATGAGACATAGCCTTGTGAAGTTCTGATACTTCCGAAAGAAGATAGCCATTCTTTAAATGTTCTACATAAACGGTCTTGACTCTATTGATTTGAGGAATCCCCGCACTTATGGCAGCTATCTGTGTATAAAGATGAGGCTGAAGGCTAAGGTCAATAAGCAAACGTACATATTCTAAATTTTTAATCAAGTCCGACTCATCATACATATTTATAAATTGATAACGTAAGTTCTGATTCTCATTTTCTTCTAATGGATTCTCAGCTTCTCCATAATCTGATTCTTTTTCAAAATTAGCTACCTGGATACGTTGGGAAATCATATCTTGTACCATCTCTTCAACTTGATTCATCTGTTCCTGATTTGCAGCAAAAGTACCAAAAACTAATTCTGTATCGTCTGTCTTAGCAATAAATGATAGAACTTCATAAATCCCTTCTTCATCAAGTCCCTCTTCAAAATTAAGATGGTAATAAATAATGGATTCTTTCTTTCTTTGACTTCTTCCAAGTCTTAAACGAGTATCAAAAGGAGACAGATGTTGAAATTTAGCGACTTTTTCAGGGTAGAGACTCTGTAACTGTTGAAGGCTATCCTCTCTATCTACTAAAACTAAATCAACCTTTTCATAAATCATACTCAATTCACTTAAACTTTCTTGAGGGTTACGACCAATGAAAAGACTCAAAATTTTAGTACTATTCTCTGGTAAACGAGATAAAACAAATTCATTATGTTTGTCGTGAGAAGGTAGGATATAAATATCGTCCTCCTTGTATTGTTGCAAGAGTCTTCTTTCAAAGAATTCCGCAATCAATTCACCTATATTTTTATAGCTTATATTTTTATATTGATAGGAAAAAATAGGATTTATTTCAACTCTGCCATCTTCTTGCAGATACTCTCTAAATTGCCAAATTCCATTCAAATTCAAATATTCCTGATAAGATGGAGCCCCATCTTTAAAATAAATGACACTTGACACAAAGCCACGATCATCCATTATATAATGTTCAAGTAATTGACCATTTTCATGAAAATATTGTATATCACTTATAAAACCTTCCTCGCCTTGTTCTACTTGAGCATACCGTTTACCTTGTTTGTAAACAGTAATTGCAAATGGACTATATAGAAATTCACACTCTCTATCCCATTCAATATCCCACATATTCAACACTTGGACATGTGCATCATGCAAATCTTGCATGTCATCAAATACAGAATAAACAGATGCTTCTAAGACACCATGGCGATGTAAAAAATAACGTAGGTGAGGTTGATAAGCTAATATCATTAGGTAAGAGGTGATTTCTTGTCGCTGGAATAAACGAATTTGATTAAAAGTATCGTCAAATTCTAGTTTAAAGAAGCTACGATACCACGGTGTAATATCCGCATGCCACTGTCGCCCTGAGCCATACCAGGCTGGAATAAAATAATACATGCTATCCTCCTAAATTAGTGGTTTATAAGTTTCATTCAGTCTCAGAGCTATCAATTCTTCTCTTACCATGAAAATCATACCAAGTAGCATAAATAAAAGACCTGGAATCATTGTCAAGCGTAAAAAACGCTCATCATATAAAACAAAAAGCATAGGTAGCCCTGCAATCACAATACTATACACAGCTCCGATAAAGGCAAATCGAAAAATTAATTTATTGATAAACCGACTTGTCTCTTCCCCTGGGTAAATCCCATAAATATACTCACCTGATTTTTTCATAGAATCAGCTATCTGTTCTCCACTCATATTAACAAAAGCAAATAAAAAGTTGAAAGCAAATAAGATGAAAAGATAGGTATAAATCCACAAAGGTTTTCCAATGTTCAAATCCTCTATCAATTTTGTATAGAAAGGATTATGAGAATCAACCATTCTAAGTAACACTAAAATATAAATGGGAAGGGTCATAAAGGTCATGACATACATATAGGGCATCCCTCCCGCAGGTGTCAAGGATATTTCAAAATAAGAATAGCGTTTAAAGCGGCTATGTAAACCAATTTTATTGACTGCTACACGGTAACGAGCACGATATAAAATGACATTTATGTAGGTGAAAACAAGTGCAATTAAAAGCATCAAAACAACTACCTCTTTGGGGATTGATAATATTTGAATTGAATTTATTACATCTTGTGGCATATTGATGATCATGGAGGTCAGCATAATTAACATTGATCCTCCAACACCATTACTAGCATTAATATCCGATAACCAGACCAAGAAAAAACTACCTGCACATAAGAGGCTGATATTTAAGATATAAACAAGTACAGTTGAATAGCTTGATTGGACAGGTAAACTTAGAACTACAGCTGCTGACTGTATAAGCGCAATCAGTAAGGTTAAGTACATCTGTCGCCTATCTTGTAATTCTTTTCCACCTCCAGTAAGCCCTTTAAAAAAAGAAAACATCTTCCACAAAATCATGGCAGACATCCAAGGTGAAAGACCAATAGAAAAAAGAGATAAGCTTCTTAAATTCCCACCTGTAAGAGCGGTTGAAAATGCTAAATAAGCAGTCGTTCCCCCTAGAAAATCTCTACTATTCAAATCAACAAAAGGTAAACTAATTCTACCACCCAATACATATATAAATAGTAGAAAAAAACTAATACTCAGTTTTTTAAAAATGATGGATGAAACTATATTTTTCATAAGTGACCCTTTCTACACCTGATTACAATGTTACTATTTACCCCTCTAATGAATTGGTTTAATCCTGATGTAAGTAGAGGTGACCTTGTCTAACTATCTACGAAAGCAGAAAATGACCGTTAAAGACCAAGTTGTTTGTCTTATATTTTTTGAATATTTATTATCAGCAAACACTGTTTTAAAACTAAATACTTTATCTAAAACAAGAGTTAAATAATAGAAGAGAAGAGAAAATTCAAAATAATTCTCAAATATAATAATTATATCAAAAAAAGCAGAAAAAATCTGCTCATAACTTCTGATTTTCTACTCTAGCTTCAGTCTTATTAGCTGAGGCTAAAACCTTTCATTTCTTATTTTTCGACTACTCATATTTTCAGTTCATAACAAGCAAATTACGAACAAACTTCACTTAAAAATCAACTATTTTATCATTTTTCATCCATCTTTTCGATTAAGTAGATCATTTCTTGATATCTTCGATAGATTTCCGTATTTTCCAAACCACAAGTATAGGCTTGATAACTTCTAAATCCAAGTGATTCCAAAAGAGTCTCTTTATAAATGTTTGAGTACAGTCCTTTCATTGTTACGAGACTCAATCGTTCTATTAAGGTATCCAGTACATCTTCTAATAACTTTTCTGTAATGGTTTGGATAACTGATCCGCCTCTTATCCTATAAAAATATAAACATTTGTTAATATAAACAAGTTTTGAGGATTCTAAAAACAATTTAATATTTGTTCTGGTATCCTCAATTAACTTACCTTTTGGAAAACGAATCGTACGAAACAATTCCCTTTTAAATAGTTTTGCCCATGGATTTGAGTACGAATTATCTTCCATTTCTAACTTGGGTAATTCTCTAATAAACTCATCGGACATCCAGATGCGCTCGTAATATTCCCCTATAATCGGAATATTATAAACAGATTGCGAATCATCATATTTTACATAGGTTGATAGAGCTATATCTGCTCCTGTCCTAGTAATAGCTTCATATAAATCTGCTAGAAATGTTTCCTTTAACCAATCATCTGAATCAACGAAGGTAATATACTCTCCTTTAGAATGTTCTATCCCATAATTTCTCGTATCAGACGGACCACCATTTTCCTTTTCAAAGTACTGAAAGCGTCTATCCTTAGTCAAATATTCCTTACAAATATTTGCTGAATCATCTGGCGATCCGTCGTTAATCATTAACACTTCGAAATTAGTATATGTTTGCACTAATAAACTATCTAAACAAAGACGAAGATATTTTTCCACATTATAAATAGGAACAACTACACTGATTAACTCCTCTTTCATCTAATCCAACTCCTTATTATCTATCAAATCACCTATTTTAGAAACCATATCTTCAGGATGAGAATGATCACAAATAAAGGAAGCTTTTTCTCTGTTATGACATGTATTATCAAAGGCAAAAATAGGCTTTCCAATTCTGTATACCTCATCTATAATATTTGCTATTTCTCCCTCATGATTGATATCTAAATAAAAATCGATTTCTTCTAAAATCTTTATAAAATTCATAGGATTAAATACCGGATAAATGCGAACATTCAAATATTTTTGTAAATCAACTATATTTGGTGCAAAACGCGTATAAGCTAAAATCGAAAAATGAACCTGTGGTAGCTCTTTGATTAGATATTCTATAGCTTCAATATCACATGTATTTGTAAACACAGCTGAATACAATCTTGGCGGAGAAGAGACTAGAGAATTAAATCCTACTTTAAAATTCCCCTTTCTCATAACAATATCCGACCATTCTAAACCGTAATAAAACCACCAATCCTTTCGAAAGCGATTTAAGTTAATATTCGCCCACGGTTTATCTCCTGTAAAATGAATAATAGCTGCATCTTTTTCTATTTCTATTGACTCACTGTACCAACTATCTACCTGACAGTTACGTGCCGCAGTATCCATCCCTACCATAAAATTCCACCTCTGAGAAAGAGGGCGCCAGCGCTCTTTGAACAAGAGATTCAAAATTCCTTGATCTCCATAAACTTCTTGGTGAAACTGATTGGTTAAATCAAGTAGCGAATCTGTGGCGCTTTCTTTTCTCCACAAATCTGCATTGATTAACATCATCCCTGAATTAAAAGTACTAGAATCAAGTGGATCTGCTACCGCAGCTAGTGGGCTATCTCCAAGATCATATGAAAACAATTCATCTATACTAGACCTAACTATTATATCTGAATCTAAGTATAAAACCTTATCTTCTGTCACAAATTTAGGAATAAAATAGCGGAAAAAAGCAGCATAAGTTATACTCGAATAGGGTAAGCGATACTCACGCAAATTATGACTTGTTATTTTCACATTGACAATTTCTGACGATAAGGGTTCCAAGCGTTTTTCCATCAGCAAAAACCACTCGGTTGGTAAGTCGTCATTAAAAATATAAAATTTGCATTCACGATTGTGAGCACATATAGATTTGATAGCAGTTTCGACTTTATCCTGATATCCGCTATCTGCACCAAAAGCAATTATTTTTTTCATTTTAACCTCCAGAACAAGACAACCTTTCATTTTCTAATTTAATTATTTTTTAATAATATACTACTTTGACTCTCAATTTATCCTCAAAAATTGAACTGAATTACTATTCTTATACGAATGACTATCCCCTAGGGTGTCTTACTCATTGTATTGAAATATAGTAAAAAAACATCCTAATATTCTATTTTAAAAATGTACTTTACTCTTTACTACTAACCCAACATACTATTTTTATATTTTATTGATAGTAGTTCTTGAAGATTGTTCTCCAAGGAAACAATTCCATAGCTCCAAGATTCGTTCCTCTAGGTAATCACGCGCCAACTGATAAGAATTTCTATGAAAATCCTCCATATCTTTAGAAGACAGTTCAACTAATCTCTGAGCCATATCCTCTACCAACTCCTGATCACTTCTACCTTCAAAAGGAACTAAATAACCATTTTCCCCATTTATTATAAAGGTAGGATTACCATATCTTACATCAAATCCAACAATAGCCAATCCTGCTCCAACCGCTTCCATCAGGGTCAAACCAAAAGTCTCAGTTATAGAAGCTGTTAGATAAATACTATGTTTTATGTACTCGTCATCTAGTCTCGCATATCCTTTCAGATGGATGTAATCCTCTGCCGAATATTCGCAAATCAGTTCTTTTAACCCATTATATTCCATACCTTGACCAAAGATAGAAAAATCAATATTTGCACCCTTCTGATGCGCTAAAACAACTGCTCTAATAGCTAAATCGACTCGCTTTGAGTAAATCAATCTTGACGCAGTCATAATTTTTTGTGGTTGCCTAACTTTATCTGGATATTGTAAAGACTTCAAACTCCCTACTGGAATAGTATAAATTTTGGGAGCTTGTTGCCCTTCTTTTTGAAAAGACTCCTTCAAAATTTCTGCCTGTAAGTTAGTAGATGTAATCATGAAGTCCAAACGATGAGCATACTTCACAGGGTAGTAATACTCATAGCTAAAGGGATGTTCTCCAAAAGTATGCTCCGAATGAAACACCAATCCTAGTTTTGCACCTGAAGATTGTTCCAGTAGCGGACGAGCAAAATCAATATTAGAAGCCCTATCCATCAACACAATATCACTATCTTTTAGGTGGAGCTTGTTTATAACAAGTTTCATCAGTTCTTCATGGGTTATTAGTTTACTATCTTTTAATAGATAATAGAGTTTCTTTTTCAGAGAAATTTCCTCTAATGCTATACTCCCGTCTTGGTTATGATAAACACGTCTTCCTAGTTCAGCTAAAATTTGATTATTTTGATAGTTCAATACAAAATAATCGGTTACCAATTTCCGCGTAGAATAAATCTCCCTTTTCAGTAAATATCCTTCTGAAAAATAATCCACATATTGAACTTTATTTAAAAAATATTTACTATATCGAAAAACGACTATTTCTCCATTATCCAGCTTATAAGTTTTACCTTGGTCAGAGCTATCAATTTGTTGCGATTCCTCCAATCCTAGAAGCATCTCCATATCATTGGAAGAAAGCACAGGCTCTGTTACCAAGTGATCTGTGAACAGAAATTGAGCAAAAAGAAGTTCATTGTATCGATAACCTTTTGATAAAAAATAATTTAACTGATCAATACTTGGCCAATGAGTAAACACAAAATATGTCTCTACTCCTAACTTACGAAATATTTTAAGACGATGAGCTTGAGCAACATCAACTCCATTTGGTTCAAACCCTAACAATAGATTAAAATTATAGACAGTCACATTCTCTCTCACATTCATTAAATAATTGGAAATAATCCTCTACACTAGCCACTCCTAATTGTTCAGCTTGTCTTACTAGCAGCTGACCATACAATTCTGGGCTGTTTAAAATTTGACGTAAGTGTTGAACAAGAGCATCAACTGTATCACAACAAGTTTCAAGTTTCTTATATTCTTCATGGTGAGTTAGATGGTTAAAAGTATAAAGTAGCACACCTTTTTCCACTGCACAGGATGAGGACTCAAAAATTTCAATATCATACTGAATATCTAAATAAAATGTACTTTTATCTAACAATTCTTGGAAAAAATCATAGCTAATTCCGGGATAGATATGTAGATTAGAATAGATAGATAGATTTGTAATTCTACTTCCCATCTCTGTGACTGCACCGACATGAAAATCAATTTCTGGAAACTGAAGTAAGAGTTCCTCCAAGCCCTCTATCCATTCTGAATTTGTCATAATAACTGCTTGAGGTCTATCCTGCAACTTCCTTTCCCTAGCACATCCATATAGATGGAGATACGGAGAATCTTTTATCCCTTTCGGAGTTGTTAAAATAACTTGATTGACTTTTTCCTTTACCTTATCTGCCTCTTCTAAACTACTTGCCCAATAAAAAATATCGTATTTTTCATTAGAAGAAATAAGATCAAGAATTTCCTCCTCCATGATACAAATCTTTTCTTGTTCCAATAAATTTGTTAGCATTTGTTTCACAAATGTCATTCGACTTGGATAAATAAGGGGATTATTTCTTGGAGTAACACAAGATATCTTATTTTGCTGTACCCATTCCACTATTACTTCGTCTCCATCAGAATTATAGATTGTACGTAAATGAACTACACCTTCATCATCTACCAATTCTCTACAAAACTTCCATCCATTCACTCCATAATAGTCCACATAGGTAATATGCCCTGCATCGTCGTACCAGCAAACTTTGGAAATCCACCGTTCTGCTATTGGATGATGGAAATAAATAGTAGCCTTTTTGATTCCTCTATCATAAACTGAACCTTCAACGCCATCCGTCGTAATTTCCCAATAAGTTGGGATTGAAAGTTGATTCAAAAAAAGAGGTTGTTTTTTCTTCTCACTAACAAAATAGGTTAAGGGACTAAGCTCCCCATCAGTAAGACAATCAAAGTCTTCAAAGCAATCTACATACAAGATTGCAAACGGAAGGTCTAGTTCTCGATATAAATTCTTTAATTTTTTTATTTTTGGATTTGCCTTTGTTGCAACAAAAAACATCATTCACCTTCTCAATTATCCATATTAAAATATTTTAAAATTGACTCAATATTCTCTATTATTCTCCCAAGGTCAGTAAATAATTTCCAATATGCTGAATCATCCCTTGAACATCCTGATTTTCAAAAACATAGTGAGAGATTTCTTGTGCATGATTTGTTGCTTGGAAAGAATAGAAAGGAATTCCCTTATCTACTACTTTTTGGATAATGTTATAAATTTCGCCCTCATAGTTAATATCTAAATAAAAATCTAACTGATTGAACACTTTTTCATGCGTCAAAGGGTCAAAGCACGGATACAGAGTAACATTTTTATACTTTTCTAACATTAAAATTCCTGGTGCAAAATAGCAGTGGGCCAAAATATTAAAATTCACTTGTGGAAGAGCTTTAATCAGATTCTCTGCTTCATGCAAATTCACGGTATTCGTGTAAATAGCTGTTTGATAAGGTGGTTTTGAAACAAGAGCGCTCCATCCTTCTTTTGCAGGATATTTTCTAAGAAGAACATCCTCCCATGACAATCCATAATAAAACCACCATTCTTCTCTAAATCGATTAAAATGATGCTGATGCCACGGCTTCAAACCTGTAGTATAGTGAATGACTGCTGGTTTTCCTTTAAAAAGATCATACCAAGCCATATCCCCTAGTGTAAATTGCTGACTATCTGACCCCACTTGAAGATTATAGGTTAGAGGAAGACGATACCAATTATCCTGAAAAGCGAGATTCAAGATTCCTTGATCTCCATAGACCTCATAATGATGTTGAGCAGTCAAATCAAATAACTGTGTCACAACATCTTCCTCTCTCCATTTTTTATTATCTATCAATAATAATCCAGAATTAAACTTATCCGATGTTGTCGGTAAATCCTCAACTGCAGCAACAGGATAACCTTGCATATCCAGTTCAAATAGATCTGATAAATCCTGTGTCACAATCATATCACTATCCAAGTACAAAACCTTATCTTCTACTACATGATGGGGAATTAAATAACGAAAATAAGCAGCATGGTTTAAATGCGCTGTTGGAAGTTTATAATCCTGAAACATAGCTGAAGAACATCTAACATTTACAATCTCTGAATCTATTTTTTCAAGATGATTCTCTACTAACTGAAACCAATCAGTTGGAATATCTTCATTTAGGATATAAAACTTAATCTGCTTCATATGGCTACATATCGATTTAATTGTTGTTTCTAAATAACTCACATAAGCTTGATTTGCTGCAAGAACAATTACTTTTTTATACATAATTCCCCCTTATAGATTTTATTTTATTCAAAATACAAAAAATAAAAAAAGTTACTTCAAACATATTTTATACTATATGTATCATACCAAAAAAAGAGCTATTTTCCAAATGATACAGTCATAATCATCCTATATTTTCCAACCAATTAGGGGTTGGGGAAAAGCACAATCCGAGGAAAAGATTTAGGACATTTTTCCATAATAAAACGCATATTATCGAGGGGGTTCAATACCTGATAATATGCGTTTTTCTGATTTTAAAGACTTTTTCCCAGTATCTTTTCTATTTGGTCTAGGAAAGTTCTTTTAACTATGAAAGTCAATGTTAGTCTTCATCATCTTTTTTACGACGTTTGGCAACCAATCCTAAACCTGTTAAACCAAGTATCAATCCAAGAAGTCCTGATTTCACAGACTGATTCTCTCCTGTATTTGGTAAGTCTTGGCTCGCTTTGGTTCTTGTCTCTTGTGGTCGAGAATTAGTTGATCCACTTGTACTTGTTGATCCACTTGTACTTGTTGATCCACTTGTACTTGTTGACGCCGATGTACTTACTGAGGTACTTGTACTCATTGTGTCTGAGGAACTTGTACTTGTTGACAGAGATGTACTTACTGACCCACTTGTGCTCATTGTATCTGAAGCACCTGTACTTGTAGAAGCATACGCGCTAGCACTTATTGATGCTGAAACACTCGTGCTTGTTGAAGTAGACGTACTTGCTAATATACTTGCGCTGGTTGAAGCCGATGTGCTAACTGACATACTGATAGAATCCGATTTAATAATACTATCAATATCTAGGCTAGGGAGTGGTTTAACAATTTCCGGCATTCCCTTACTTGTAACAACAGAATTGCTTGCGCTGATTGAAGCCGATACACTTGCTGATGTACTTGTGCTTGTTGAGGTTGACGTGCTCGCGCTTGTTGAAGCACTTGTCGATGCCGATTCAGAAGCTGACTGGCTCGCGCTCGTTGAAGCACTTGTCGATGCTGATTCAGACGCTGACTGGCTCGCGCTCGTTGAAGCTGATTCTGATGCCGATTGACTTGCGCTCGTTGAGGCACTTGTCGATGCTGATTCTGAGGCTGATTGACTTGCGCTCGTTGAGGCACTTGTCGATGCTGACTCAGATGCTGATTGACTTGCGCTCGTTGAGGCACTTGTCGATGCTGACTCAGACGCTGACTGGCTCGCGCTTGTTGAAGCACTTGTCGATGCTGATTCTGATGCCGATTGACTTGCGCTCGTTGAAGCACTTGTTGAGGCTGACTCAGAAGCTGATTGACTTGCGCTTATTGAAGCACTTGTTGATGCTGATTCAGACGCTGACTGACTTGCACTTGTTGAGGCACTTGTCGATGCTGACTCTGACGCTGATTGACTTGCGCTCGTTGAGGCACTTGTTGAGGCACTTGTTGAGGCAGACTCAGATGCTGATTGACTTGCGCTCGTTGAGGCACTTGTCGATGCTGACTCTGATGCAGATTGACTTGCACTTGTTGAGGCACTTGTCGATGCGGACTCTGACGCTGATTGACTTGCGCTCGTTGAAGCACTTGTTGATGCCGATTCAGACGCTGACTGGCTCGCG
>NZ_VMLZ01000009.1:0-18095 GCF_013276955.1 Streptococcus sp. 1453
GTTCGATCCCGTTAACTCCCAAAGGTCCCGTAGTGTAGCGGTTATCACGTCGCCCTGTCACGGCGAAGATCGCGGGTTCGATTCCCGTCGGGACCGTTTAAGATAACGGAAGTTATTTTAGACTCGTTAGCTCAGTTGGTAGAGCAATTGACTTTTAATCAATGGGTCACTGGTTCGAGCCCAGTACGGGTCATATATGCGGGTTTGGCGGAATTGGCAGACGCACCAGATTTAGGATCTGGCGCTTAACGGCGTGGGGGTTCAAGTCCCTTAACCCGCATTAAGATATAATAAATGAGCCGGCTTAGCTCAGTTGGTAGAGCATCTGATTTGTAATCAGAGGGTCGCGTGTTCAAGTCATGTAGCCGGCATTTTTAGATAGAAGAAAACAGTGCGAACGTAGTTCAGTGGTAGAACACCACCTTGCCAAGGTGGGGGTCGCGGGTTCGAATCCCGTCGTTCGCTTAGAGAGGCCGGGGTGGCGGAACTGGCAGACGCACAGGACTTAAAATCCTGCGATTGGTAACGATCGTACCGGTTCGATTCCGGTCCTCGGCATAATATAGAGCACCCTTAGCTCAACTGGATAGAGTACCTGACTACGAATCAGGCGGTTAGAGGTTCGACTCCTCTAGGGTGCATTTTTCTATTTAACTCGGGAAGTAGCTCAGCTTGGTAGAGTACTTGGTTTGGGACCAAGGTGTCGCAGGTTCGAATCCTGTCTTCCCGATACATTACAGAGATACGTGAGTGTGTATTTTTAAAACTAGGTATTATATACATTAAGAGAGGATCAGTTTGGTTCTCTCTTTTTTGATTTTCAGCAATTCATTTTGATCGCGTATATTTTTTTGTTTCCTGATTTGTTCAATGAATACTGTAGTTTAGGTACATAAATTAAAATTTAACAGATTGTATAATTCTTACAAACTTTTAAGAAAGTAATTGAAGAGTTTTTTTTTGCTCCACCTATAATATATGTGTGTATCTGATAAAAATTTCTACTCTTTTTGATTTTAAATAAGTATTAGTTTACATTATGGTGTGAATTGGGTTTGATATCTCTTTTGAGGAAGTTGCCTTAGATTTTTCTAATTGTGTTTTATTGTATAGTGTATCTTGCTTGTTTTAAACAGAATTTTTTATGACATTTGTCATATTTTCTAGTGACAGAAGCTTCTATCTTCTCTGATTTCAAAAGA
This sequence comes from Streptococcus sp. 1453, assembly GCF_013276955.1. Taxonomy (NCBI): domain Bacteria; kingdom Bacillati; phylum Bacillota; class Bacilli; order Lactobacillales; family Streptococcaceae; genus Streptococcus; species Streptococcus sp. 1453. The sequence goes on from NZ_VMLZ01000009.1 coordinate 1,203, forward strand.
CTATAATTGTAGTATGAAATGGAGGAAGAAGAGATGAGAAATAAAATGATTATCGCTGTAAGTCTAGTAGCAGCAGGAGTTATGACCTATCTCATGTTTTCGGGATTGGATGAGAGTTTCTACCATTTTCCTTGGGAGGTCTTTGCTGGCTTTGGAATGATGTCTTGGCTTGTTAGAGAAGGTTTGAAATTAGTCGGAGATGTGAAAAAGGAGCTTGAGGAATGAAGAGAGGGACCATCTATTTCTTTATTGGTCTGTCACTCTTGGTATGGTTGGTAGAAATGTTTACAGGTTGGTTTGATCAAGCCTTCCTTCACCAATTCATCCGTGGTGCCTGGGGTTTTGGATTTATGATTTTTATCGTCTTTCCGATGGGAAAGGAGTGGCTGAAAGGAGAATATCATGAACATGATTAAGGTTCAAGGCTTACATAAAAATATCAAGGGCAAGGCTATTTTGAAGGATATTTCCTTTGAGGTGGCAGAAGGCGAATGTGTTGCCTTAATTGGTCCAAATGGTGCCGGAAAGACAACACTCTTAGATTGTTTGCTTGGAGATAAACTAGTCACAAGCGGTCAAGTATCTATTCAAGGTTTACCAGTGATAAGTTCTAAGTTAGACTATACAAGATCCTACCTCCCTCAAGAGAATGCAATCGTTCAAAAACTAAAGGTAAAAGAGTTGATTGCTTTCTTTCAACGTATCTATCCAAATCCCTTGAGCAACCAGGAGATCGATCAACTATTGCAGTTTGACAAGCAACAAAAAGAGCAATTTGCAGAAAAATTGTCAGGTGGGCAAAAGCGTCTTTTCTCTTTTGTCTTGACCTTGATTGGCCGACCAAAACTTGTCTTTTTAGATGAGCCAACTGCGGCCATGGATACCTCAACCCGCCAACGTTTTTGGGAAATTGTTCAGGATCTAAAAGCGCAGGGAGTTACCATTCTCTATTCGTCCCATTACATCGAAGAGGTAGAACATACAGCTGACCGGATTTTGGTTTTAAATAAGGGAGAATTGATTCGTGACACGACGCCTCTAGCTATGCGTAGTGAGGAGATTGAAAAGCATTTTATCTTTCCTCTAGCTTACAAGGAAGTCGTTGAGAAGTCAGTCTTGGTTGAAAGGTGGGTACAAAAACAAGATGCTCTGCAAGTAGTCACACGAGAGGCAAATGCTTTCTGGGAACTGTTAGTGCAAGCAGGATGTAGGATTCAAGAAATTGAAGTCAATAATCGTAGCTTGTTGGATACAATCTTTGAAGAAACACAAGAAGAAACACAAAAGGGAGATGACTAAGATGAAACGATGGACCGCACTAAACAAGATAGAATTTCTATTGACCAAACGACAATTAGTCTATTATCTATTATCCGTAGGGATGCCGACAGCTTTCTATTTATTCTTTTCTGGCATGTACCAGGACACACCAGGTGAACCAGCGAATTTTATGCGTGACTACCTCATCTCCATGACAGCCTTTTCCATGATGTCGACAGCTATCTTCTCATTCCCAGCTGTCTTACATACCGACAAGATGAACAACTGGCAGAAAATATTGCGTCATAGCCCTGTAAATATGGTAGAATATTATCTATCAAAGATAACAAGTATGCTGGTTGATTATCTGGTTTCAATCCTAGTTGTTTTCTCAGTTGGGCATTTTGTAAGAGGTGTGGATATGCCTTTAGCAAGCTGGGTTGGAGCTGCGATTTTGCTGATTATGGGAAGTATTGCCTTTGTAGCGATTGGTTTGACCTTGACTCTCTTACCAACTAGTCAGCTGATGTCTGTCGTGGGTAATCTTCTTTATCTAGGCTTGGCTGTTTTAGGTGGACTTTGGATGCCTATCTCTTTATTTCCAGACTGGATGCAAGCAGTCGGTAAGTGTCTCCCGACCTATCAGTTGATGGAGTTGATCAAGACCTTCTTAAACGAGGGTGGCATCAATCTATCAGCCACAGTTTATCTACTTGTTTTTTCAGCAGTTTTGTTTGGTTTGACCATTTACCTTCAAGGTCATAAGGAGAATGCTTAATGCTTGAAAGACTGAAAAGCATACACTATATGTTTTGGGCAAGTTTGATTTTTATGCTTTTTCCCATCTTACCTGTAGTGATTGGGGAGCTTCCTGCTTGGCATTTATTGGTTGATATTCTATTTGTAGTGACGTATTTGGGTGTTTTAATAACTAAGAACCAGCGCATATCATGGCTTTTCTGGGGGATCATGCTGGTCTATGTAGCTGGGAATACCGCCTTTGTTGCTGTGAATTATATCTGGTTTTTCTTTTTTCTTTCCAATCTCTTAATTTATCATTTTGGCGTACGTAGTTTAAAGTCTTTACATGTATGGACATTTCTTCTTGCTCAAGTCCTAGTTGTGGGCCAACTGTTGATTTTTCAGAGAATCGAAGTTGAGTTTCTATTCTATCTACTTGTAATTCTTGCTTTTGTCGATTTAATGACTTTTGGCTTGGTTCGGATTCGGATTGTGGAGGATTTGAAAGAAGCACAGGCTAAGCAAAATGCCCAGATAAATCTATTGCTTGCTGAAAATGAACGCAGTCGTATCGGCCAAGATTTGCATGATAGCTTGGGACATACCTTTGCTATGTTGAGTGTCAAGACAGATTTAGCCTTGCAGTTATTTCAGATGGAGGCTTATCCACAGGTGGAAAAGGAATTAAAAGAAATTCACCAGATCAGTAAGGATTCCATGAATGAAGTGCGAACCATTGTGGAAAATCTTAAGTCTAGAACTTTGACATCCGAACTAGAGACTGTGAAAAAGATGTTAGAAATTGCTGGAATTGAGGTGGAAATAGCTAATCAACTAGATACAGCTAGCTTAACTCAGGAATTGGAGTCAACGGCTTCCATGATTTTGCTTGAATTAGTGACCAACATCATCAAACATGCTAAAGCGTTTAAAGTCTACTTAAAATTAGAACGGACAGAGAAAGAACTCATTTTAACAGTGAGAGATGATGGCTGTGGCTTTACTTCTATAAAGGGGGATGACCTCCATACAGTTCGAGATCGTGTTCTTCCATTTTCGGGAGAAGTAAAGGTAATTAGTCAGAAACAACCGACAGAAGTGCAAGTTCGACTACCTTATAAGGAGAGAAAGTAGATGAAAGTATTAGTCGCAGAAGATCAAAGTATGTTGCGAGATGCCATGTGTCAATTGCTCACACTTCAACCGGACGTGGAGTCTGTCTTACAAGCCAAGAATGGGCAAGAAGCAATACAACTCTTAGAAAAAGAGTCCGTAGATATTGCCATTCTTGATGTAGAGATGCCTGTGAAGACAGGTCTTGAAGTCTTGGAGTGGATACGAGCAGAAAAGCTTGAAACAAAGGTGGTTGTAGTGACGACTTTCAAGCGCCCAGGGTATTTTGAACGTGCAGTCAAGGCTGGAGTAGATGCTTATGTCTTGAAAGAAAGAAGCATTGCAGACCTCATGCAAACTTTGCATACTGTCCTCGAAGGAGGCAAGGAGTATTCGCCTGAATTGATGGAAGTGGTGATGACGCATCCCAATCCATTAACAGAACAAGAGATTGCTGTTTTAAAGGGAATTGCTCAAGGCTTGTCTAACCAAGAAATTGCAGATCAACTTTATTTATCAAACGGAACAGTCCGAAACTATGTCACCAATATTCTTTCGAAACTAGATGCTGGTAATCGAACAGAGGCAGCTAATATAGCGAAAGAATCTGGTTGGTTGTGATACTATCATAACTCGAAAACCATTATGTGCTAAAATTGGTGGGATTGAATGGAACAATACCTAACTTTAGGAGGGCTTGGTTTCCTCCTTTTTGTTTCGTCTAAGGTGGTAGCAAGGAGCTAAATCTTCGATTTCTATGAAATTTTTTCAATCAATCTTCAAAAAACACTTGAAAGTGTTTACAATTAGTGATAGAATGGAATAAGTAGAAACATGAAAACGAAATTTTCACATCTTCACTTTTGTAAGTAGATGTAGAGCTTCAATCGGTGCCTCTACTTGTAAAAGAATGTGTGGGATAGAAAGGGCAGGAAAAGGAATGAATGCAGATGATACAGTAACCATTTATGATGTCGCTCGTGAAGCAGGTGTTTCCATGGCGACGGTCAGTCGTGTGGTCAATGGCAATAAAAATGTAAAAGAGAATACCCGTAAAAAGGTGCTAGAGGTAATTGATCGATTGGATTATCGTCCAAATGCAGTTGCGCGTGGTCTTGCAAGTAAAAAGACAACCACTGTCGGTGTCGTGATTCCAAATATTACCAATGGTTATTTTTCGAGTTTGGCTAAGGGGATTGATGATATTGCAGAAATGTACAAGTACAATATTGTCCTAGCTAATAGCGATGAAGATAACGAGAAAGAAGTTTCTGTTGTCAATACCCTCTTTTCAAAGCAGGTAGATGGCATTATCTTTATGGGTTATCACTTGACAGATAAAATTCGCTCAGAATTTTCGCGTTCACGTACTCCGATTGTTCTAGCAGGAACTGTCGATGTTGAGCACCAGTTGCCAAGTGTCAATATTGACTACAAGCAAGCAACGATTGATGCAGTGAGTTACCTTGCTAAAGAAAATGAGCGTATTGCTTTCGTTAGCGGTCCGCTAGTGGATGACATCAATGGTAAGGTTCGTTTAGTTGGCTACAAGGAAGCCTTGAAAAAAGCAGGAATCGCTTATAGTGAGGGTTTGGTATTTGAATCTAAATATAGCTATGATGATGGTTACGCCTTGGCAGAGCGTTTGATTTCATCAAATGCAACTGCAGCAGTTGTGACAGGTGATGAGTTGGCGGCAGGTGTCTTGAACGGTCTTGCTGATAAAGGTGTGTCAGTACCAGAAGAATTTGAGATTATTACTAGTGATGATTCACAAATCTCACGCTTTACCCGTCCAAACTTGACAACGATTGCCCAACCTCTTTATGACCTTGGTGCCATTAGTATGCGTATGTTGACCAAGATTATGCACAAGGAAGAGTTGGAAGAACGTGAAGTTCTCTTACCTCATGGTTTGACAGAACGTCGCTCAACACGAAAACGGAAATAGAAAAAATCAGGGAATCGTGCAGATTTCCTGATTTTTTGCTCTTAAACAAGAGATGTTGACTTAATGAATATCACAGAGCGGACTAGGCGGCTGGTTAAAGGCTGCGCAACACACTGCTTTGAGGTTGTAGATGAAACTGACGAAGTCAGCTCAACACATTGTTTTGAGGTTGCAGATAGAACTGACGAAGTCAGCTCAAGGCACTGTTTTGAGGTTGCAGATAGAACTGACGAAGTCAGCTCAAAACATGTTTTTGAGGTTGTAGATAAGATTGACGAAGTCAGTAACCATACATACGGCAAGGTGAAGCTGACGTGGTTTGAAGAGATTTTCGAAGAGACTTACCCTTCCATATAGTCTTTCAAAGCCTGCCCTTTTAGTCCGGCATTGAGGGCAATGAGGAGTTTCAAACGGGCTTTTTGGGCGTTGAGTTCTTTAACAAAGAAGACACCTGCCTTTTGCAACTGCACGCCCCCACCTTGGTAGGCATAAACAGGCTCAGCGATACCGTTAAAGCATCGTGAAACCAGGGCGACTGGGATTCCTCTCTGCAGAAGGCTTTCTAATTTTTGAGCCGTTTCTTTGGGAATATTACCAGCTCCGAAGGCTTGGATAATCAAACCGTCCAATTGTTCCAAATCCAGCATATCAATCAGCTCATCTGTCATACCAGCATAAGCAGAGATGATAGGGACTAATCCTTGTATGTGATCAAGGTCAAAGCGAACACGAGGTTCAGCTGTTTTAAAGTAGAGGATTTCCTGTTTCATGATCAGACCAAGTGGACCGTGTGTTGGAGTCTGGAAGGTGCTGACGTTAGTCGTATGTGTTTTGGTGACATATTTGGCAGCGTGGATTTCATCGTTCATAACGACCAAAACTCCTTTGTCAGCAGCCTTGTCATCGCTAGCCACCCTTAAAGCACTCAGATAATTATAAATACCATCACTGCCGAGTTCATTGGAGCTGCGCATGGCACCTGTTAGAACGATAGGCATATGGGGAACTTCCATGGTATCAAGGAAATAGGCTGTTTCCTCTAAAGTATCGGTCCCGTGTGTGATCACCACTCCATCGTAGTTAGCAGCTTCCTCTTTAATTTTCTGGTAGAGGGCCAGCATATGCTTGGGTTTGATATGAGGGCTTGGCAGGTTAAAAAAGTCCAAGGCGTGGACATGGATTCCTTCAAGAGGATTGGACACATGATTCATGGGATTATCTGAACTCGTCACAACAGCGCCAGAAGCATCGGCCTGCATGGAAATAGTCCCACCCGTATGTAAAACAAGGATTTTCTTAGGCATGATTTACTCACTCTTTCTGAAATGTGGTATAATCATTGTATCACAAAAGGGGAGATTGGGATAGGATGGAAGTCAAAGCTGTTTTTTTTGATATCGATGGAACCTTGGTCAACGATCGCAAGAGTGTTTTGAAATCCACTAAGGACGCGATTAAGATTGTCAAAGAACAAGGGGTACTAGTTGGCGTAGCGACAGGGAGAGGACCTTTTTTTGTTAAGGAATTGATGGACGATTTGGATCTGGATTTTGCGGTAACCTATAATGGCCAGTATATCTTTAATAAAGAAAGAGTCTTGTTCACGAGCCCAATTTCCAAGTTACATTTGCGCCATCTAATTAGCTATGCTAAAAAAGAGGGCAAGGAGATTGCCCTAGGGACCAAGGATGCCATGCTGGGTTCCAAAATCATGTCCTTTGGTCTGGGTTCTTTTTCCCAACGAATCAGTCGCTTCGTTCCCTCTGTTTTAACCCGAACAGTGAGTCATTCGTTTAATCGCATGGTCAGCAAGGTTGTTCCCCAAAAGGAAGAAGACCTGCTTCATCTGATGAATCAGCCTATCTACCAAGTTTTGATGCTGATGACACCAGAAGAATCTGAGAAGGCGGCAGCTGATTTTGAAGACTTGAAATTGACACGTAGCAATCCTTTTGCAGCGGATGTCATCAATCAGGGAAATTCTAAATTAGAAGGCATTCGCCGAGTTGGAAAAGAATATGGCTTTGACCTTAATCAAGTCATGGCCTTTGGGGACTCAGATAACGACCTTGAAATGCTGGCTGGTGTCGGTATGTCGGTCGCTATGGGAAATGGTAGTAGCAGTGTTAAGGAAGTTGCCAAGCACATTACCACTAGCAATCAACAAGACGGAATCCACAAGGCCCTGGAACATTTTGGTGTTTTGTCTTCAGAAAAAGTCTTTGTCAGCCGTGACTATCATTTCAATAAGGTTAAAACCTTCCACCACATGATGGATGAACGGACTCAAGAAGAACCTCGAGCTTGGGATTTAGAAGGTGCAACCCATAGGGCTGGCTTTAAAATAGAAGAATTGGTGGAGTTTGTTCGAGCTGCCAGCCCTTCTGAAGAGGACTTTGGTCAAGCTCTATCGCAACTTCATCAGGCTCTTGATAAGGCGGCAGATAAAGTAGCTAAGAAGACGCCTGCTCAGCAAGATTTGGTAGGGCAAGTGGATGCCTTGATTGACACGCTTTATTTCACCTACGGTAGTTTTGTCTTGATGGGGGTGGACCCAGAACGTATTTTTGATATTGTTCATCAGGCTAATATGGGGAAAATTTTTCCAGATGGCAAGGCTCATTTTGATCCAGTGACCCATAAAATCTTAAAACCAGATGATTGGGAAGAAAAATATGCTCCAGAACCTGCTATTAAAAAGGAACTGCAGCGCCAGCTCAAGGCTTACGAACGCCATAAAGAGAGAAATAATACTCAATGAAAATCAAAGAGCAAACTAGGAAACTAGCCGCAGGATGTACTTGAGTACGGCAAGGCGACGTTGACGTGGTTTGAAGAGATTTTCGAAGAGTATAAATAGTAAACAAAAAGGAGCGCTGAGCTCCTTTTCTTTGTAATTATAAGGTTTTTTCTTGTTCTCTCACAACCAGCAAATCGACCTTAGCATGGCGGAGAATGTATTCAGATGAAGAGCCGACCAAGAGGCGTTCAAAGGCGTTGAGACCAGTTGCGCCAACTAGGATGAGGTCCACTTCCTCAGCATCTGGAATAGTACGTGCTAGTAGGGTCTTTGGATTTCCCATTTCAATGACGATATGAACATCTGCCACACCAGCATCTTTAGCACGTTTTTCGTACTCTTTCATCAGACTTTCAGCGTCAACTTGGAGTTGTTCGTAAACTTCAGCATCAAAGGTGGATACGCTTTGGAGAGCGCGTGTGTCAATGACATGGGCGATGGTGAGTTTAGCGTCGTTTCGTAGAGCAGAATGAACTCCCTTGATAAAAGCCAAGTCCGCTTCTTTAGAACCATCGATTGCGACCATGATATTTTGGTAACGTTGTGCCATAATGAAACCTCCTGAAATTTTCTTACTATCATTGTAAACCTTTTCACTATAGAAGTAAAGCAAAAAAAGTATTTTTTAAAAGAATGTTAGCGATTAAAATCTATATAAATATATGATAAAATAAAAGAAAGGATAGCAGGAAAGAAGTGAAGGGAGGGAGAATGATGAAAAACTCTTTTCAAACATCAAATTTCCTTTATTATGGAATTATCCTAGTGTCAGTCTTGGTAGAAGTTGTCATGATCTGGCAATTAGAGAGTCTGGTACCGTTTCTTTATCCAGGGTTTATCGGATTTTTAGTCTTTCACCTACTCTACCATCTAATCTTATTCCTAGTTGCAAAACGAAGTGGGCGTTGGGATTACTTGATGATATGGGGACTTTTCCTCATGTTCAATCTTCTTTATGACTCCTTTTTAGGCTTGCTTTTTCTAGGTTTATCTTTTGGTATGTGATGTGTTTTTTCGCAAAATACCTGCTATCTCCCCTGTTTGACCTCGCTTTTAGTGAGGTTTTTCTTCTGTAGGATTTTAGTAACACATTTCAGTAAACTTGTCGCATTTTCTTTCTAGTGGTATAATGTTACTATCTCGATGAATTGAGGAAACAAGATGAAAGAATATAACAAGTCTAGTAAGTTAGAGCATGTTGCTTATGATATCCGTGGTCCTGTTTTGGAAGAAGCCATGCGGATGCGAGCAAACGGAGAAAAGATTTTACGTCTGAATACAGGAAATCCAGCAGAATTTGGCTTTACAGCGCCAGACGAGGTCATTCATGACTTGATTATGAATGCGCGTGATAGTGAAGGATATTCTGACTCCAAAGGGATTTTCTCAGCCCGTAAGGCTATTATGCAGTATTGTCAATTGAAGAAATTCCCAAACGTAGATATTGATGATATCTACCTTGGAAATGGTGTCAGTGAGTTGATTGTCATGTCCATGCAGGGGCTTTTGGACAACGGGGATGAGGTCTTAGTGCCAATGCCAGACTATCCTCTCTGGACAGCAGCTGTCAGCCTAGCTGGAGGAAATGCCGTTCACTATATCTGTGATGAAGCTGCAGAATGGTACCCAGATATTGACGATATCAAGTCAAAAATCACTTCCAATACCAAGGCAATCGTCCTTATCAATCCAAATAATCCAACTGGAGCCCTTTATCCTAAGGAACTCTTGTTGGAGATTATTGAGATTGCCCGTCAAAACGATTTGATTATCTTTGCGGATGAAATTTATGACCGCATGGTAATGGATGGACATGTGCATACGCCTGTGGCGAGCTTGGCACCAGATGTCTTCTGTGTTAGCATGAATGGTCTGTCAAAATCCCATCGTATCGCTGGTTTCCGTGTGGGTTGGATGGTCTTGTCTGGTCCTAAGACTCATGTCAAGGGCTATATCGAAGGGCTCAATATGCTATCCAATATGCGCCTTTGCTCTAACGTTTTGGCCCAGCAAGTCGTACAAACATCACTAGGTGGTCACCAATCAGTTGATGAATTGCTCCTTCCTGGTGGACGAATTTATGAGCAAAGAAATTTCATTTATAATGCCATTCAAGAGATTCCAGGTTTGTCTGCTGTTAAACCCAAGGCTGGACTCTATATCTTCCCTAAAATCGACCGCAATATGTACCGTATCGATGATGATGAGCAGTTTGTCCTTGATTTCTTGAAGCAGGAAAAGGTTCTATTGGTTCATGGTCGCGGCTTTAACTGGAAGGAACCAGACCACTTCCGTATCGTTTACCTTCCTCGTGTTGATGAACTAGCCCAAATCCAAGAAAAGATGACTCGTTTCTTGAAACAGTATCGTAGATAGGGCTTACATTCGAAAAAGCGCCAAAAAGCTGGAAACATTTGCCTTGAGCTATTGACAAAAGTGAAAGAATCAGATAGAATAGTAAAGTATGTTTAGTAACTGATCACTTTATAGCCGGCTAAACGAATACAAAATCTATGAGGAGGTATTCATCGTGAAACGTACTTATCAACCAAGTAAACTTCGTCGTGCGCGCAAACACGGATTCCGTAACCGTATGTCAACTAAAAACGGTCGTCGCGTATTGGCAGCTCGTCGTCGTAAAGGACGCAAAGTTTTGGCTGCATAATCCAAACGAACCATAACAAAAATCAGTAGGAACTCGAGTCTACTGATTTTTATTTTTGTAAAAAAGTTCAAAAAGGCTTTATATTTTTGCTTAAATGGTGTATAATATTTCACATACTGTAAAAAATGGAGAATAATCATGAAGAAATCAAAAGTTATGCTTTTTGGAGCTATGGCTTTGACAGCAGGTCTAGCTTTAGCAGCGTGTGGGTCTTCCCAATCAAGTAATGCTGAGAAAACCTACTCTTATGTATTTACTAGTAATCCTGATACCTTGGACTACATTACGTCAACACGTGGTTCCACTTCTAGTATCACGACTAACTTGATTGATGGCTTGTTAGAAAATGATAAGTATGGTAATCTCATTCCATCTATGGCTGAGTCATGGACGGTGTCAAAAGATGGTTTGACCTACACTTATAAAATCCGTCAGGGGGCGAAATGGTACACTTCAGAGGGCGAAGAGTATGCGGATGTAACGGCTCATGACTTTGTGACAGGTCTCAAGTATGCAGCTGATAAAAAGGCTGAAAACTTGTACTTGGTCCAAGACTCTATCAAGGGCCTCGCAGAGTACGTTGAGGGGGAAACATCTGACTTTGAGACTGTTGGTGTTAAGGCAGTGGATGACTATACTCTTCAATATACTTTGAATAAGCCGGAATCTTACTGGAATTCTAAGACTACTGGGGGCATTTTGAGTCCGGTAAATGAGGCTTTTTTGAAATCTAAGGGAGATGACTTTGGAAGTGTGACACCATCCAGTATCTTATCAAATGGTCCTTACTTGTTTAAATCTTTCTCATCAAAATCTTTGATTGAATTTGATAAAAACCCTAATTATTGGGACAAGGATAATGTGAAAATTGAGAAAGTGAAGCTCTCTTTCTTTGACGGTTCTGACCAAGATAGTTTGGCGAGAGGATTTTTGGAAGGGAACTACTCGGACGGTCGTATCTTCCCGACAAGCTCAGTGTTTGATCAGTTGAAAAAAGGGAATGAGGACAAGATTACCTATACACCGCAGAACTCAGTTACCTTCTATTATCTCTTTAATGTTAATCGTCAAAGTTACAAGCAGACCATGAAACAGTCTGATAAGGAAAAGACAGATTCACTTGCGGCCATGCAAAATAAGGATTTCCGTCAGGCTGTCAACTTTGCCTTTGACCGTCATGCTTATGCAGCGCAGACAAATGGTGAATATGGAGCAGACCGTATCTTGCGTAACACGCTTATCCCAAGTGATTTTGTCCAAATCGGTGGTAAAAATTTTGGAGATATTGTCAATGAAAAGATTATTAACTATGGTACAGAGTGGTCGAATATCAATTTGAATGATGCGCAACCTGCCTTTTTAAATGCTGAAAAAGCCAAGGCAGCATTTGCTAAAGCTAAAGAAACCTTGCAAGCAGAAGGCGTGACCTTCCCAATTCATTTGGATATGCCAGTTGACCAGACGGCCAAGTTAGATGTGCAACAAGCAAGTTCCTTTAAGCAGACAGTGGAAGAAACCCTTGGGGCGGACAACATTGTGATTGACGTGATTCAACTTTCTCCAGACGAGAAGGATCAAGCTACATTCTTTGCAGATACAGCTGAACAAAAGGACTATGACATTGATATTTCAGGTTGGAGTGGAGATTACTCAGATCCGAAAACTTATCTTGATCTCTTGGATCCAGAGTCAGGTTCACAGCTTAATAATATTGGGTTAACTGCTGGAAAAGATAATGAAGTAAAAGAAAAAATTGGACTTTCTGCTTACAAAAAGTTACTAGATGAAGCAGATAGCGAAGTTGAAAATACTCAGGCTCGTTATGAAAAATTTGCTGAAGTCCAAGCTTGGTTGACTGACAGCGCCCTCTTCCTACCAGTTCAAAGTGGCGGAGCCAACCCAATCTTCCGTAAGACTGTACCGTTTACAGGAGCTTTCTCTTTCGTTGGTCATAAGGGAGATGCTGACAACTACAAATATGTTGAACTGCAAAAAGAGCCGGTAACTGCGAAACAGTACCAAGAACTCTATGAAAAATGGTTAAAAGAAAAAGCTGAGTCAAATAAAAAAGCTCAGGAAGATTTAGCTAGCCACATTCAATAACATTGCTAGTCATGCTTTTTAGTTAAGCCTAGTGACTGGATTTAGAAAAAGACCTTACCAGACGCTTTTTGGTTCTGGTAGGGTCTTTTTTTATTTTTTACTTTTGATGAAGTAACTGGAGGTGGATAGGGCTTCAGATAGCTAGAATGACTTGTTTTATGTTTTTGAATAGGAATCGATTAAAATTTATAAATCTGTATAAGAAATTAGTGACAAAACGATAGCAAATAAGGTAAATTTCTATATATTTTAATTAAAGTAAAAATGAGGCTAAAAGTGGACGGGGGGGGGATTTTATGCTATAATGTACGTATATTCTTATCACCTAAAGTAGATATATTATAATAAAGTTTTATTGTAGTGCATCAGCTTTTTGAATAAGAAGCAATAAAAATAAAAAATGGAGATCAAAGAATGAAGTATAAGAGAACGCAGAAACGCTCCAAGCAAATGTGGCAGCGTGTGGAAAAGTTTTCGATTAGAAAGTTTAGCTTTGGAGCAGCGTCGTGTTTGATAGGGGCATCTTTAGTTGGGGCGGCTACGACCCCAGATGTCGTAGATGCGGCACTGGTGACATTTAGAGATCAACAGGGTGGAAATGTTACTACTTTGTACTCTAATAAAGGAGACACACCATTTTCTGCGCCAGATAGTTCAGTTCATGATAGAGTAAACGTAGATCAAGAAATAGATATAAAAGTTGATTGGTCAAAATATAGCAAAACAAATCCCTATGTAACTGTTACTTATAAATATAACGGTGGTTTCAATGGGACTCGAGTAGCGAAATATAGTGGTCGTCCAGATTTTTGGTTTACAACGCCAGTAGGGGTGACGGAACCTACGAAGATCATTTTGTATAATGGAAGCAATGAGACTGGTAGGGAAATGACGAGTTGGACAGGTGATAAACCTTGGGTCTCAGGATCTAACTCTGTAGGTTCACGTTATCAAAACAAGGATATGTCGGATAAGCTTGATGCTGGGAATCCAAAGAGTTCTAACCGTTACAACGATGCAACTGGTGAACGTGGTTGGACTTATCGTGGAGACCTTAATGGTATGTTTTGGTGGAGAGTTGGGGATTCTATAGATGGAAGTCCAAGTGCCCAAGGTATTTATGACTCTTTCAGAAATAATACGAGAAGTATGTATTCTGATTGGGAAAGAGCAGCTCACGAAAGCGTCACAGTTGAAGCGACATACAAAGTTATTGACCCAACTCTAAAAAATGGGAAATATACATTAGATTTTGGTGCGGGTGTTAAAGTTGGACGTGGATTATCATTTCTAAGTCATTTCAAGGTTTCTACAGTAGAGGTTCCACCACTTTACAAGGATAAGGAATTTTTTGAACCTAAGCTTCCAGATAGACTTGGTGTAGGAAATACTACGAGTTTAACACAAAAAGAAAAAGATAAATTAAAAGAGAAAATTTGGGAAGTGAACCAAGATAATACTAGTAGTTCTCTTCCAGAAGATCAAAATAAATTTGTAGATAATTTGAAGGATGGCAAAGAGGGTATCAAAATTGGAAATGATGGAACTGCAACAATTACATATAAAGATGATTCTACAGATGTAATTCCAGGAACTTCTCTTGTTTATGAAGATCCAAATGCTGCGGAGACGATAGCAGCAGAAAGAAGTGGGTATAGCTATAAGAAAAATCCTTATCCAGTAGAAGATATAAACAACATCAAGCTTGATGAGCTTGAAAAAGCTGTGGAGAATTTTTATGCTATAAATGGAATGAAACTTAATGAAAATAAGATTATCAGTGTTGGCGAAGGGGTATCAGATAAATTCATTGGGAAATTCATTTCTCCTTTTATTACACGTTCTGGTGCTGATTATGGGAAGGGATTTATTGTAGGAGATGATACAACGCCAAAACCGTATATCCCAAAAGAGCATCTTTTTAAACAAAAAGTTACCATAAATGTGGATTCAGCAATTGAAAAAGGTAAAAAAGCCATTGAAGATTTAACTTATCTTTCTCCAAAAGAAAAAGAGTACTATAAAAATCAATTAACTGGAAAAACAACTCAAGACGATATAAATAATGTTGTAAATGCTGCAATTGCTAAAAATTCAGAAAATGAAAAAGCGATTGAAGCTAAAAAACGTCAAGTAAAAGATAAAATTAACTCAGCTAAGTATTTAACAGAAGCTGAAAAAGAAGCGTTAAGAAAACAAGTAGACAATCAAGCTATTACAGATCCAGCAGATGGAGACGGAACTGGAAATAAAGCGGCTGATTATACAAAAGAATTACTTGATAAAATCGGTCAACAAGCAGATGCTAAAAACTTAGAAAATGCAAAAACATCTACAAAAGAAAAAATTGATCAAATTAAAGATTCTCTAAAAAATCCAACAGCTGATGAATACAAAACACAGATTGATGGAAAAACTACTGTAGCAGAGGTAGAGAAAGTTCTAAAAGAAGCTGAGACACAAAAATCTCAAAATGAAGCTCAAAAAGCTCAAGAAGAAGCGAATAAGTTAAAAGAAGAGTATAAACAGAAAATTGATCAAATTCCTGGATTGTCGGAAGAAGATAAAAGGAAGTATAAAGAAGATGTTGATGCTGCTGACTCAAAAGCTCAATTAGATAGAATTATAGAAGATGCTGAAATAAAAGGAATTCGAGACAAAGCAATAGCAACAATTGGAAACTTACTTCATTTAAATGAAGCTCAAAAAACGGAATTAACAGAGTTGTTAAAAGAAGCTGGAAATAAAGATGAAATTGATACTATTGTGACAAGAGCTCAAGAGTTAGATTCTAAGATGGATTCTCTACAACAATTAGTAGCAGAAGCTAAAAAAGTTAAGGAATCGGAAACATATAATACAGCAGCTCAAGATAAGAAAACCGCTTTTGATAAAGCGAAAGATGCAGCTTCAAAAGTAGCAGATAAAAATACAGCTGATCCAGAAAATGCAGCTGGTACATCAGAAGTAGCTACTTTAATTGACAATCTAGCAAAAGCAATTAAAGAATTAACAGGAAAAGAGGTTGCTGTACCTGTATCGAAAGATGCTTTAAAAGCAGAAATCGATTTGAACAAAGATGACGCTGTTAAAAAATCACCAGCTTATGCTAAAGAAACAGATGTCGCTAAGAAAAAAGCTTACGATGCCGCTTTAGAAAAAGCTCAAGAAGTGTATGATAAGCAAGATGCTACTCAACCAGAAGTGGATGATGCTCTTGATAAATTACAACAAGCACGGTTAGCTTTATCAGGTAAAGCAGAAGATTTTACATTAGGGGTGAAAAATGGAGCAGCGAAAATTTCTGTTGTACCTAAAGTAGGAGAAAACTTAACAGAACAAGCTGATAGAGATGCAGTAAAAGCGAAAGTAACAGCAAACGGTAAGGATTTAGATAATACTTACACTGTAGAATATGGGGAAATTGCAGAAAAAGGTGGCAAGACAGTTGTTCCAGTAACAGTAACTCATGATGGTATTACAAGAACAGTTGACGTACCAGTAGAAGGGAGCACTGCAGCGACAACAACACCAACCGCCGACACAGCGAAACTAAGTGAAACACCTGTCAAAGATTCGCAAGTAACAAAAGACGAAGATGTACAAAAAGTTAAAGACGCTGTCAAAGTACCAGCTGGCACACAAGTAACAGATAAGAAATTACTTGACGAAGGAAAAGTAGTAGAAGGTACAGACCAAAGTGCAAACGGTGGAGCAAATAACGCAGGCAAACCAGTAGTTAAAGTAGAGGTAACCTACGGAGACGGAAGCAAAGATGTAGTAGAAGTGCCAGTAGAAGGGAACACTGCAGCGACAACAACACCAACAGCAGACACAGCGAAACTAAGCGAAACACCTGTTAAAGATTCAAAAGTCACAAAAGCAGAAGATGAACAAGCAATCAAAGACGCTGTCAAAGTACCAGCTGGCACACAAGTAACAGATAAAAAATTACTTGACGAAGGAAAAGTAGTAGAAGGTACAGACCAAAGTGCAAACGGTGGAGCAAATAACGCAGGCAAACCAGTAGTTAAAGTAGAGGTAACCTACGGAGACGGAAGCAAAGATGTAGTAGAAGTGCCAGTAGAAGGGAACACTGCAGCGACAACAACACCAACAGCAGACACAGCGAAACTAAGCGAAACACCTGTTAAAGATTCAAAAGTCACAAAAGCAGAAGATGAACAAGCAATCAAAGACGCTGTCAAAGTACCAGCTGGCACACAAGTAACAGATAAAAAATTACTTGACGAAGGAAAA